>CAYOEZ010000248.1:0-6567 GCA_964402955.1 uncultured Ktedonobacterales bacterium | reverse complement strand
GCCTATTGTCTTCTCCCGTCAAGACAGCTTACACACAATATGATACACTACCGCTTGGGCAAAATCCAAAGATGCACCATCTTCCCTCTGCGCTCCGTCGGTGGCGCATGGGTGAGCATCATGTATTCTGAAGACAGCGCCAGCTTCCCAACCTGTGTAGTAAGGCGCTCTCTTGCGCCGTCCAGGCGGCAAGAGAGCCCCCGTTCTAGCGCGGAATAGACCGCGCTCTACACGATCAAGAGAGAAGATGCTCCGCCCGCTGTGCATCGCTATACAGACTCTGACAAATGGTGTATCATATTCTCGTTCTCACAGACGCACGACCACCAGCCACTTATAGGAGGCAACCCATGCCCGCAGACCAGGTCACGGCCATGCTCGCCGAGTTACGTAAGGAACGCGAGGCCACACTGACCGCCGTCTCCGCCATTTCTCGTGAGGAGCTACGCTACGCTACCGGCCACGAGCGCTGGAGCTCGGCGCGGCGCGTTATGCTGCGCTTTGCCGACCATTTGCGCGAGCACGCCCTGCAGATTCGCCTGCTGCGGGAGCGCACCCAGACCATGCCGACCGAGCCGCAAATGATGCTTGCCCTGGCCGAACAGGCCTGGGGCGATGTGCTGGCGGCGACGATCGGCCTGAGCGACGACGATCTCGATCGCTCCCCGGCGCCGGGGCAGTGGAGCGTGCGTCAGGTCCTTGAGCATATGATCAAAGTGGAGCGCGATTACCGCGACACGATCGCCAAAGCCCGCGCCGGCAAGGTCGTTGCGCAGGGGGAATAAGGACCCGGGTTCAGGGTTTAGGGTTCAGCGTTCAGGGTGGGGGTGCCGACTTCTCCGCTATCACAAAACGGCCGCCCCTGCTCGACTCGCTGCATGCGCCCTGAACCCTACACCCTACACCCTATCCCATCGTCATGCGCGTACCGGCGCGGCCGGCGAGTGCGTCGGCGATGCGCTCAGGGCTGGTGATCAGCGCTTCCTTGCCGCATTGCGTGACGAACTGGATGCACGCCTCGATCTTCGGCCCCATGCTGCCGGCGGGAAATTGGCCCTCGGCCAAGTACTGCGTGGCCTCGCTCACCGTTATCTGCTCGAGGAAGCGTTGCTCAGGCTTACGGTAATTGATCGCCACGCGGTCAATGGCCGTGGAGATCAGAAAGAGATCGGCGTGCACTGTACAGGCAAGCAGGGCGCTGGCGTAGTCCTTGTCAATGACGGCCTCCACGCCGTGCAATGTGCCGTCTTCGTACCGGATGACCGGCACGCCTCCTCCGCCAACGGCAATGACCGCATAGCCGGAAGCGACCAGGCTCTGAATGGCCGCGCGCTCCACGATCTCCAGCGGACGGGGCGATGGCACAACGCGCCGCCAGCCGCGCCCGGCATCCTCACGCATCACCCAATGACGTTGCGCCTGATAGCGTTTCGCCTTTTCCTCGTCATAGAAGGGGCCGATCGGCTTCGCTGGATTGCTGAACGCCGGATCGTCCTTATCGACGACCACCTGCGTCACCACCGTAGCCGCCTGCTTGGGCACGCCCTGGCGCAGAAACTCGTTGTACAAACACTGCTGGATCATGTATCCCAGCGCGCCCTGCGTGTCGGCGCCGCATGAATCAAGCGGCACAGTATGGATAATATGGCTGGCCAGCTCCGAGCGCAGCAGGATGAAACCCACCTGCGGGCCATTGCCATGCGTGATGACCACGTCCCAGCCGGCCTTGATCATTTCGGTGATGTGCAGTGCCGTCTCGCGCGTCGCCGCGAACTGATCGGGCACGCTGCGGTGCTGGTCGTCCTTGATCAGCGAGTTGCCACCGATAGCAACAACTGCAACTTTGCTCACGCTACACCCCTTTGTGGCCTGTTATCGAACGATGACTGGCAGGTATCGCTGCACGTTCAGCAACCCACGCCAGATGAACGTCACCCTGCGTTTACCTTTGTCAACAACAAGCAGATTCCCCGCTGGTCCACGAGCGGTCGCGGCAGGCCTGCCGAATGCGCCCGGGTAGCCGTCGTTCGGCGCCGAATACACGGTCTGCAGGCGGCCAGCGCCGGAGAATATCTTCACCAGCCCGTGCCCATAGTCCGGGACAATCAGGCGATCGCCATCGCTCTCGATATTCTGCGGCCGATCCAAGCCGGTGACGAGCGTTGATTCGTAGCTCAGGCGTCCCTGCCCGTCGTGGGACAACAGCTTGACCGTACCGTCGCTGCTATCGGCGACAGCGATACGCCCATCTGGGCGTGCCACCAGGCCGCGCGGGCGCAGCACATTGGGATCGCTCCAAACTGACAGCACATTGCCCATCAGATCGAGAACGCGGATGTCCGACTTGCTCTCCTCGCTCACCAACACATGCACGCGGTCGCTGTTGCCTACACGGGCGATGCTGCTCACGCGCACTTCGTCCAGCGCGGCCAGAGCCGGGAACGTACCGTCGTAACTCGTTCCGATATTGAGCATACCCAGCGTGCCGGTGATGGTCCGGCGCAACGACGTAACATCCGCCATCTCGCCGTCCACGTAGAGCTTGAGCCAGTGCGGCATCCAGGACACGCCCACGTGGCGCCACTCGCCCTGCCGCCAGGCGGAGACGTTGGTCCACAGCGCGACCGAGTTGTAGCCGTCGAACTTGTCGATGTAGACATAGAGCCAGCCGCTGGTCTCGCCGACCTCGAAGATGTAGCGCTGGCCGTCGCCGGCTGAAAAGAATACGTGCGCCTGGCGATCGCTCGCACCCCATTCCGGTCGCACCCAGAAATCCAGCCCGCCTTCTTCCTCGGCGAAGTGTCCTGCGCCCGTGTACGCCAGCCGGTCGCCGGCGCCGATCCGCACTGCCTGGCCAGAAATGCCGGACGTAAAGGAAACGGTCGCAGTCAGCGGCTCTGCCCCGCTCGCCGTCAGATCGCCATCGAAATGTCCCAACAGGAGCGTGGCGCCGTCCTCGTCGGGTCGCACGGTCGTGGAGAACAGCTCGCCGGCCAGCAGCACACCCGTCGCCTGCTCGATGCGCGGCGCTTCGTAGTCCGTTCGCCCGATGATGCCGGTGCGGCGCAGGCTACTGTTCATGATCGTCGCCTGCCCTTCCTGCACAATCGCCAGCGAGCCGTCGGCTGCCTGGCTCATCGCCTGCCCGCCCACAAACGAGGCATGCCCGCTGATACGGTTGCCGACGACGCGGCCGTCTCCGAGAAGCTGCACCACCGCCCCGCTGTGCCCATCGAGCACCAGCCAGTTGCCCGGCCCCTGTTCATAGACAGCGTCGCTAGGATAGACCCAGTAGAAGGCGCGGTACACCGGCCCAAAGCCGCTCTCGCGCCCGCTGCCGTCGACAACCGTCACCGCATAGCGCGTGTGCCACGACGGCGCTGTGGAATATGCTGTGCCCGCCACGGTGTCCAGCACATCCCACTGATAGTAGGGATCATCGGACTTGTAGACGCGGTACGATGAAGCGCCAGGCTGCGCCGGCCACGACAGTGAGACCTGGCCGTTCTCGATGCGGCCCGTCATCGCCGGCAGGGGCGCGGGCGCTGCCAGAGGCGGCAAATGCGTCGGCCAGTCAATAGCATAGGTCTGCGTCATGCCACGCCAATAGGCCAGATTGAAGTCCAGAATCTGCCGCCAGCTATAGTCCTCGTTGCCGCCGCGGCTGACCTTGAACAGCAACTCGCCGTTGGTTCCCACCACGTTGATTCGGCCAAAGGGATTGGGGTGGAGCGTGTGCCCCGTGGCGGTCGTGATCTCCACACTCACGGGCCGGTTGGCAAGAATGAACATCCCGTTGGCGTCGCTTGTGCCGCTGATGACAGGCGCCAGCGGCAGGCCCGCCTCGGTCTTCTGGTACACCTGCACCTGCGCCCCCGCCAGAGGCGCCCCGGCATTGTCGCGCAACATCAGCACATTGGTCAGCGGAATATCGAACATGAAGTCGCCGTAGTAGCCGCGCCGCTGCCCGTAGTTGCGGTTGAGCGCGGCCGCACTGTAGCTCGAGTAGTACGTTTCGTTCTTGTAGGGCGACGTGTCGCCGCCCGCCATGATGTCGCAGTTACGGCAGGCATAGCTCATGAGCAGGGGCAGCCCGTCTTTGTCGGGCAGAAGCACTAGATCTTGCTCGAGATTCAGTTGATAGAGATCAATCATTCCGAGCTGATGGGTAACCTCGTGAACCAGCCCCCAATCGATGCTCTTAGCAAGGTGAGCAGCATAGTCTTCAGCCGCCAGCACGCTTTCGTTCTGCGGCGTATCGGGGTCGTCGGGAGGAACATCGATCTGCCAGCCGCCGTCGTAGTTGGCCAGGCCGGACGTCGTGTCGGTCGTCACGCGGATGGAGTTGATACGCACCCGGTCAAGGATACCCTGGGGCGCATCTGGATAGACGGCCTGAGCGAAGCGCAGGTTCATTTGTGCGTAGTGCGTCTGGATCCAGTCTTCGAAGTTGTAGGAGCCGCGCGCGTTCTGGTAGTGCTTGAACGCCTCGTAGGCATAGGGGTGGACGCGAATGTCCTGGTAGAGCGCGTCGGTCGCCTCTTCCAGCCGGTTATTCTGCTCGGTGACTTCGGCGACTGCACTGGCGACGTCCGCGTCGAACGACACCCAGTGCCGCGCCTGATCCCAGCGCCAGTACATCGTCAGCGTGATCCATTCGCCCGCGGCCAGGTTAGCGACCGCGCCGGCCAGCACATCGTTGCCGTCCATGCGCCAGCGGTAGCTGAAAGCGCCCGTTGCCTGCGTGCCGCGGTTGGCAACGTGCGCCGAAAAGGTGATCGGCTCACCAGGATCGGGCCAGTGCTTGTCGTTCTCCGTGCCCGGGCGCAGCTCAGGCGTCCAGCCATCGGGATAGTCCACGGCATACGGCGCATACAATGGAGCGCGGCTCAGCCAGGCGACCTGAATGTCGGGCAGATCAGCCGGAGTACTGGTCACAGCCAGGGCAGCAGTGATCGGCGCGGCGGCCACATACGTGAGCGGCGTCTTCCACCCCGGCGGGCGCAGGCCAGGGGGAAGGTAGGGCTGAGGCTGCCCCCCATCCCCCAATGCTGGGGGCGCGCCTCGCCCCTCGCCCGGTTCCGGGGAGGACACGTACCCAGCCGTGTCATCGCTCCCCCCAAAGTTGGGGGGCAGGGGGGGCAAACTGCTGCGCGCCGCGGCCGCCGTGCCCGCGGTCGCCGCCAGCACAGCCATCAGCCCCAACACACTGACCAACAGAGCGCGGCGTACGCCACGCTCTACAGACCCTCTATCCTCGCCCATTGTCGGCCCTTTCTGAATTTGGTGAGTTCCGATCACTTGTCTCAGACCACCGAGGTCTCCGAGACCTCGGTGGTCTGGGCTACCTCATCGTCAACGCCATGATCGCCTTCTGCACATGCAGGCGGTTCTCCGCCTCGTCGTAGACCACCGACTGCGGGCCATCGATCACCTCATCGGCAACCTCGATGCCGCGGTCAGCGGGCAGGCAGTGCAGGTAGATCGCGTCTTCTTTGGCCAGCTTCATGCGCCGCTCGTCGCAGATCCAATCCTTGTACCTGGCAGCGATGGCAGCGGCTTCTTTCTGCTCGCTCGTCGTCAGCAGGCAGCCCCAACTCTTAGGATAGACCACGTCAGCGTCCTTGAACGCCTCATCCATGTCGTGCACAATCTCGAAACTGCCGCCGTACTGGCGGGCGTTGTCCTTGGCCTGCTGGATGATATCGGGCATCAGTTGGAACTCCGGCGGGTGCGCCAGGACGACATCGGCGCCGTAGCGAGCGAACAGCATGGCCGCGCTCTGCGGCACGCTGATCGGCTTGGTGTAGCTGGCAGCGTAAGCCCAGGACATGACCACCTTGCGCTTCTTCAGATCGCGCTTCTTCTCGATGATCGTCATCAGGTCGGCCATTGCCTGAAACGGGTGATAGACGTCACACTGCATGTTGAGCACCGGCACGCTGGCGTACTCGGCGACCTCGCGGATGTACTGGTTGCCCACACCCCAGTCGCACTGGCGGATGGCAATGCCCTGGCCGTAGCGCGAGAGGATGCGCCCCATCTCCTTGGCCGTGTCGCCGTGCTTGATCTGCGTCGTCTCAGCCTCGACGAACTGGCCGTGGCCGCCCAACTGGCTGATGCCCGCCTCGAAGCTGGTGCGGGTGCGGGTCGACGAGAAGAAGAAGAGCATGAAGAGCGTCTTGTAGGCCAGCAGCGGCGTCGGCTCGCCCAGGGCATACTTGCGCTTCAGGTCAAAAGCCACGTCGAGCGCCGTATCGAGCTCTTCCCTCGTCCATTCCTGATCCGTCACGAAATCGCGACCGCGTAGATTGGTTTGCATGAAAGTCTCCTTGTTAGAAAGCGTCAGGCGTCAAAGGCACCAGAGGCGGCAGAGGCGGCAGAGATATCAGAAACGGGCCCCCTATCCCCCAACCTTGGGGGGAACAGCCACGGCCAAACGCGGCTAGTCCGCCTATGTCTCCCCCGAGGTCGGAGGCCGGGGTTGTGGTCCTGGCCCCCCTGTCCCAGTGTCTGTCATGTGCCCACTGCAAAAAGGTCATCAGACTTCGCCTGGTGGGGAGACGG
>CAYOEZ010000247.1:0-6622 GCA_964402955.1 uncultured Ktedonobacterales bacterium | reverse complement strand
GGGGCCGAGCGCCTGCGCCTCAGGGGAGATGGCCCAGTCGAACCACTTCTTGGCTGCATCCATGTGCTTGGCGCCCTTAATCAGGCCCATGCCGCCAATCTCGAAGCCAGAGCCTTCCTTGGGGAAGGTGAGCACCAGGGGCATCTTGTTGTTGTCGATCTCGTTGACAATGTCGTGCGAGAAGACGATGCCGACGGCTGCTTCGCCCTGGCCCACAAACTTGGCCGGCGCAGCGCCGCTCTTGGTGAACTGGGCAACCTGCGCAGAATACTTCTTGATGTACTCCCAACCAGCAGGCTCGCCACGGATCTGCAAAATGGTTGCCAGCGCCGTGTAGGATGTGCCAGACGTGGACGGATGAGCGACCATGATCTGGCCCTTGAACTCCGGCTTCAGCAGATCATCCCACGATGTCGGGGCTTTGGCAGTGGGGTTCTTGGCCAGCCAGTTCGTGTTGGTGCAGAAAGCCAGGGAGCCGGCATAGATGCCAACCCACTGGTTCTCCTTGTCCTTGTACTTCTCCTGGTCAAGCAGGTTCTTGTAGTTGGGGGAGGTGTAAGGCTCCAGGATGCCTTCCTTCTTGGCGGCGATGAAGCTGTCGATAGGGCCGCCCCACCAGATATCAAACTGGGGGTTAGCTTTCTCGGCGATCAGGCGAGCCAACGACTCACCGCTGGACATACGGACGTAGTTCACCGTGATGCCGAACTTCTTCTCGAACTCCTGCTTCATGCCCTGGCACCACTCTTCCTGGGGGGTGCACATGACATTGACTTTGGTGCTCGACTTCTGGGGGGCGCAGGCGGCGATCAAGCTAAGCACCATGGTTAGTGCCAGTACAACGAACAGGGCGCGCTTCATGTTTATCCTCCTCGATAAAATAAGTAGCAGCAATGCTGTGGACAGGCAATCCTTGGCTGCCTCGCACCTCCTCGGCATACCACACCCTGTGAGACAAAACGTGGGGGACAAGCGGCACAAGAAGCGCCAGTACTCGTGATCGGAACCGGCATTATTGATTGTAGCATTCCTGGCCGCGCTTGTCAAATAGGCGACTGGTTGTGTATAATGTGCACAGCATATGCTCATTCACCGCTTGTGCCGGCTCTTCCTTAGTCATTTCATGCCACATGGAGGCCACCGTGCGTGTTCTCTACATCGATATTGACACCCTGCGCCCCGATCACCTTGGCTGTTACGGTTATCACCGCAACACCAGTCCCCATATTGATCGCATTGCACAGCAGGCAGTGCGCTTCGACAACTGCTACGTCAGCGATGCGCCCTGTTTGCCTTCACGCTCCGCCATGTGGAGCGGACGGATGGGCTTCCACACTGGCGTCGTCGGCCACGGCGGCACGGCAGCCGATCCCTTTATTGAAGGCCGGGAACGCAACTTCACCAGCTCCTATGCACGGACATGTTGGGTCGGACAGATACGCACTGCCGGCTTGTGGACTGCATCTTTCAGCCCCTTTGCTGAGCGGCATTCGGCCTGGTGGTGGTATGGCGGCTACCACGAAATGTTCGATACGGGCAAGCGCGGCAACGAGAGCGCACACGAGGTTGTGCCTCATGCCATTGGCTGGTTGCAGCGCAATGCTCGCCGTGACAATTGGTTGTTGCACGTCAACGTCTGGGATGCACATACACCCTATCGCGCGCCGCAAGATCTCGGCAACCCCTTCGCCGATGCTCCCCTGCCTGTCTGGTTGACCGAAGAGGTGCGCCAACGATGCTGGAATGGGTACGGACCGCACAGCGCCCAGGAGCCCAATGGTTACGGCAGCGAAACCACCCACGAAAAGTACCCGCGCGTGCCGGCCCAACTCGACTCGATGGACGCGGTCAAGATGTGGGTTGACGGCTACGACTGTGGCATCCGCTACGCCGATCAGTGGGTAGGCCGGCTGATGGATACTCTGGACAACTTGGGCATGCTGGACGAGATTGTCGTGATGATTAGCTCCGACCACGGCGAAAACCTGGGCGAACTCAATATATGGGGAGACCATCAGACGGCTGATCATGTCACCTGCCGCGTGCCTCTGATTGTGCACTGGCCGGGCCTGACAACAGCGGCTCGCGTTGACCGTGCATTGCACTACCAGGTCGACTGGGCCGCGACGCTGCTTGAGATGCTGGGGGGCAACGTTCCCGCCAACTGGGATGGCCGCTCATTTGCACCTGCCCTACGGGCCGGCGGCGAACAGGGACGCAACTACCTCGTCACCAGCCAGGGAGCATGGGCATGCCAGCGCGGCGTGCGCTTTGAGCACGAGGGTGAGTCGTACATGTGCCTCAATACATATCATGACGGCTACAAGATGCTGGAGCCGGTCATGCTCTTCAACCTCACCCGCGATCCGCACGAGCAGCATGACCTTGCGGCAGAACGACCTGATCTGACCAATCACGCCCTTTCTCTGCTCAGCGCCTGGCTGCGCGACATGATGCAGACCAGTTCGAGCGACGTCGACCCGCTGATGACCGTCATGCGTGAAGGCGGGCCCTTGCACACGCGCGGTGAACTGCGCGGCTATCTTGCCCGGCTCAGAGAGACGGAACGCTCTCACCACGCCGACCGCCTGGCGGCGCTTCACCCCGACGAGACATGAGCAATGCCAAAGGCACTGTGGAGTCCCCAACTGAGCTGACGGATCGCGGCGGATCCCGGAACCCGGAACCCGCATCCCGCGTCCCTGCGTTTCACGTCATGCTCAAGCCGCGCGGGGCCTTGTGCAACCTGGGCTGCCGCTACTGCTTCTACCTGCGCAAGGACGAGTTGTACCCCGGCTCGGCTTTCCGCATGAGCGACGCCGTTCTGGAAGAGTTCACCCGCCAGTACATCGCCGCGCAGCAGGCGCCTGAGGTCACATTTGCCTGGCAGGGCGGCGAGCCAACGCTGATGGGGATCGACTTCTTTCGCCGCGCTCTGGCGCTACAGGAGAAATACCGCGCGCCGAGCCTGATCATCAAGAACGCCTTACAGACCAACGGCGTCCTGCTCGATGACGAGTGGTGCGAATTCCTGCACGACCATCAATTCTTGGTCGGTCTCAGCCTGGATGGCCCGCGTGCGTTGCACGACGTCTATCGCGTCGACAAAGGCGGCAATCCCAGCTTTGAGCGCGTGATGGCTGGCCTGGCGCTGCTCAAGAAGCACCGGGTCGAGTTCAACGTTCTTGCTTGCGTCCACGCCGCCAACGCCGCCCATCCTTTGCAGGTCTACCGCTTCCTGCGCGACGAGGTGGATACACAGTTCATCCAGTTTATCCCGATTGTCGAGAAGTCGCCGCTGCCAGGCCGGCGGGGTGAATGGGCTGTCAGCAAACACTCGGTCACGGGCAAACAGTATGGTAGCTTTTTGATCGCCATCTTCGCTGAATGGGTGAAGCGGGACGTCGGCAAGGTCTTCGTGCAGATGTTTGACGTCGCCCTCGCTGCCTGGCTGGGCCAGCGCCCCGGTCTGTGTATCTTTGAGCCGACCTGCGGCCTGGCCATGGCGATGGAGCATGACGGCGCTGTCTACGCCTGCGATCATTTCGTCGAGCCGCGCTATCGTTTGGGCAACATGATGCAGACAGCGCTGGCCGATCTGGTTGCCTCGCCGCAGCAACGTGCGTTCGGCCAGGCCAAGCGCGACGCGCTGCCCCACACGTGCCGCGTCTGCCCGGCGCGCTTCGTCTGTAACGGAGCATGCCCCAAAGACCGCATTCTCAAGACCAGCAACGGCGAGCCGGGCCTGAACTATCTGTGCGATGGCTACAAGGCCTTCTTCAGCCACATCGACCAGCCAATGAAGACGATGGCGTCGCTCTTGCGTGCAGGGCGCGCTCCGGCAGAGATCATGGGCACATTCGCGGCATAGCGCCATTACCCGAAGGAACGCCAGTGAGACTTTCGCTCAGGAGCCTGCGCCAGTCGTTTGCCGCCGACATGGTGGCCGGATTCACCGTCGCCATGGTCGGCACACCGCAGTGCATGGCCTACGCCGCCATCGCCGGCGTCGCCCCCATCTATGGCCTCTATACCGGCATTGTACCGACGATTGTCGGCGCGATCAGCGGCAGCTCATCGTATCTTATCACTGGCCCCAGCAATGCCACCTCCCTGGTAACAGCCAATGTTCTGCAATCCTTCAAGGACCCGGCCGCCTTTGTTCAGGCCGTTTTCGCGCTTGCCCTCCTCAGCGGAGCGATCAAGCTTATGCTGGGGTTCTTGAAGCTGGGCTGGATCATCCGCTACGTCTCGAACTCCGTCCTGATGGGCTTTCTGGCCGGAGCGTCGACGCTCATCGTGCTCGGACAGGTCGGCAATGCTCTCGGATTGCCCCGCGCCACGGCTGGCGGCGCGCCGGCCCTCGTTGTCGGCATCTTGACCAGCCTGCAGCATGCGAACATCTACGCCCTGCTGAGTAGCACTCTGACCATGGCGCTCCTGCTCAGCATCAAGCGCATACAGAAGAAGCTGCCGGCGGAGCTCGTCGCCATCTTCGCGGTCGGCGCGATTGCATACCTTGGCCAATGGTCCGGCCAGGGCTTGCGTCTGGTGCGCGACCTGGGCAGCCTGCAGGGGGCCACCCTCAGTCTTCACGTTCCGGCGCTAACGCTGGCCGACTGGCAGGCGCTCTTGCCAAGCGCCGGCGCAGTGGCGTTGTTCAGCCTGGTCGAGGCCATGTCGATCGCCCAGGCCATCGCGCTATCCACAGGCGAGCGCATCAACCCGACACGCGAGTTCATCGGCCAGGGTCTGGCCTCATTGGTGGGCGGGTTCTTCCAGTGCATTCCCTCGTCGGGGTCGCCATCGCGCAGCGCGGTCAACGTCAGCAGCGGCGGCCGCACGCGCCTGGCCGGCGTGGCCGCTGGCAGCATTGTTCTGCTGGGTATCGTTGTCTTCGCGCCGCTGCTCGATAGCATCCCCGTGGCCAGCCTGGCCGGCGTTATCATCATCACGGCCTACAACCTGGTCAACCGGCACCAGTTGCGGCTGGCCTGGCAGAGCGGGATGACCAGCCGGCTGGTTCTGGCCGTGACATTTGTGGCAACATTGTTGCTGCCGCTACACATTGCGATCTACATGAGCGCGCTGCTCTCGATCGCCATCTATGTGCTCGAAAGCAGCAAGCTTCAGCTCACCTACCTGAGCCAGAATCCGGCAGGCGGCTTCGTTGAGCATAGCCGAACTGACATCCTGGAGAATCCACCCGCTATCGCCATTGTCAACGTCGAAGGCACACTCTCATTTGGCGCCGCCGACGACCTGGAACAGAGCGTGCGCGAGATCATCGGCGCCGGTGTGCGGGTGCTCATCTTGCGCCTGCGGCGCATGCGCATTCTGGACAGTGAAGGCGTCGCCGCCCTCGAGCATATCGTAACCTACGCCAACCGCTCGGGCACGCGCGTGCTCATGTGCGGCGTGAGTGATGGGATCGAAGCCACCCTGCAATCGTCGGGGCTGGAGGGCATGCTCGGCGCAGAGCTCATCTTCCGGGCGAGCGACGTGCTGTTCGCGTCCACTCAACAGGCGCTGGCGCGCGCTCAGGAGATCATCCTCGCAGAACGAACGCAC
The DNA here is from genome assembly GCA_964402955.1 of uncultured Ktedonobacterales bacterium. GTDB lineage: Bacteria > Chloroflexota > DTOL01 > DTOL01 > DAOUCN01 > CAYOEZ01. The sequence continues at coordinate 1,051 of CAYOEZ010000247.1, read as the reverse complement.
GGGGACTAGTCGCTGTCCGGAATCTGCGACGATCTCCACTGCGTAAAGACGTCTCTTTTTCCTTGACAGATAGCCCATCATGGAAGTATAATGTCTTGGCAAATAACGGTGCCGCGGTTGGACAAGGTTGGGCGTGAGGGAAGGCCACAACAACCAGGTCTGGCTTTGTGCCGGAAGAAAGGAGGGATGTATGTGACCGAGGTCATCGTTGGTGAAAACGAGAACTTTGAGAGCGCACTCAAGCGTTTTACGAAGAAAGTGCAGCAAGACGGCATTCTAGCCGAAGCTCGCCGGCGCGAACACTATGAGAAGCCCAGCGTCAAGCGCAAGAAGAAGGAAGCTGCGCGTCGCCGCAAGGCGGCTGCCGCCGCACGTCGCGGGTAGGAGTCAGCCGTGAGCCTGAAAGAGAAGTTGCTCAAAGAGCAAAATGATGCCATGCACCAGAAGGATACGATGCGTCTATCGGTCCTACGCATGGTGCGTTCTGCTATCAACTACGCTGAGATTGAGCAGGGCCACGAACTGGACGATGCTGGCGTTCTGGATGTTATTGCCCGCGACGTCAAGAGCCACCGCGATACACTGGCAGAGTATGCCAAGGCCAATCGCCCGGACTTATTGCAGAAGGAAGAGGCCGAATTGGTCATCCTTCTGTCCTATCTTCCCCAGCAGATGTCCGCTGAGGAGATTGAGGCCTATGCCCGCACTGTGATCACCCAGGTCGGGGCCAAAGGTCCAAGTGACATGGGGAAGGTCATGGGGGTGCTCGTGCCTCAATTGAAGGGCAAGGCTGATGGCCGTATGATCAGCCAGGCTGTCCAATCTCTCCTGGCAGGAAAGAAGTAAACAACCGACTACACCGATGTACTATGCATAGTCCCATGCACAGCGACGCGTGTCTTCCCTGCGCGTCGCTGTTGTGTTTCCAGATAGCGACTCCTGTCGCCGCACACGAAAAAACGCCGCCGTAATACCACCGGCGGCGTTGCATATTTTCTGGCGGAGAGGGTGGGATTCGAACCCACGAGGCTCATCGCCTACACGTTCTCCA
>CAYOEZ010000246.1:0-6634 GCA_964402955.1 uncultured Ktedonobacterales bacterium | reverse complement strand
TGTAGCGCAGAGCCTGGCCCGCAGTATCGGCCATGGCTTCAGCCTGGCGTCAGGCAGTTGCGCGACTAACTGCTTGATCTTCTTCGAGTCCCAGACCATGATGCATGACGATTCCTGAGCTGCCGTCCACAGTGACGATGTCGCCCGTCTTGATTGTGCTGGCGACGCCCGCGATGCCGGCGACAGTGGGGAGTCCGTACTCGCGTGCGACAACGGCGCCGTGCGAGAGCTGCCCCCCGACCTCAAGCACGAGACCAGCCACGTGCGAGAAAAGCGGCGTCCAAGCAGGGTCGGCGCTCGGGACGACGAGGATGCAGCCTTTGGGTACGTATGTGACCTCCTGGATGCTGAGCAGCACGCACGCCTGCCCGCGTGCGATGCCGGGGCTGACGGGCTGTCCTCTGAGTGTATTGCCTGTCTTCCGGGCGGGCAGGATAGGCTCGTTACCAGGCAGAAAGGGCGGGTAGGAGAGAATTGGCGACGCCATCCACGCGCGCGTCAGGCGCGCAAAGAGGCCGCGGCGGGCGGCGACTGTAGCCCTCGTCTCATCCCGCTCGCCACCCTCTGCTCTCCCAATGCCTGCCCCAGGAGTGACAAGGGATGCAACCTCCCCAGCGGTGAGGAAGAAGTCGTTGTTCTCCTGATCTGTGATGCCATGATCAGGCAGGCTGCGCCCCAGAAGAAGGTAGACGCGGCGCAAGATGGCAAGCAGTCGCCCGTTCAGGGTCTGAACGTCACGAGCAGCGGCAGGCAGATCGGCCGCTGAACGCTGCTGAAGCTGCTGGGCACGTCTTAGCCTCGCATCGTAGTCACATGTGAAGTCTTGCCACAGTCTCCAGTTGTGCAAGGGAGACCAGTTGCGTGGGTCGCGCACGAAATAGCGCAGCATCGAGAAGATCAACCTGGGGTCAAAAAGACCGCGTGGATAGGGAACTTTTTGGCGCAGACCGGCGTCTCTATCTATGAAGAAGCGAGAAGCATCTTCGGGCAAGAGAGCATCGGGGAAGATCTTGTAGATGGTCTGAAACACCCGCATGTTGGTGTAGGGATGGCCGTTGTAGAGCCGGATCAGGCGCCAAAGCTCGCAGCCCGGGGTACCGAGAAACTGCAGGGTCTCGCGGAAGGCATACTGCTCGACGATGTCCTTGAGCACCGACCAGCCCAGTGCTGAAACTGGCTGCGGGAATCGTTCGTCGAAGAAGCCGCTCGTCCAAACCACGCCGGGATCGGATGGCTCGCTGAATACGTTGTCGCTGGCTGGTAGGACAGTGATCGGGCGGGCCTGCAAGACATAGAGTGTGTTCTGCCAGAGTCCCGACTCGATGTCCTGGGTGCCGCCGAGAGTCTGCTCGATGGCGGGCACAAGATCGGCAAGCTGGCGCAGCGTTGAGTTAGACAGCAGATCGTCGCCGTCTGGCAGCGGCGAGTCAGGCAGGATCGTGTAGCGGTGGGGCGTGGTTGTGCCGCCGACGACCTGTTTGCCAAGGCCGGCGGCGGCTTCGATCACGATGCTCTTTTCGCCGCTAAGCGGGTCGCGCGAGAAGGCAACGGCGGCAACCTGGCAGGGAATCATGATCTGCACGAGCACCGCCATTTGTGGAGACTGCGCTGCCAGGCCGCGCTCCTGGCGGTAGGCAAGAGTACGGCGGCTGGCGGCAGATGCGCAGCAGTCGGCCACTCTGGCGGGAACGTCAGGCAGTGCGACGTTGAGAAACGTGTTGTACTGGCCGGCGAACGATGTAGTGGCCAGGTCTTCGGCGGGTGATGACGAACGAACGGCGAAGACCGGGCCGGCAGGCGACTCTTGTGCCAGCCGGGCGCAGGCGGCCAGAATGCCGTCACGCAGGTCGAAGCTGACCGAGAACGGGCGGCCGCAAGCCTGCGCCGTCACACAAAAAGCGGGCGGGACGTGGAAGCGCCGGCGCGTCAGTTCGCCCAGTCGTGCCGCTTTGGCGCCGATCAGAGGGGTGTGCTCTAGTCCGGCATCGTGCAGCCAGATGATGTCATTCATGCTGCGCTGATTATAGCAGGCAAGGGCTTGACAAGCAATCGCGCTGCGCGTAAACTACATTCGTACTTTTCAGGGCGGCGGATGGGCCGCCGCCTGGCGAAAAGACTACAGGAGGAGTGGTACTATGTCTACCTTTTGGAAGGTTGTTTCGATTGTGACTCTCGTGGCCGTTGTCGTTTTGGCGTCGGCCGTTGTCATCGCGAAGGGGCCTGTGGCATTGGCTCAGTCGGCGGCGGCAGACCCATCCGCAACGTCAACAGGGATTACAATCTCGGCGCAGGGGCAGGTCACGGCGAAGCCTGACGTTGCCTACATCAATCTTGGCGTGAGCACCACTGCGCCAACCGCGCGGGAGGCGATGGCGCAGAACAACAGTGCGCTCGCTACCGTTATCGCCAAGCTGGAGAGCATGGGTGTGGCCAAGAAAGATATGCAGACGGGCTACGTCAGCCTCAACCCGCAGACAACTCCCGTGAAGCCCGGTGAACAGGGAACGGACAAGATCACCAGCTACTGGGCGAGCAACACACTCAATGTGACGGTCAATGACCTGAGCAAGGTCGGTGAGTTGCTCGATGCCGCGGTCACGGCTGGCGCCAACACTGTGAATGGTATCCGTTTTGCCATCAAGAATAACGACGCACTGAACGATCAGGCTCTCGCGGCTGCGGTCAAGACGGCTCGCGCCAAGGCCGACCTGGTTGCAGGCGGACTGGGACTCAAGGTGAGCGGCGTACAGAGCGTTTCCATCGATAGCTATGTTGGCCCTCAACCGCAGTATACGAAGATGTCGGCTGAAGGGGCTCGTGATCAGAGCGTGCCGATCGAAGCGGGCGAGGCGACGGTGACGGCTTCAGTTCGTGTGACATTCAACTTCTGAGGCGCAGCGGCGCCAACGGCTCGGCAGGGGCTTGCAGACGACGGTCTGCAAGCCCCTTTGTGGTGCGCCCACAGAGACAAATCCGAATCCGGCACATTTTGCACATCTATAGCACCAAAGCGTAACTTATCTAGAATCTTTACGTTTTTGTATGTGAACCGCACGCCATCCCTTTCTGGTGCGGTGAAGATGAGAGAACAAAAGGAGGAACAAGATGGCGGAATCTACGCTGAACCTTGAGCAGCGCCTGGCGCAAAAGGGCATCTCGCGCCGGGGGTTTCTCAAGTTCTGCGCCGTGATGACAGCCACCCTGGCCTTGCCGGAGCGCTATGCACCTGCGATGGCTGAGGCTCTCAATGCGGCCCCACGGCGTCCCGTTGTATGGTTGGAGTTCCAGGATTGCACGGGCGACACAGAGTCGTTCTTGCGCTCGGGTAACCCAACCATTACGCAAATCTTGCTGGAGACGATCTCTCTCAATTACCACGAGACGTTGATGGTCGGAGCCGGACGCCAGTCTGAGAAAGCCCTTCAGGATACGCTGACGCAATACCGCGGCCAGTACATCGCGGTTATCGAAGGCGCCATCCCTGGCGGGAACAATGGCACATACTGCATGGTGGGCGGGAAGCCTGCCTTGCAAACGGCTCGTACTGTGTGCGCCGGCGCGGCGGCGGTCATTGCCGCCGGTACGTGTGCGTTTGACGGCGGCTGGCGCGCCGCAGTGCCCAATCCCACAGGAGCGATGGGGGTGAAAGACGCTGTACCCGGCATCGGCTCCAAGTTGATCAACATGCCGGGTTGCCCGGTGAACGCGGCTAACTTGTCTGCGGCGATCGTCTATTACCTCACCCAGAAGAAGCTGCCCGAGACGGATTCGCTGCGGCGGCCCAAGTTCGCCTATGACGAGGACGTGCACGACGAGTGTCCGCGCAAGGATTACTACGAGGACGGCAAGTTCGTGCTTGCGTGGGGCGATCAGGGGCACAGGAACGGATGGTGTCTCTACAAGATGGGCTGCAAAGGTCCCCAGGCACACAACAACTGCTCGAAGGTCAAGTGGAACAGCGGCACCAACTGGTGCGTGGGCGCGGGGCATGGCTGTGTGGCGTGCGCCGAGCCGCGTTTCTGGGATACCATGACGCCGTTCTACAGACCGGGCGCAGGCGGAGGTGAAGACTAACATGCCAGACAACGCACAGCAAAACCCAACGTTCGCCGACACGTCAACCGTGTTGGGCGCAACGGCAGCAGTACAGAGGATCGCCATCGATCCCATCACGCGCATCGAAGGTCACCTGCGTATCGAGGTGACGATCGACAAGGGCGTGGTGACCGATGCCTGGAGCACCGGCACATCGTTTGGCGGCATGGAACTCGTTTTGAAAGACCGTGACCCGCGCGACGCCTGGCTGTTTGCGCAGCGCATATGCGGCGTCTGCACATCGGTTCACGCCATCACATCAGTGCGCGCCGTCGAGAATGCACTGGGCATCTCCATCCCCGACAACGCGCGCATCATTCGAAACCTGATCGAGGGTATTCAGTTTGTGCAGGATCACGTGATTCACTTCTACCACCTGCACGCTCTCGACTGGGTCGACATGGTCAGCGCTCTGTCGGCTGACCCGGCAGCGACGAGCTCTCTCGCTCGCTCGATCTCGGACTGGCCCAATTCCAGTCCGGAGTACTTCGCCGCCGTCAAGGCGCGCTTGCAGACGTTTGTCAACAGCGGGCAGCTTGGTCTCTTCGCCAACGCCTACTGGGGCCACCCGTCGTACAAACTGCCACCGGCAGGCAACCTGCTTGCCGTCGCTCACTATCTCGAAGCCCTGGATTGGCAGCGTGATGTCATCAAGATGCACGCCATCCTGGGCGGCAAGAATCCGCATCCGCAGACCTATCTGGTCGGGGGCATGGCGTCAGCGATGGGGCCGGGGAACAAGGCCACAATCAACCCGACGACGATCGCACAGATGCGTACGCTGGCCGCACAGGCGCTGCGGTTTGTGCAGAAAGTCTACATCCCCGACTTGCTCCTGATTGCATCGTTCTACAAGTCGTGGGCCAGTCTGGGAAGCGGCGTCGGCAACTATCTTGCCTATGGCGACTTCCCACAGAACGGTACCCCCGGGGCGTCGTCCTACTGGCTGCCGCAGGGCATCGTTCTCAACAAGAACCTGTCCGTGCCGCCGCTGCCTGTGGATCAGAACAAGGTGAAGGAGTACGTGGCACGCTCCTGGTATTCCTACAGCGGTGGAGACAACGCTTCCTTGCACCCCTACCAGGGCGAGACGAAGCCCAACTACACCGGCCCCCAGGCGCCCTATGAGTTTCTGAATACGGACGGCAAGTACTCATGGCTCAAGGCGCCGCGCTACGATGAGCGGGCCATGGAAGTCGGTCCGCTGTCGCGCATGTTGGTCGCCTACGCGGCCGGCCACACGCGGGTGCGGCAGGTCGTCAACGACGTTCTCAGCAAGCTCGGGGTTGGCGTGCCGGCTCTCTTCTCCACACTGGGGCGGGTGGCGGCGCGTGGCGTCGAGACACTCGTGATTGCCGAGCAGATGGGCCCCTGGCTCGACCAACTGGCGGCCAACCTGAGCAGCGGCAATCTTGCTATCCACAATCGCGCCAAGTGGGATCCGGCAACGTGGCCGGCTGACGCGATGGGTTGCGGCACGACCGAGGCGCCCCGCGGCGCCCTGGCACACTGGGTGCGCATCAAGAACGGCAAGGTTGCAAACTACCAGGCTGTCGTGGCGACGACGTGGAATGGCTCGCCACGCGATGCTCGCGCTCAGCGTGGAGCGTGGGAGCAGGCGTTGATCGGCACGCCAGTGGCTGACCCGCTACGGCCGATTGAGATTCTCCGTACGGTCCACTCGTTTGACCCCTGTATGGCGTGCTCTGTTCACCTCGTCGATCTGAATCAGCGCGAGTTGATGCGGGTCGAGGTGGGCTAGCCTCACGGATCGACGATGACGATGCACAATAGCGTGGCTACAAGCGAGCGCTTGTAGCCACGCTATATGCTATCTGTGCGGCGCCATCAGTCAGTGGCGGCAGGTGCGTTTGCTCCCTGTGGGCAGTACATGCTGTGTGTAACTTAAGCAAAACATGAACAGTGGCAAGCTGGTGATCCACAATGGTGAGCGCTGGGACCCTGGTTTGATCCCTGCATGGCCTGCGCTGTTCATCTCATCGACCTGAACGGTCAGGAGTTGCCCGCATCGAGGTCGTCTGAGCGGGGTTTTGATCTGTAACCATCATCGGCCAGGCTCAAGTAGCCCGTGCCTCGTGCCCGGCGGCCCTTGTTGTTGCATGCAAGGCGTCCCGGGCACGAGGCACGGGACGCGACAGAGGCGGACAGTGCCAGGGCATGTGTGTAGTTCCTTGACAGGCGCAGCGAGGCGTAGGGGCAGGTCTCAGACCTGTCCGTCTGCCCCGTGTGGTCGTGGGAAGGCAGGTCTGAGACCTGCCCCTACTCACGGACGGGCGACTTTGCACAAACCCTGGCGCGGTGTTCGGAGGGTGTTGAACAAGTCACCGAAACGTGTAGCATAGGCTGTTTGCCTGCCCCCGGCCCTCAGGGGGTGGCCGTCGAATTGGCCGTATCGGGGCTTTCGACGCCCACGAGGGGCTATGCTACGCACCAAAACGCCGTTGTTCAACACCCTCCAGTGTTCACTCGGTTGCATATTGTGTTGCTGATACGTGCAGACAGCCTGACACGACGGTTC
>CAYOEZ010000245.1:2412-6688 GCA_964402955.1 uncultured Ktedonobacterales bacterium | reverse complement strand
GCTGAATGGAGTGTGCGCAAGTCCGTTCTTGTGTTGCTGGGCGCGACGGCGCTCGTGGTGCTCATGAGCGAGCTGCTCGTCGGCGCGATCGAAGGCTCTGTCGAGAGGCTGGGGTTGACCGAGTTCTTTGTTGGCGTCATCATTGTGCCGATTATCGGCAACGTGGCCGAGCACATGGTGGCCGTGCAGACGGCGATCAAGAACAAGATGGAGCTGGCGATGGAGGTTGCGGTCGGCTCGAGCATGCAGATCGCCCTCTTCGTGGCGCCGTTCCTGGTCTTCGCCAGCATTCTGCTGGGCCATCCGATGACGCTTATCTTCAATCAGTTCGAGTTGATTACGCTGGGAGCGGCGGTCGCCATCACTGCGCTGATTTCGCTCGACGGCCGCTCGCACTGGCTGGAGGGGGCGCAACTGCTGGCTGTGTACGCGATAATCGCCCTGGCGTTCTTCTTCTTGCCCACGCCGTAGGGGCGTTGCACGCATCTGTAAAGCATAAGCGCAGCACCCGGCGAAATGTTTGCTGGCGTGTGCTGCGCTTATGCTTTACAGGCCTCTCAGCACAAGCTCGGCGGTCGCGGCATTGGTAGCCAGGGGAACGTTGTGTACGTTGCACACCCGCAGCAGGCCTTGAATGTCGGGCTCGTGGGGGTGCGCGTTGAGCGGATCAACGAAGAAGATGACGGCCTTGACCTCGCCGGTGGCTACCCGTGCGGCAATCTGTGCGTCGCCGCCGTAAGGCCCGGAGAGAAGCAGCGTCACCTGCAGCCCCACCTGCTCGCTGAGGAGCTTGCCGGTGGAGCTGGTTGCCACCAAGCTGAAGCGGCTGAGTTTGCGTTTGTTGCGCTGCGCAAAGGCGACCATCTCCGGCTTTTTGCCGTCGTGCGCGATCAGGGCTATCACAGTGCTTTGCATGCAACCTCCCCGGCCATACAAGTAGGGCCAAGCCCCAGAGCGTTTTTCCACCGCAGAGACGCGGAGAACGCAGAGAAAAGCAGAACGAAGTACATTTTCACCGCGAAGACGCAGAGAGCGCAGCGTCACACGACTCTTGCTCCGCGGCATCTGCGTCTCTGCGGCGCATCCATGCCCTTCTTATGTGCTTTCTGAGGTGGACTCCAGTTCTTCTCTGCGTTCTCTGCGGTGGGCGGGTCTGTGCTCTGCTCTGTGCTCTCTGTGTCTCTGAGGTGGACTCCAGTCCTTCTCTTCGATCTCTGCAGTGGCAGCGCTCTCCGATGGACGGGCTAGCCGATAAGGCCGCGCTGGTGCGCCATGGCCTCGTCGAAGTCGCCAACGAACATCCACCAGTTACTGAGCGGGTGGCCCTTGTACGGCAGGCCATTGCCGGCGCCGGGCAGATTCTGCATCCAGTAGATGAACCAGGTGAGGCTGTCGCTGTTCCAGCGCGTGCAGCTTAGCCGCTTGCGGCGCGTTGTCCCCTCCGGCTTCCACGTCTCAATGTCCGACATAGCCGACGCCGTGTTGGCCCAGTCGTAGTCGGTCGTGGCGTTGGGCGGATAGTGCGCCCAGCCGCAGCGCTGCCCCTTGTCCCCGCCGACAAAGAGTGTCCAGAACAACTCTCTGTCCGCATGGCGCAGCAGCGCCTCGATCTGGTGCATGTGGTCTTCGACAGCCTCTGAGACGCCGCGTTGGTAGTTGTAGTGATACACCGTGTAGGTGCGCGACAAGACAGGCAGGTCATCGAGGCGGCAATCGCTGTTGCTGACATCGCCAAACGGCCCCGCCATGTTCGATTCCCAGAGTCCAACAACCCCACCATGATAGCCCCACAGCCATATCTCGCGCACGCCGCGCTGTTCTACCCAGTAGCGAACATCAATGCGGCGCATGATGGCATTGTAGTCGGTCATCGGAGCCGGGTTGCCGGGCTTGGGGTAGGTCGGCAGCGGGCTGAGGAACTCAAGGCTGCCAACGATGCGATAGTGCAGGCTGGGCTGGGCGGCGGCGTCTTTGTAGCCGTGGTACATGCTTCCCTTCTCCAGGGCCTCGATCACCCGCGCCGTGCAGTTCATGGTGTGCCCGCGTATGTCGGCCAGGGGAGCATCAACATCGCCGGTCGCGGCAACGTCAATCCGGTCGCCTTTGACGGGGAAGTAGCTGACGAGCAGGACAGGAATCTCGAATGCCATCTGCGCCTCCGTTAGCTCAGGAGCTTCTCTCCCGCTTCGATCGCCGCCAGGTTTGCCTGGGCGATCTCAGGTTTCTGGCCGAGCGCAATTGCTTCGGCCAGGGCAGCCAAAGGGTAGAGGTTCTCGCGCTGAATGATGGCGGCGATGCAGAGCACGGCCAGGTTTTCCCTGCTGACGCGTACGCTTGCCTTGGCGGTGTCCAACGGGATGAGCTGCGCCCTTGTTTCGATTGCGCCCAGCTCGACGTTCCAATAGAGCCGGGTCTGTGGCCCAAGGCGCGCCAGGTGCGTGCGCACGGCCTTCAGCCCGTCGTTGCTGAGGATGGCCATAACATCCGGCTGCTCGATGCCGGAATAGTCAATCGGCTGCGGGCTGAGGATGATCTCGGAGACTGAGTGCCCGCTCATCACGGTGACGGGATAGTCGTCGCGCTGGCTGGCCCACAGGCCCGAGAGCAGCGCGCCGCGGCCGGCGGCCATTGCTGCGGAGCGCACCTTGCCGCCGGCTGAGCCGGCAATGACGAGCGATGTCTGGCTGGCGAGCGCGCTGCTGTGGGTCTGCGACAACGGGCGGCGCGGTGTAGCCGGTTGGCCGGTGTCGTGTGCTGCCTGGGCGCGGTATGCCGCGCTGTACTCCGGAGCGGATGTCTGGTAGAGGACGCCGGACTTCATGCCCAGGGTGTCCATGTACCCCAGCAGGGTTGCCTTCTTGAGCTGATTGTTGGGGACGAAGTAGGCCGTGCAGAACTCCCAGATGTCGAGCAGGGCGAAGCCATCCGTGCTGATGGCCTGCACCATGAGCGACGGCAGGTTCTTGTCCCAGGTTGTTGCTCGTGCGGAGAAGGCCGCGCCGTTGACGCCAACCGTGGCGCAGAGGTCGAGCGGGCGCTCCAGGTTGCCGCCGCGGGTGGTGGCGGTGATCGCTCCGCCGGGTGTTGTGACGGAATGCTGGCCGCCGGTCATGCCGAAGTTCATGTTGTTGAGGACAAGCACGGTCAGCCCGATGTTGCGCCGCGCCGCGGCCAGCAGATGCGCCCCGCCGATGCCACAGCCGCCATCGCCGATAATCACGATCACGGTCAGGCCTGGATCGGCCAGCTTGAGGCCAGTGGCGTAGGTGATTGAGCGCCCGTGCAGCCCGTGCAGAGCGTGCGTAATGACGTGGCGGTCGGAGAGGCCGGCGCAGCCGATGTCGGTGACGATGGCGATCTTGCTCGGGTCGCGCTGCATGGTCACCAGCGCATCGTTCAGCGTGCTGATCACGTTGCTATGGCCGCAGCCCGGGCAGAACGGAAAGGGCAGCGTGGCGGGGTCAAGGTAGGTTGTCAGTGCGCTCATAGGTGTCTTCCCATGTGGAGTGTGACGATTCCTATCGTTGCGGCATGTGGAGTGCGACGATTCCTATCGTCGCGAGTGTCTCTCATTCCGTCGCCGCCTCAGAAGTCATCGTACACGCTCACCCGGTCAAAGGGATACTCCCGCTCAAGGCGTTGCAGCTCAGCGTCCCATTGCAACTGCCACGTCCGATACGTGCTGAACTCGTAGAGATCTGGTTGTGTCGCGACCCCGTGCCTGACTGGATTCCAGTGGATGTAGTTGATCCGCGCACCGCAAGATGCATCATTTGTCAGGCATGTATCCCAGTAATTCCACCAGACAACGCGCCCAGGGGTGTGATCTGCATCGTTCCACTGGCGTGCGGTGAACCTGTGAAGGCTCATGATCATTGCGGACAGGCGGTCTGCACCTGTGTCAGGCGCCTGGAGAAGAGTATGGTAGTGATTGCTCATGACAACGTAAGCGACAAGCTGCCACCTCTCTTTGCTGAGGACGAACCGGAAAGCGTCAAGCCGCTGGGTTTTCCGTTCATCGCGGAGCATGTGAGGGAGCTTCTGGTATGTTGCTCCTGTGATCATGTAACTGGCGCCGGGCATGAAGAGATGCGGTGGATTGTGGGTAAAGACCTTGTAGCTAGCATCGTCTGTCATAGTCATTGCTTCGCGACGATGGGAATCGTCGCACTCCACATCACGTGGCGGTGAGAATCGTCGCGGGCCACCTTCGCGACGATAGGAATCGTCGCACTCCACATCACGTGGCGGTGAGAATCGTCGCGGGCCACCTTCG
>CAYOEZ010000245.1:0-2312 GCA_964402955.1 uncultured Ktedonobacterales bacterium | reverse complement strand
CGACGATAGGAATCGTCGCACTCCACATTAGCGAATGGTTGCGGCGATTTCGCCGGGCGTGATCAGTTCGCCGTCAACACGGTTGACAGCGATGATCTCGCGTGCGCCAATGAGTCGCTCGATTTCGCGGCGGTATTGGCCCTGGTTCAGCTCGGCGACAACCACGCGCTCGATGCCGGTCAGCGCGGCGAGGATGGGCTTTTCGGGAACGGGCCACAGTGAATGGATAGTAAGGGTCGAGACGCGCTGACCCTGCGACCGTGCCTGCTGTGCGGCGGCGCGCATCGAGCCGGCTGTCGCGCCGTAGCTGATCAGCAAGGTGCGTGCTCCCTCCTGCAAGTCGGCCTTGACCAGCGCCAGTTCATCGCGCCGCGACTCGATCTTGGCGCGCAGGTGCTGATTGAGCCTGCCCACCGTGGTGGGGTTCTTGGTCAGGTGGCCGCGTTCGTCGTGGCTGGAGCCGGTGAAGCGTACGATCTGCGGCCCGCCCATGGGCGCGAAGGCGGGGGTGGCGGCCGATGGGGCATATCGGTAGGGCGTGAAGGGGCCGGCCGGCGCAGCCAGGCGCTGTTCCGATGCGACATCCTCAAAGGCGTCAACGGCCACGGTGGCGAGCGTTGTGCACACTTCTTTGTCGGTCAGCAGAATGACGGGGGTGCGCAGGCGTTCGGCGAGATTGAAGGCGCGCAGGGTAAGGCTATAGCACTCGGGAACGGTGGACGGGCACAGGACAATCATGGGGTAGCCGCCGGGAGTGACCCAGCGGGCGAACTGTACATCGCCCTGGCTGACAGTCGTTGCTCCGCCGGTGGAGGGCCCCATGCGCTGGCAGTCAATGATGACCACCGGCGTTTCACCCATGATGGCCAGCCCGATGTGCTCGCTCATCAGGCTGAGGCCGGGGCCTGAGGTGGCGGTCATGGCCTTGCAGCCAGCCGTCGCCGCGCCGATGCACATGCCCAGGGCGGCGATCTCATCTTCCGCCTGGATGCCGACGCCGCCGGCGCGTGGCAGGTCGCGCAGAAGGTGGACGAGGATGGACGACGCCGGCGTAATGGGGTAGCCTGCGAAGAAGGTGCAGCCGGCGGCGAGAGCGCCGCGGGCGATGGCCTCGTTGCCGTCAATGTATTCACGCATCATACTGATGATTATAGCAGGCTACCGTGCAAAAGACAAATCTGCATCTTGCTATCTGCCATCCGCTGCGCGATAATAGCGCCAAGCGAACCTATCGCGACTCCGACATTGTGCGCCGAACACGGGAGAAGGAGCGATGAAGAAGAAATGGCGAGCTCTGGCGACGCTGGCGGCTATCTGTCTGCTGCTGGTCGTCTGCGTGTCCCGCTCTGATCGCCCTCATGTCATCGCGCCGCAAACGACGACGCCTCAATCCACAGCACAACCGGCTGCCTCGCCTTCGTCTGATCGCTTTCTCGCCGCCCGCCAGCGCATGGTGGAGAAACAGATGATGCTACGTGATATTAGCGACCACAACGTGCTTGCCGTCATGGAGACAGTGCCCCGCCACCGCTTCGTTCTGCCCGAGGACGCCGACCGGGCATATGACGATAACCCCTTGCCAATCGGCTACGGCCAAACCATTTCCCAGCCGTATATGGTGGCAGCCATGACACAACTGCTGGCCATCAAGCCCGGCGACAAAATACTGGAGATCGGCACGGGGTCCGGCTACCAAGCGGCTGTCCTGGCCGAACTGACCGACCAGGTCTACACGGTGGAGATTGTGCCGAAGTTGGCTGAGGCGGCGGCGAAACGCCTGCAAGAGCTTGGCTACACACAGGTGCGCGCCAAGAATGCCGACGGCTATTTCGGCTGGGAAGAATATGCGCCCTACGACGCCATCATCGTCACCGCCGCGCCGGACCATGTGCCGCAGCCGCTGGTCAAGCAGCTCAAGGATGGCGGGCGGATGGTCATCCCTGTGGGGCCGCCTGGCACAATTCAGACTCTCTGGCTCATCGAGAAGCAGGGCGAGCAGGTGCGCTCGCGCCAGGTGATGGATGTGGTGTTTGTGCCGCTGACCGGGAAACACTAGATGTACATTGGCATCTTCTTTCTTTCTGCCGCCACCCTTGCCCTGGAGATCGCGTTGACGCGGGTCTTCTCCCTGACCCAGTGGTATCACTTTGCTTTTATGGCCGTGGCGGGGGCGCTGCTCGGCTTTGGCGCGGGCGCGTCGCTGCTGGCCGCGGCCGTCGTCCGCGAGGGCCGCAGGCGCCCCCGGCCGGCCGCCGGGGGAGTCCGTGTCGCGGCCGCGGCTGTCGCGTCGTCACCCCACGTTAGTCCCCTCC
>CAYOEZ010000244.1:3990-6706 GCA_964402955.1 uncultured Ktedonobacterales bacterium | reverse complement strand
GTCCACCTGACAGCCGCTACTCCCGCCTAGCGTCCCAGATCTTGGATGCACCCCGCGGAGGGCACACTGCTGTGCCATCCGCGTCTGCAATCTGTGGAATCGCTAGCGCAGTGCTGCCAGCGACTGCCGCGCCACATCGAGCACAGGAGAGGGCCAGGGCGACAAGGAAGAAACAACCTGCGGAGACAGCGCGGACGGTAGGCAGGAGCGATGAATATCCGCTCATGTCCTTGCACGGCCTATTCCTCCATAGAATTCATTCCGCCGAAAAGTGCCCACTGACCAGCCGGTCTATTCTCCAACCACCTGCAAGATATGCTCATACAACTTTGGGCTAATCCAGAAACCTGCCACGCGTCGCAGATCATCCATGATCGGACGGATCGTCAGGATTAGCCCGCGCTGCTTGGCTTCAGCGAGAACACCCAATAGCCCAACAAACCTGAGACCGAGTCGCTCTGCACCCACGCGTCCTTTGCGTTCGTCCAACAACAGCAGATCCGCTTTCAGCTCCGCAGCCAGGGCCATGGCCTCGGCGTCACCTGCATCCAATTCCAACTGCAATGAACGGACAGCCAACTGATTTGTTGTCCGCCTGATCTCGATCCAGCTTATTTCTCTAACCTCAGAAGCGCCCGGTTTCCCCGCTCCTGCGAGAACAATCTCATCAAAGACAGCCTGTGGGATGATAATCTTACCTATAGAGAGCGCGCAGCAAATCCAGACGTCCAACTATCGCCAGATTGAGTACAGGTGACGTATTGCTGACAACGATCATAGCCGTCCCATATCCTTGAGCGTCTTCAGATCGGCGTCGAAATCAGCTACATCATAGTGAACGGGAATCTGACGGCTCGCAAGCAGAAGCTGAAACTGGACTTGGTCCATCGTCGCTAGCCGGCTTGCCTGGCCAAGCGTCAGCCGATCGCGTTGCTAGAGCGTGACAGCAACTTCCTGCACCTCTGCCGCACTCATACGAGTTGTATACAAGATATCATCCGAGATAACGATCGTCATAGCTTGACTCCGTTACACACACTGGTCAAACCGATAATTCTCCTTTGAGGCACCAAACATCAATGACACCCTATGCATATACTATACACCACGCCATTACAGAACGCAAGAAAACAAAGAGCGGATGGCGCGTGCTCTGCCATCCGCGTCCACATCCGTGGTCAACCTACCTCACCAGCGTCAGCGCCTGCCGCGCCACCTCAAGCACGGGCGAAGGTACAAGACCCAACGCCAGCGTACCCACGGCTGCGATCACAAGGGCCAGAGCCAGCGCCGTCGACACGTTAATGGTGACTGCCGCCTTGCCCGGCTCGCGCATGTACATGTTGACGACCACGCCCACATAGTACACCACACCCAGCAGACTGTTCAAGACGCCGACGATCGCCAGCCAGACGTAGCCCGCCTGAACGGCAGCATTGAAGACATAGAACTTGGCGAAGAAGCCTGCCGTGGGCGGGAACCCTGCCAGCGAGAACATGAACAGCGCCATGGCCGCCGCCAGCAGCGGGGAGCGCGCCGCCAGACCGGAATAGTCGCTGAGTTCCAGTCCTTCCTCGTGCCGCTCCAGCGCTTCGACCACTGCAAAAGCGCCGATGTTCATGAACGTGTAGGCCGTCAGGTAGAAGAGCAGACTCGCCTGGCCCAACTCACCGCCCGCAATGACCGCGATCAGGATGTAGCCGGCATGGGCAATGCTGGAATAGGCCAGCATGCGCTTGATGTTGCGCTGTACAATCGCCGCCAGGTTGCCCGCCGTCATCGTCAGCACAGCCAGAATCGCCAACACAGGCGCCCAATCAGCGTTGAGCGAGGGCAGAGCATAGAGAAGCAGACGCAATAACGCAGCAAATGCCGCCGCTTTCGTCGCCACCGACATGAACGCCGTGACCGGCGTCGGCGCGCCCTGGTAGACATCAGGCGTCCACATCTGGAACGGCACGAGCGCCAGTTTGAAGCCCAATCCCACCGTGACCATGACAACCCCGGCCAGCAACATGGGGTTGCCCAGCAGCGATGCGCCGGCGCCCGCCGCTAGGTCGGCCAGACGCGTCGTGCCGGTTGCGCCATAGATGAGTGCAATGCCGTAGAGCAGGAAGGCCGAGGCAAATGCGCCGAGCAGGAAGTACTTGAGCGCCGCCTCCTCCGACGCCTGCCGCTCGCGCGCAAAACCGACCAGAATGTAGAGCGCCAGCGACAGCGTTTCCAGCGCCAGGAAGACCATCAGCAGGTCAGCGCTGGCAGCCAGCAGCATCATACCCGCCACTGCCAGCAGAATCAGCGTGTAGAACTCGCCGTAGCTGATTCCTTCGCGCTTAAGATAGCCCCACGAGAGCAAGACTGTTAACGCCGCGCCCCCCAGCAGCAACAGACTGAAATAGAGCGTCAAGTTGTCGGTGGCCATCATGCCGCCGTAGGCCGTGCCCGTCGCGCCCCAAAGATACCACGCCGCGGCAGCGCTGGCGCCCAGACTGGCCAACGTCACCCCGGCCAGGATCTCCGTACGCTCGTGCGGCACAACCACATCCAGGACAAGCATCACCAGCGCCGCAACCACCACGATCACCTGGGGCAACACCGGCAGCAGATCAATTGCTGGAATCGTTATCGGCATCAGGTTCCCTCACATAGTCCTGCACAACCCTACTCGTAGTCGAAGTTGGCGCGGGTTTCGCAATACTTCTCGACCAACGGCACC
>CAYOEZ010000244.1:0-3890 GCA_964402955.1 uncultured Ktedonobacterales bacterium | reverse complement strand
CTACTCGTAGTCGAAGTTGGCGCGGGTTTCGCAATACTTCTCGACCAACGGCACCACCTTCTGGTGGTCCGGGTTGGCGATATAGCGATCAACAGCAGCCACATCCTCGAACTCTGAGAAGAGAGCGATGTGGTGGAAGCGCGCCGGCCGGCCAGGCGCCGTGTGCACGACCTTCCATTTCTTGATCTCGGGTACCAGCGGCGGCAGGGCGTTCAGTGCGTCCACGAGTTCCTTGCGCTGTGCCGCCGTTGCTTCAGCCTTGAACTTGAACAGGACAATGTGCTTTACCATTCTTTCGTCTCCCCAATTGGTCCTCCCTGAAGAAGCAAGGCCATTATTCGACCAGGCGCACCCAATCTTGCTGACAACGATTCACCAGCCGTTTGTCAGTTGTCCACAGCACGGCGTCGTAGGATTGGGCCAGCGCCACATAGTGAGCATCATAGGTAGCAGGCAGACCGTATCGACGGGCAACATCAAGCGCCGCAACGTGCATGTCGCGATCGCTTTGAATCTCAACAGGCAAAGCGAGAGCGACCGAGACGGCGGTTGTCGTCATCTCTGCAGTCAACTCCCCTCGCTTCTGAAACTGGCACAGGACATTGACGACCTCATAGTAGAGCAAGGCCGGAGCAATGATCCTCTGTCGCCCACCTGTCCAGATTTTCCACAGCGATTGTACGGCGCCATCGTCCGGGAAGAGCACCAACCGCACAATGATGCCTGCATCAATACAAATCGGCGAGATAGGCATCCCGCTCCTCCCTCATCTCGCGAATGATCTCTTCTGGAGGCGGCAGAGAACGTCCGTTCAGTTCCCGACGAATCTGATCGTGAGCCCGCGTCAGCAACTCGCGCCAGTCTTTGGTCTTCCTGCCGTCACATAACTGATCATAGGCATGTTTTGACAGAACGACCACCTGGGCCTTGCCGTCGCGCTCGACGACAACCGGCATATCCGTCTCAACGACACGACGCATGAGCTCACCGAAATGCACTCTGGCTTCGGTTGCACTAATCACCTGCTCCATCGATCGCCTCCAATCCATCGATTAACCGCTCAATCGTTGTGTCCATTATACGACACTGCGATTCATCGGTCAACTGCTGGATTGCCGGCCCAAGCCTCCTGGTGTGTGCCCTATTCCTTCTCCTCCGGCGGCGGCAACTTGACGAAGTTGTAGTAGAGCGCCAGATCATAGATGATCTTGAGCCCACCAGAAATGAAGAAAACGGAACCCAGCATGGCGGCGCTAGCCATGAGTGGGCCAACAAAAACAGGCGCAAGCGACGAGCCTGTGGTGCGGGCGATGCCGGTTATCCCTGAGGCAGCAGACCGCTCGTCAGGGCTGACCACAGCCATCGTATACGACTGCCGCGTCGGCACATCCATCTGCGAGATGCTATGGCGTACGAGCAGCACCAGAATCGCCAGCGGCAGGTTCGGCATCAGCGGCACGAGCATGAGCAGGATATTCGACGGGATATGTGTGAACACCATCGTGCGAATCAGCCCGATCTTCGCCGCAATACGCGCCGCCAGCAAAGCCGAAATGCCCGACATGATATTGGCGCCAAAGAAGATGACGCCCAGTTGGCCGGGATCGGCCCCCCAGCGCAGGGTGAACCAGTAGGCGAGAATGCTCTGCACGACAAAGCCGCCGGCAAAAGCATCAACCGCAAACAGAGCGGACAGACGCAACACCACATTGCGCGACTTGTGCAGGCCAAAGCGCGTGCCGATAGGCACAGTCTGCCCCCGGGGCGCCTCAGCCAGTACTGACAGCCGGCTGAATATGCCGGCCAGAACCACCCCCAGCAACGCGTAGCCAACCACAATCACACGGTAGCTTTGCAGCGGTGCCGTCCCTCCGCCCTGCAAGGCCTGCGCCAGCGAGCCGCCCGCCAGCGAGCCTGTGGCCGTGGCGAAGAAACCAACCAGATTGTACCAGGCAAAAACCCCCGTGCGCCGCTTATCGGGCACGATATGCGACAGCGCCGCCTGCTCGATGGACAAGAACGGGCCTACTTCGTTGCCGCTGGGGCTGATCACGCCAATCGTCGCAGCAATGACCAGAAGGACGTAGTTGCGTGTCAGTGCGAAGAGGATACCCGCAAAGAGCATCAACCCGGCGCCCACGATCAGCATACGCTTGCGGCCAATGCGATCAGCATGGGTCGTGATCCACAGCGAGATCAGCGTGTCGCCCACCAGCGTCAGCGTGAGCAACAGGCCGATCTGGCCCTCGCTCAGCCCCACCTGCACCAGATAGAGCACGAGCACAACCGAGAGAAATCCGTAGGCAAACAGCCGTGTCATGCGGGCGGCGAAGAGCAACCATCCATCCCTTGTTAATGTACGCAGAGACTCTGGAACAGTCAAACGCAAACTCATAGTTCGTCGCTATCCTTAAGATCCGCCAACATTGCGAATCCTCGCCGATTTACGCATCCTTCAGCGTCTTGTCATGTGCGCCAACATTACGCAAGATGATGAGGTCACCGTCGAGTTGAAAGGTGACGCGCAACGAGAGACTTGCGCGAGCCTCCCACACATCGGGCATGCCGCGCACACTCTTCACATGCAGACCCGGATGTCTCCAATTCTCCACGAGAAGACGAAGTGCTTTGTCCACCCGTTTGCGATCACCCGGCGTCAGATCATCATATGCGTCATCAAAGCCGGATAGACGTCGAAACCTCATGTCTCTTCTACCGGCTTGTTCAGGTCTGCAATGAGATCTTCGACAGAATCAAAATCTGTCCAGCGCCCAGCCTTGATGTCCTCATCGGCCCGGCGCTCCCCCTTCTGCCATTCCTCGGTCCAGAAGTAGGCCTGGCTCTTATCGATGAGCTTCTTGGGCGTCAGGATAACGTCATCGCCATCGAGACGCACAGCCAGATAGTCTCCTTCTTCGAGACCAGCCGCTCTGCGTATGCCCGCAGGCAGCGTGATCTGCCCGTTGCGCGTGATCTTGGTCAGTTCTTCAGACACAGTCATGTGACGACCTCCTAGATTAGCAATTGCCTAATCTAGTATACCTCACGGTCTTGTCAATGTCAACGTGACGTTCTATCGCACCAGCGCCAGCAGCGCATCCACCGACGGCTGCATCACATCGAAGAACGGCTTCGGATAGACGCCGATCAGGACAATCAGGACGACAATGGGAACCAGAATGGCAATCTCACGCCACTCCACGTCTGCCAGATGGCGCGTGTGCTCGTTTTCCACCGGCTCACCGTGGAACATGCGCTGGTACATGCCCAGCATGTACCACGCCGACAGGATCACCCCCGTCGCCGACAGGACTGCCCACAACACATTGGCCCGGAACACGCCCAACAGGATAGTAAACTCGCCGACGAAGCCGTTTAGCCCTGGCAGACCAACCGATGACAGCATGACGATCAGAAAGAACGCCGTAAAGACAGGGATACGCCGGGCCAGCCCGCCGTAGTCGGCGATCATGCGTGTATGCGTCCGCTCGTAGATCATGCCGACGAGCAAGAAGAGAGCGCCTGTCGAGAGACCGTGGTTGACCATCTGCAAGATACCGCCCGACACACCCTGGGCAGTGAAGGCAAACGTCCCCAGCATCACAAAGCCCAGATGCGACACCGAGCTATAGGCGACCAGTTTCTTGATATCAGGCTGCATCATCGCCACCAGCGCGCCATAGATAATACCAATGATGGCCAGTGTCGCGAGCAATGGGGCGAATTCTTGCGCCGCCTGCGGGAAGGGCGGAATGGCAAAGCGTAGATAGCCGTAGACCCCCATCTTCAGCAGCACGCCGGCCAGTAGCACAGATCCGGCCGTCGGCGCTTCGACATGGGCATCGGGCAGCCATGTGTGCAGCGGGAAAAGCGGCACCTTGATGGCAAAG
>CAYOEZ010000243.1:0-6728 GCA_964402955.1 uncultured Ktedonobacterales bacterium | reverse complement strand
TGTCATCCACCTTGGTCGCCGTGGCGTACTTGCCTCCGGCCGCCCACGAGCCGCCAACGGCCGGCGTGAGTTCCTTGTTGGCCAGCACATCGGTGAAGTAGAAGACGACGTCGTCAGCCGTGAACAGGGCGCCGTCGGACCATTTCATGCCCTTGCGCAGCTTCCACGTGTACTCGGTAGCGTCCGCGCTGGCCGTGTATGATTCGGCGACACAGGGGATGACTGCTGTCCAATCGCGGTCCCACCGCACCAAGTAGTCATAGCCGATCACGCGCGTCAGCCAGGCGTTGTCAGCGCCGCCACGCAGGGCTGTGCGCCAGGTGCCGCCATACTTGCCAACTTTCTCGACCGGCTTGAGGACAAAGGGGGTGGCGGGCAAGCGCTGATCGACCGCGGGCAGCTTGCCGGCCTTCACCAGGTCGGCCAGAGCGGGAGCTTCCTTGTACTTGGCGGCGACGGGAGCAGCGGTGGCTGTGGCCGGGGCAGCCGTCGGAGCTGCGGGTGCAGCGGTGGGCGCTGCAGCCGGCGCCTTGGTGGCCGTCGGAACGGCCGTGGGTGTCGGCGTTGCGCCACATGCAGCCAACACCGAGGCGGCGGCAACCGTGCCGCCGATCGTCAAAAACTGGCGACGATTGAGTTTCCTACTCATTGCACTCTCCTTTTCTTGTGTGTGGAGCATACGGGCTTCTGGAAAAGCGAACGGCATGTTCGCCGGGCAGGCTGTGGTGATGCAACCTGTGCGACACCTGTACAGTCGTCACAGCGGGTGGACACCCCCTTGTGGTCCATCATCACCCCCTCAGGTTATCCGCGCTATAGCCCAATTTCGTGCTCTGCCAGCGGCTGTTGCACCCGAAAGCGCTGCTGCTGGCCGCACGATGCACGCACAACCAATTCTGTGGGCAAGACGACATGCTGGTGCTCAAGCATACGCGCAGGATTGAGCGCGCGCGCCTCGAGAATGTCGATAAGCATGGTCGTGGCGGTATATCCCAGTTGCTCGACGGGTTGACGTACGGTTGTCAGCGCAGGTTCTGTCGTTTTGGCGACGGGAATGTCGTCATAGCCGATGACAGCGATGTCATCGGGCACGCGCAGACCGGCGTCACGAATCACCTGCATGGCGCCGATAGCCATCTCGTCCGATGCGCAGAACACTGCTTGCGGGCGGGGCCGGGCCGACAGGATGGAGCGCATGGCCTCCTGGCCGCCCTGCAGGGTGAAATTGCCCTCAACCAGGTAGCTGGCAGGACAGGACAAACCAGCCTCGCGCAGGGTATGCAGGAAGCCGTCGCGCCGGCCAATGGCGCCGCCGTGGTCGTGCGGGCCCATGATCATGGCGATACGCGTGAATCCTTGCCAGATCAAGTGCTGGGCCGCCATTGCCGCGCCCTGCTCGTAATCGGAAGCCACCGTATCGATGGTGGGCAGATCGGGCTGGCGGCCAATGAGGACAAAAGGAAAGCCCTCGCGCTGTAGCCATGCCAGGAACGCCTTTCCGACGGATGAGGTGGCGACGATGAGGCCATCGACTGCGCCGCTATGGATGAGATGGGCATAGCCGTCGGGTGTGATTGACGTGGCAGGCAAGAGTGTGAGGCTATAGCGACGCTGGTCGCAGACCGCCGTGACGCCTTGCATGACGAGCAAATAGTAGGGTGACGAGATAGACGTCGTCATCGTTGAAGGAATGACGAGGCCAATTGTCTGGCTGCGGTGGCTGACCAGGCTACGAGCGGCCGCGTTGGGGGAGTAGCCCTCCTCCTGAATGATCTGGCGCACGCGCTCACGCGTCGCCTCGCTCACGCGTGGCTGATCGTTGACAACTCGGGAGACAGTGGCACGGGAAACGCCGGCCAGCGCAGCAATCCTTTCTAGCGTCATCGCCCTGGTTTGGCTGCGAGAGCGCTCTCGCAGCGCCTTCCAAAAAGACTATGTGTGTGCTGAGGTCAGGACAGTCAGAATCGGGAGATACACGGCATTGTGACAAGCAGGGAACAGGATACAGTTTGAGGCTCAAGCTCTGCCAGCGTCGATGAAGGGGTGATGTGGCCTTTGGGTATTGCGAAAAGCGAGAGCGCTCCCGCAATGTGCGTGAAATATAGCATAATCCGCGCGCCCTGTCAATAGGCGTTCCGTCCGCGCACCATCTCGGTGACCGTGCGCAGCATGATCTTGAAGTCGAGCCAGATAGACCAGTTCTCCACATACCACACGTCATAGCGGGTGCGTTCTTCGATTGACGTGTCGCCGCGTAGCCCGTTGATCTGCGCCCAGCCCGTGATGCCTGCCTTCTCGCGGTGTCGATCCATGTAGCGGGGGATCTCCTGGCGGAATTGCTCGACAAACGCCGGACGCTCCGGGCGTGGGCCGACGATGCTCATGTCGCCGAGCAAGACATTCACAAACTGTGGAAACTCATCGATGGAGAAGCGGCGCAATGTGGCGCCAATGTGCGTGCGCCGTCTGTCGTTGGCGGTCGCCCACACCGGCCCGGTCTCCGCTTCCGCATCCTGGCGCATGGTGCGAAACTTGACACAGGGGAACGCTTTGCCATCGAGGCCAACGCGCTCCTGCACATAGAAGGCCGGCCCGGGCGAATCCAACTTCACCAGGATGGCAACGAACAACAGCATCGGCGACGTGAGGACCAGGATAAGGCTGCTCATGATAATGTCGACGACGCGTTTCAGTGTCAGCCGCCAGCCACGCAAAGCCACGTCACGGACGGTGACTAGAGGGATTCCGTTCAGGTCATTGATGCTGACTTCAGTTGCCATGATCTGAAAGACGTCGGGGAAGACGCGGATGTTGACCTTGGCCGACTCGCAGCGCGTGACGATGTCGACCAGGTCCTTGTGCGGCGCGTGCGGCAGTGCAATGAGCACGTCGTCGATGCGGTTGCGAACGAGAATGTCGGGCAGATCATTGGCTGTGCCCAGAACCGGCACGTCATCGATACAGGTGATGCAGGGATCGTTGTCAAGGAAGCCGATCACCTTGTAGCCAAGCTGCGGCGAGTTCTTGATCGTTTCCATCAGCCGGCCGCCGACCCGTCCGGCGCCGATAATCATGACGCGCTCAATGCCGATACCTTTGCGACGTAGCAGGCCCAGGAACACGCGCAGGATGAGGCGCTGCGCGCCGACAATGGCAAAGGTCAGCACCCAGGCATAGGGGATCATCAGGCGCGGGTAGTCAAGATTCTTGAGCACGAACGATGTAACGGCCAGCGACAGAACCGTGCCCACAGACGAGCCGATGAAGACGCTATTGAGCTCGTCGATGCGTGATGCGCCAGGCCGTGTGATATAGAGGCGCATGAAGGCGAAAGACACGATCATGGCGGCGATCTGAATCAACATCATCGAGATATAGGCGTCGAACGATGGCACCTTCACCGGCGGTGGGTATTCTGTGCGCAGCCGCAGCCCATGGGCGCCATAGAAGGCCAAGGCGCTGCCGAGAGCATCCGCGCACAAGAGGAGAAAGGCCACAACCATGTAGCGCCTTTTCATACCATTCTCTCCTCGCGTGGGCGCA
This sequence comes from uncultured Ktedonobacterales bacterium, assembly GCA_964402955.1. Taxonomy (GTDB): domain Bacteria; phylum Chloroflexota; class DTOL01; order DTOL01; family DAOUCN01; genus CAYOEZ01. Next base: position 3,185 of record CAYOEZ010000243.1, on the reverse strand, counting down.
GCCGGTTGACGAGCAAAGCCAAACCGCCGCGCAGATAGATACCTGCCACAATGAACCAGTTGAGCAAGAAGAATGTCTGCCGTGCGTAATGCTTCCTGTGGAAGATCAGCATGGCCCGGTAGAACTCGCTGATGGTCTTGACTGGTCGCTGCCTAGCCGATTCGCGCTTGTAGTGCAACACGGTCGCAGCGGGGTTGTAATAGACCTTCCAGCCGTGTGCCTTAATGCGATAGGCCCAATCGAGGTCTTCTCCATACATGAAGAAGTCCTCATCCAGCATGCCGGCCTGTTCCATCGCCTCGCGCCGCACCATCATGCAGGCGCCAACCACCGAGTCAACCTCGGCCAGGTCGTGCTCGTCCAGATAGGTCAGGTTGTAGCGGGCGAAGCGCCGGCTGTGCGGGAAAAGCTTGCTCAAGCCGACGATGCGATAGAAGCTGACGTCGGGAGCGGGGAAGCTGCGGCGGCAGGCCAGGTCAAGGCTGCCATCGGCGCGCACAAGGCGCGGGCCACAGACGCCGGCCTCGCTATGCTCATCCATGAATTGAAGCAGGGTAGAGAATGCGTCGGGCGGAACCTCTGTGTCCGGGTTGAGCAGAAGCAGGTAGCAGCCCTCGGCGATACGCAAGCCCTGGTTGTTGCCAAAGGCGAAGCCGCCATTGCGCGGGCTGCGGATGAGCCTGGCCTGTGGGAACTCAGCCTCAACCATGGCCGCGCTGTCATCGTGCGAGCAGTTGTCAATAACGATGACATCCAGGCCTCCAGGCACATCACTGGCGAAGACTGAGCGCAGGCAGGCACGCAAGAGGTCACGTGTATTATAGTTCAAAATGATGACGGACAAGTCAGGTCGTGCTGGCAATCCTTTTCATCCTCACAGTGTTCAAGGGCGATGGCGCAGGCGCCACCACACGCCCACAGGGTAACCGAGCATCTTGGCAACGTCGCCGGCGACGCGAATTATGGGCACAAGAGCAAGCGCGTGCAGCCGATTAACCGTATTCCATTGGCGCAGATGCGGCCACAGGCGCTGGTAGGGACGCAGACAGTAGGCCAGCGCTCCTGCCAGCAAGGCCAGCCACAATATGTTATAGCGTAAGCCAAGTAGGAAGACAAGGGGGGCAGCGACATAGGTTGCGTAACGAATGGCATGCCTCTTGCGCCACAGGTTGGCTTTCCCGTCTCCGCGCGCATAGCGGTAATACTGCACGAAGAATGCCCTGATGCTCGAGCGCGGCCGGAAATAGGCCACCGCGTCGGGCGCGAAGGCGAAGCGGCAGCCGTGCTGGCGCAGGGCCAGGTCGAAGATCACATCTTCGCAATAGTCCAGCCATTCCGGATAGCCGCCGGCCTTCTGCCATGCCGCTTTGGTGAAGGCAACCGAGCGGCTCGACGGCAGGAAGCTCTCGGGGTTGACGTCGGCCAGTTGCGGCAGCACCGTTGCGCCCAGCGCTGTCTCGAAGACGGTGTGCGGATCGGCGACGAAAAAGCCGCTGACCACGTCGACCTCTGGGGAGGCGAACGGTCTGGTCAACTCTTCCAGCCATTGCGGAGGGAGGCGCACACCCGCATCGGTGGCGGCGATGATCTCGCTTGCTGCTTCGGAAATGGCATGATTGCGCCCCCGCGAAATATTGGCGCCGGGAATGCTTATGAGGCGCAGGGGTGCGCCGGTCGCCACGTATGCGCGAATGATCTCGACCGTGCGATCCTGCGATCCGCCATCGACAATCACGATTTCGTCTGGCAGACGCGTCTGTGCCTGTAGTGACGCAAGTAATTGGCCGATGGTTGCTTTTTCGTTGCGAACGGTTACAATGACGGAGACGTTCATTGGTCTATGCTACGCTTTACCTTCTCTATACCATGATGTTGCAGACGAGAGACCTGCATCTGCGAGATCTTGAGCCGCCTGGCTACTTCGGCCTGGGAAAGGCCCACGTAGAAACGGAGGTAGAGGACAATGCGTTCGCGCGGCGTCAGCCGCCCTAGAATCTGGACGATTGTTGCACGGTCTTCCATGCGCTCGATGTCATCGCTGTTGGAGCGCAGTGCAGCGTTGAGCTCTGGCTCGTTGCCCGCAGCCTGCTGATCATCGAGTGACAGTGGCTGCTCAGTGTGGGTCGCAGCAATCTCTTCAGGTGTCGTATCCAGCGCGGCGGCCACCTCAGCGTCGGAGGGCGTGCGGTCCAATTGCTGAGTAAGCCGCTCGACTTCTTCGGCGGCGCGTGAGCGCAGCTCTTGCAGCCGGCGCGGCAGCGGTATGGCTTGCTCGACATCGCGGAAGTAGTGCCTGATCTCACCGACGATGGTTGGCACAGCATAGCTGGTGAAACACGCGCCGCGTGCTGGATCGAAGCGATCGATGGCCTTCATCAGTCCGACGAAACCGACCTGCATCAGGTCGTCCATTTGCTCGTCGGCCGCGTGAAAGCGGCGCGCAAGGTAGCTGACCAGGCCGATGTAGTGCGTGATCAGTTGTTCGCGCAGCCTGGGGTCGCGCGTGCGAGCATATTCGGCGAAGACGGCGACTTCATCGTCTCTCTCAAAGGTTGGGGCGTCTGCCATGTACCCACCTGGATCGGTTGACCTGAAACACAGCAGGCCACAGGGTGAGACAGCTCCTCTGTGGCCTGATCCTCATTTCCCCTGGCATCGGCGCTTAAGCGCCGGCTATGCCTTCGTCGTGCTTCGCGCCTCATCGAGCTTGCTCATGAGATCCTTGCGCGTCTTGTCAGCGGCTTTCTTGCCCTCGGCAACCGCTTCCTCCAACTCGGCGACGCGTTCTTCGAGCACAATGCGGCCACGCGCGGTGATCTCTTCAGCCTGTTCGCGAGCCTTAGTCGACAGTTCGCCAGCGCGGCCTTTCAGCTCGATCGACTGCTCTTTGAGCTGCTGCCGGGTCAGCTCGCCAGACTGAGGTGCAAAGAGCAGAGCAAGGGCTGTTCCAGCAACTGCGCCCAGCAGAAACCCTGCCAGGAAATCCGTGCCATTGTTATCGCTCATCGTTAGCTCCTCCTATTCTTTCTGCGGTGAAACAAAGCACTCACTGTGCCTTTGATTGCGCTGAAAAAGCCGGCCAGGCCAATCAGTGGCGCTACGAGAGTGTCGGACACGAATGTGGTTGTGCCCTGCACGGTGTCCACGGTGCGTTTCGCCGAATCCATGATGGGCGTGACCGTGTT
>CAYOEZ010000242.1:2778-6772 GCA_964402955.1 uncultured Ktedonobacterales bacterium | reverse complement strand
ATAAGTATACACATCTTAAGGTTCTGACTATTGACACGACTTAGAACATCTACGGAAAGTGGCATGCAGGAGCGCCGAGTAGAAGACGTACTACACCTGCCGTTTCTGTCTCCCTCCGCATCCTGCATCCTGTATCGTGTATCCTGCTACACGTCAAAGCGGCCCTTGGGTACGCAGTAGGTGCTGCCGCCCAGGTGGTGGAGGACTTTCGCTTCCTCTTTCTCGACGAGCCACACACCCTCGAACGTGCCTGCTTCGACCTGCGCCGCCACGACCTCAGCGATGAAGATAGTGTGATCCCCCGGTGTGTGACGCCCGACCACACTGCACTCCAGGTGGCCGATGCACTCCTCGACGAGGGGGGCGGAGATCTTGAGGCCTGGCAGCGGATGCAGCCCGATGACCTTGAACTTGTCGAGATCGCGGCTCGAGATGCTGCCGGCCTGTTTGACGGCGCGCGCCAGATCGCCCGTCGGTACATTGATGGCGAATTCGCCGCTTTTTTCGATCATCTCGTGGGTGAATGCCTTCGGGTTGATAGCGACGGCCACAAGCAAGGGCTTCAGGCTGACCGGTATGACCCACGAGGCCGGCATGATGCCGATGCGGTCCTTGTAGGCAGACGTGATCAGCGTGACCGGCCCATTGGTGATCAGGCGATGGGCCTTGTCGAGGGGAACAGTTTCCTTTGGCATTGTCTCCTCCTACTTCTCTGTGCCGAGCTGTCGCCGCTTGCCACGCCTAGGCGGATGCCTCGTCGCTTCATTCAGAGCCTTTGCGGCCTTGCCTGGCAAACATCTCCATGACTTCTTGCTCGCTTGTAGCATCCTCGGCTGTGCGGTCCTTGCGAATGAAGTTGATAATGCGCGGGAAACGCAAGGCGTAGCCGATGCTGCCCTCGCCGCGTCCAGCCGTGTGCATGGGGCTGCGTGTGATCTCGTCGGCGCGTATCTCAACGACGTAGTGTGGCTCGACCCAGATGTCAGGTTCGATACAGGCCTCTAGCCGGGCCGGTCGGTGCGGGATACTATCCTTGTCCAGCATCTCCCGCATCTCCACCCATTCTTCGTCGGACAGACCGGTGGCGCACTTGGAGATGGTGACGAAGCGATCACGCTGTTTGTCGTAGACGGCCGTAAGAAGCGAGCCGATGCCGAAGCGCGCCCGTTGGCCGCGCCCACGCCAGTAGCCCACAACGACACAGTCGACGCTATCGGACAATTCGCCCTGGTAGGAACGCTTGAGCTTGATCCAGTTGTAGTTGCGTGCGCCCGCCTGATAGGTGGAGTCGAGGCGCTTGGCGACGATTCCCTCCAGCCCCAGCGAGATTTTCTCGGCAAAGAAGGCGTCAACGGTCGCTGCGTCGCTGGTGACAATACTCTCGTTCACGGCCAGCGTCTCGCCCGGGCCAATCATGTCCACGAGTATCTTGCGTCGCTCGGTATACGGCAGGCCCATGACGTCCCTGCCGTCTATATAGAGAACGTCAAAACAGACCAAGCGCAGCGGCAGCTCTGCCTGCATGCGGCCGATGTCGTGCTTGCGCTTGCGCTGTGAGGTAACCTGGAACGGCATGAACTCGCCGCTCTCGGTGTTGTAGGCGAGCGCCTCGCCCTCGAAAACGGCCGTTCGGGCGCGTATCTGCTGGCGAGCGCCGTCATGGATTTCGGGTAGCATGGCGGTCGTCTCTTCCAGATTGCGTGAGTAGATGCGTATGTCGTCGCCGTTCTTGTGCACCTGGCAGCGGAAGCCATCGAGTTTTGGCTCAATGGCTGCGACGCCCATGCGTTCGATTATTTCAGCCGCCCCGCTGCACCGCTCGGCCAGCGCCATGCGCACCGGCTTGCCCACCTCGCAGTGTATGCCTTGCAAACCTTCCTGGCCGTGATCCCACAGTGTCTTGGCCACGTAACCCAGGTCGCTGCACAGATTGTAGGCGCGCTCGATGACAGGGCGCATCGACTTGTCGCCGGTCTTTGCGAAAGACAGCCCATCCATGACGGTCGGATCGCCGATGCCCAGCCGCAGATGTCCCAATGGAATACGCAGGACGTAGCGCGCCTCCTGGGCGCTGAGGTCTGTCAGTAGGTCAGCCAGGATGGTCGTCTTTTGCAGAACGGCGCCATCGCCGCCGGCTGTGGCAATCGTGTGCATGCGGTCGTATACTTCCGGCACGCTCAGCCCCTTGCCCTCGCAGGGGAGAAGCAACTCGGCGGCGATGCCGTAGTCGCCCTTCTCTTTGTAGAGTCGCTTGACTTCGTCCTTGGGGCGCCCGCTGGCCTTGGAGAGAGCTTCGGCTGCCAACTGCTCGCCGATGCCGAATTCCAGGTTGACATAGGCAGGCACGAGCCGCTCCTGGCAGAGGTAGATGATCTTGTCAATCTCTTCGCTGCCGGCCTCTTTGAACAGGTTGGAGAGAACCTCCACCATCAGGTTGCGCTTGGTGGTGGCCTCGAGTTGGGCGAGGTAGTTGACGAATTGGGAGAATTGCATGTCTTTCCTCTGCCTCTATGTGCAACGCTCATATGCCGGAGATCACAGCGGCGGCGTAAGCTTGTGCCAGGCCGTCGACTGCTCGTAGGCGTAGGCGACCTTGAACACGGTCGCCTCGTCAAAGGCGCGTCCCAGAATCTGCAAACCGACAGGCATATTATCGATAAATCCGCAGGGGACGCTGATGCCGGGGATGCCAGCCAGAGACGGGCCCAGGGTGAAGATGTCGGACAGGTACATCGTCAGCGGGTCGTCCATCTTTTCGCCAAGCTTGAAGGCAACGGTTGGCGCAACCGGCGCAACCAGGGCGTCGAACTGTTCGTATACTTTTTTGAAATCAGCCTTGATCAGCGTGCGCACCTTCTGCGCTTTCAAGTAGTAGGCGTCGTAGTAGCCGGCGGAGAGGGCATAGGTGCCGAGCATGATGCGCCGCTTGACTTCAGGCCCAAAGCCGCGCCCGCGCGTCAGACCGTAGTTCTCGAGCACTGTGCACGCTTCAGGCGCATTGAGCCCATACTTGACGCCATCGTAGCGCGCCAGGTTGGCCGATGCTTCGCAGGGAGCGATCAAGTAATAGACAGGAAGCGCGTACTTGGTGTGCGGCAGACTGACTTCGTCGATCGTTGCGCCCAGGTTGGCGAGTTGCTTGATGGCCGCGCGCACCGTCGCCTCAACGCGCTCGTCGATGCCCTCGATGAAGTACTCTTTGGGCACGCCAATACGCATCCCCCTGAGATCACGCACACCATCGAGGCTGGCAGCGATGTCGGGAACAGGCAGGTTCATGGACGTTGAGTCGTGCGGGTCATTGCCGGCGATGGTCTGGAAGACAAGTGCACAATCCTGCACGGTGCGGGCGAAAGGGCCGACCTGATCGAGAGAGCTGGCGAAGGCGATGACGCCGTAGCGGGAGACACGCCCGTAGGAGGGCTTGAGTCCAACGACGCTGCAGAAGCTGGCCGGCAGGCGCACGCTGCCGCCCGTATCCGATCCCAGGCTACAGAAGGCCTCGCCGGCAGAGACAGCCACGGCTGAGCCGCCGCTCGATCCGCCCGGCACGCGCGTCGTGTCCCAGGGGTTGCGGCTGAGCATGTAGGCCGAGTTCTCGGTGGATGAGCCCATGGCGAACTCGTCCATGTTGGTCTTGCCGATCATGACCGTACCGGCCTGCTGCAAGCGCGCGACGACCGTGGCGTCATATGGTGGAACGAAGCTCTGCAAAATGTGCGAGCCGCACGTCGTGCGCACGCCGCGGGTGCACAGCACATCCTTGATGGCGACTGGGATTCCGGTGAGCGGGCCGCCCTTTCCGGCAGCCAACGCCTTGTCGGCCTGCTCGGCCTGTGCAAGGGCAACGTCCGGTGTTAGTGTGATGAAGGCTTTGACGCTGTCTTCAACGGCGGCGACGCGTTCAAGCACCGCCTGCGTGAGTTCAACAGCCGACATCTCGCGCTTTGCCAGCCGCTCGTGAGCCTCGGAGATGGTCAGATTGTATATGCGC
>CAYOEZ010000242.1:0-2678 GCA_964402955.1 uncultured Ktedonobacterales bacterium | reverse complement strand
CTCGCGCTTTGCCAGCCGCTCGTGAGCCTCGGAGATGGTCAGATTGTATATGCGCAAGTCATGCCCCCTGGATGACGGTCTGGTAAACGTCCAGAACCCTTTGAATATTCTTGTCGAGTGCGTAGCGGTCTTCGATGCGGGCGCGGGCCTGGGCGCCGAGCGAGCGCCGGAAGTCGGGATAGCAGAGCAACGTCTCCAACGCCAGACGCAATTGCGCCGGAAGCGTCTCAGGGTCGATCACGATTCCTGCGCCGCGCAGCGCTTCGCCATCGCTGCCAACGTCGGTGGCCACCGTCGGCGCGCCACAGGCCATCGCCTCGAGCATAGCCAGCGACAGGCCCTCCATCTTGGAGGGCAGGACAAAGATGTCCGTGGCGCGCAAGATGCTGACTCGTCTGTGAACGTCAGTGATGACGCCGGTGAAAACGAATCGCTCGTCGCCGCTGTAGCGCCGGCGCAGGCTGGCGGCCTCGCTGCCGGCGCCAACGATGACCAGCTTGGTTGTTGGCGGGGGATCAAGTTGCTGGAAGACCTCACACAGCGCGCCGACGTTTTTCTCTGCGTCGACCCGACCCAGAAACGTGATGATCGTGCTGGCGCCCGTTTCCTCTTTGAATGTCGATGGTCCGGGGCAGAAGACTGTCTGGTCGACGCCATTGGGCACCACTGCAATACGATCCTCGGCGATACCCATGCCGGCGAGCATGCGCTTCTGTTCTTCGGAGAAGATGATGACACGATCGTATTTGCCCAGCAGGGTGGCGTAGACGCGATAGAGCGTGCGCGACAGGTTGCCCATGATCGTCGCATGGCGGTCATAGGGAATGTGCAGGGTGCAGACGATGGGCACACCTGCCTCGTGGCAGACATCGGGCAGGGCGAAATCGAGCAGCGACCATGACAGAGATGCATGCGCGACTGCGGGACGATGCTTCTTGAGCGTGTCGGCGATGATGCGTGGCGCATCCATCGAGGAAATGACGGTGCGATCAAACAAGTCAAGCGCACCCAGGCGGATGTGGTCCAGGCTCTGTGGGTCCGATTCGCTGCCGCCGTGATAGAAGAAGATCACTTCCGATCCGGCGCGACGGAGGCCGGCCGTGATCTCACGTGAATAGGTGATCAGACCGTTGCCGCGCTTGCCGGCTACATGTCCAAACCAGGCAACACGCACGCGCTGCCTCCTCATTGGCTGCACTACATAGCGACTGCTCAACAAAAGCCGCGTCCCGACCGTCTCCGTCTGGATGCGTTTCTATTCGAGAATGGCGTGGACACGGAAGAATTGACCATCGCGATGTGGCGCGTTGGCCAGAATGTCTTCTGGTGCGAAAGACGGCTGCGGCTCGTCGGCGCGCAGCACGGTTCTCAGCGGCAAGACCGTGGCGGTAGGTGGGACTGCGCTGGTGTCCACCTCGTTGAGTCCCTCTGCATACTCCAGGACAGCCGAGAGCTGCTCACGGTAGCGTTCGATTTCGTCGTTGCTGAGGTTGAGCCGGGCCAAATGGGCCACATGCTCGACCTGCTCACGCGTTAGTTTCATGGTTGTCCCCATTGAGACCACCGAGGTTTCTAGAACCTCGGTGGTCTGGCACTTTACTTACTTGCCCATAGCATGCCGCGCATCTGGATTTCCTTCGCTTCAGGCACGTCGAAGTCCTTCGCCACATGGCCGAGCGATGAGTAGAAGACGCGTCCCTTGCCCCACATGCGCTTCCAGACAACAGGCATGACAGCGCCCTCGGTCCATGGTGCAGCCGGGGAGTGGAAGGTGGTCGTCGCCAGCACCTGGTTCGCCGGGTCGACATGCAGGTAATACTGCTCGGAGTGCATGGCGAAATCGCTCAGACCGCGCGTGATGGGGTCATTGTGGTCGGTGATGTTGACGACGTAGTCGCACACGCCATCGGGATGAGACACCCACTGGCCGCCAACCATCCACTGGTAGTTGACGTTGTCGCGGAAGGAATCGCCCATGCCGCCGTGCCAACCGGCGATGCCGACGCCGCTCTTGACGGCGTCGAGCAGGCCCTTTTCTTGCTCGCGGGTGATCTTGCTCATGGTCCAAATGGGAACGATCAGGTCGAACGTGTGCATTTTGGCTTCGTCGAGGTAAACATCAAGCGAATCGGTGACCTCAACGCTGTAGCCGCGTTCCTGCAACATGGGTGCAAAGATATCGGCGCATGGCTTGGGCTCGTGGCCGGCCCAGCCGCCCCAGGTGATCAGTGCCTTTTTCATTTATTTGTCCAATTCGCCCAGCCGCAGACCGACGGGCAGAGCCGCCGGGCGCGTGCATGAGCTCTCTATATTGATGTGTTTGCCGCTGCGTGACGCTTCTTCGAATGCGCACATGACGTCCAGGACGTGGTAGGCCAGTTCGCCGCTGACACGGTGTGGGCGATTGTAGGCGAGGCCATAGGCCAGGTCGGCGACGCCGACGCCGCGGCTGACCTCGATGCTGTGCGTGTGCGGGATCGTGCTCCACTCCTGCGCTCCGCCGCGGCGCACCATGACGGCGCCGTCGAAGCGGTTGGGGTCGGGCACGCTCAAAGATCCCTGTGCGCCGTAGATTTCGATGCGCGGCAAGTTGGCCGCCCAAATGTCAAAGCTGGTGATGATCGTGCCCACCGCACCGTTGGCGAAGTCGAGCACACCGGCAATGTGCGTGGGGGTCT
>CAYOEZ010000241.1:0-6788 GCA_964402955.1 uncultured Ktedonobacterales bacterium | reverse complement strand
ACGTCAGGTTGGCGGTCTGGGCATCTTCCTTATGCGTAAGCTCATGGATGACGTGTGCTTTCGCTTCGATGCCAGAACAGGCAACGAGCTGACCATGATCAAGGCCATCAAACCGCGGCGACCTAAGACTAACGCGGGCAGCGCCTAGCTCTGTGCACGTGTGCTTCTTGCGACCAGCGGGACAACATAACCCATGGCCGATCTTGACGCTCTGATGCAGCGGGTGCTCTCGTACTACCCGCAAGCAGATATGACCGTTCTGCGCGACGCCTATGACTTTTCCGCTCGCGCCCACGGAGAGCAGCGTCGCGTCTCGGGCGAGCCATACATCACACATCCCCTCGAGACTGCTGTCATCGTCGCTGGCCTCAACCTCGATCTTGCCTCAGTCACGGCTGCCCTGCTGCACGATGTGCCTGAAGACACGACTGTCACCCTGGATGGGGTCGTCAAGGCGTTTGGCCCCGAAGTCGGCAAGCTGGTTGATGGCGTCACCAAATTGAGCCGCATCACCTGGGACAGCATCGAGGAAGCACAAGCCGAGAACCTGCGCAAGATGTTCCTGGCCATGGTCGACGACATCCGTGTCGTGCTCATCAAGCTTTCCGACCGCCTGCACAACATGCGTACGGTCGACGCCCTGCCGCCCGAGCGTAAGCGAAAGATGGCCCAGGAAACGATGGACATCTACGCACCGCTCGCCAGTCGTCTCGGTATCTGGCAGTTCAAGTGGGAACTCGAAGACCTCGCATTCAAGGCCCTCAACCCGGACAAGTACAGTGAACTTGCGAATCTCCTCGATACGACCCGCCGCAGCCGCGAGCAGTACATCGACCAGGCCATGGCAACCTTGCAGCAGTCACTCGAGGAACAGGGCATCGACGTGCAGATCATGGGCCGGCCCAAGCACATCTACAGCATCTACCGCAAGATGGGGCGCAAGAATAGCGACTTCGAGCAGATCCATGACCTGCTGGCCATCCGCCTGATTGTGGAAACGGTGCGCGATTGCTACGCCGCCCTGGGCATTGTGCATTCCCTCTGGCACCCTATCGCCGGCGAGTTTGACGATTATATCGCCATCCCGAAGGAGAACCTCTACCAGTCGCTGCACACGGGCGTCATCTTTGCTGACGGCTTGCCCCTGGAGGTGCAGATTCGCACTCAGGAAATGCACAGTGTGTCAGAGTATGGTATTGCCGCCCACTGGCGCTACAAGGAAGGCAGCCGGCGCGATGTGAGCTTCGACAACAAGATCGCCTGGCTGCGCCAACTGATGGAATGGCGACGCGACATTGCCGATGCGCAGAAGTTCGTCGAGTCGCTCAAGACCGACATCTTCCGCGATCAGGTCTACGTCTTCACCCCCAAGGGCGACATCATCGACCTGCCCTCTGGCGCCACACCGGTTGACTTCGCCTACCGCGTGCACAGCGACATCGGCCACCGCTGTCGCGGCGCCAAGGTCAACGGGCGGCTCATCTCCCTGGACACGCAGCTGCAAAACGGCGACCGCGTCGAGATCCTGGCCGCCAAGTCGGGCGGGCCAAGCCGCGACTGGCTCAACCCCAACCTGGGCTACATCAAGACCCACAATGCGCGCGACAAGGTGCGCGCCTGGTTCAAACGCTCCGAGCGCGATGTCAACATTGTTCAGGGCAAAGAACAGCTTGATCACGAGATTCGCCGCCTCAGCCTGGAACAGACCTCCGAGGACATCGCGCATGTCTTCAAGTTCGAGCGCCTGGAAGATTTCTACGCCGCCATTGGCTGCGGCGACGTCGACGTCCACGCCATCGCCGCCCGCCTGGTGCCACAAGAGCAAGAACGCACCATGGCCAAACCGGTGCAGCCCAGCAGCAACACCAACGGCATCCGCGTCATGGGCGTGGGCGATCTCCTGACTCGCCTGGGCACCTGCTGCAAGCCTCTGCCCGGCGACGCCATCGTCGGCTATATCACGCGTGGCAAGGGCGTTACCGTCCATCGCAAGGATTGCCCCAACGTACAGAAGGTCGAAAGCGAGCGTGTGGTCAAGGTCGAGTGGGGCCAGAGTGATCACCAGATCTACCCGGTGTCGATTCGCATCGACGCCATGAATCGCGACGGTCTGCTGCGAGACGTTACGACTCTGGTGGCTGAGGATCACGTGGACATCACCGAGGCGCGCGCCGTCGTCCACTCCGACCAGACGGCGACGATTACGGCCACCTTGCAGGTCACGGGCATGGAGCAGGTCAGCCGCATTCTGGGCAAGATCGAGGGCATGCGCGATGTGCTGGAGGTGCGGCGCAACGTGGTGCATAGAAAGCCAGTGGCTAAGCCAGTCCCCGTGAAAGTATAGACCGCACCCGGAACGAACGCGAGTGCGGTCTTGTTGCATGCGCCAGGTAGGCGGCAGACGCTGATTTTCTAGGAAACGGCCGCTACGTGGCGATCTGCCGCACGAAATGGTAGGCCACCGGGTGACCCTGCCAGCTCAGCGGTATCATGTCCGTTTCGGCAGCAAAGGTTGAGCCATCCTTGCGCCGGCCGTGAAACCGAAACGTTACTGGAAAGGCCAGCGTGGCCACGCGATTCTGATAGTTCCAGGCGTACATGTTCTGATCGGCTCTGGCCACGAAGGTATCGAGGAAGGGCTTTGAGCACCACTCTTCCACAGTGTAGCCGAACATGTCTGCCAGACGCTTGTTGCATACCACGTGTGTATCGTCCAACCAGAGGTACACGCCGTCGGGGCTCTTCTCAAGCACCGGCCCGAACGTCTCCGCCAATTGTTGCATGATGCCCTCATGTGTTTGCGCCATGACAACCCCCTCACATCCAACGGACTCTCGTGAACGGCACTTATTGACCACGGGCGCGTCGCCCGCTCTGTGCGACACACCCGTGGAGTTATCTCTGTCAGGAACTGCGATCCCACCACTACATCTTGTGATACGACTTGATCTGGTCGACAGTTTCCTTCTCGACCTTGACGACGCGTGCTCGGTCCCTCAGGAAAGCGGGAAGCACCCTGCGCGCATCAGTGTCGCTTCTTGCCTCGACGGTGGTCCATCCAGTGTGAACGCCGGAATGGCAACCAAAGTCGAACTTGGTCAGCGCCTCGTTCCCCTTGGCTAAGATCTCGTCCAGGCTGCGCAGGCATTCCTCCTGCGTATGTGCTGATTCAACAATGTACCGTGCCATTGTGTAGCCTCCTTCTGTCTGTACTGCTCGTGTAGCAAGGATCACTCGTCGCCGCCTCTTTGTGCACATGTAACCTCGCCGGAAAGCAGCGACTCGCTCACGTGTAAGCGCTGTCGAGCACGGGCAAGGCGCCCGGCTCCTGACGTCCTACGTTCCGAGCACTCTAGCTCTGATCTGTCGTGCCGGTTGCCTGCCGGCGCAGTTGTGGGTAAAACTGGCGCTGTGACTGCATGCCTGATACCAGAGCGGGATCTACAGAGCACGTCACAAGGGCTGCTTTTGCATCTCAACTCGTGTGCCAATGTCAATAATCTAATTGACATTCTTATATTACTACACCCGCGCTGATTTGTCAAGTGTTTTGTGAAGATGGCGCTGAAACTGCTCCCGCTTCTACCAGACTGGCGCACGGACAAGGAATGGGCTGCCGGCGCTCACCAACTCACCGCAGAATAGATCGCGCGTAGAAAATGGCTGGGGACAGACCCCAGATGCTGCGTGTGGCCAAACCCGGCGCGCCGCGCCAGTTGCTCCCACGTCGCATGCGAGAGCGCATGCGGCACCCAGATGTTGCCGTCGTCCACATCGTACTCCACGATGACCAGTCGCCCGCCCGGACGCAGGTATCCTTTGATGTGCCGGACAAGCGCCTCCTGTTTCGTGTGCGCGACGAAGTGCAGCGCATTCGCCAGCACCAGACCGTCGAGTTGCGGCAGCGACAGCGGCTGTGTGAAATCTGCATTGAGGAAGTGGACCGTGGCATGAGGCAATTGGCGCGCGAGCGCAGCTTTCTGCTCGCTCAAGGCGTGGGCGTCGCTGTCAACCGAGTAGATCACACCATCAGGCCCAATCAGGTCCGCCAGCGCCAGGGTGAACGCGCCCCGGCCAGAGCCGAGATCAGCCCACACGCCCCCGCCCGCCGGGATAGCGCCGCGCAGCAAAGAGACATGGTCAGTGTGATTCATGGCGATCTGCCATCCTTCCTGAGCGACTGGACGTGCCCGATGGACGGGGCAGGCTCTCGCTGCAACAACAGCGCAGAGTGCGTCTTCTGCCCCCTGCGCTGTTCGTCCCGTGACCTTTACTCTGCCCGTTCGCCGACGACGACCGGGATCTCCTTGACCACTCCCCCGCGCACCACCCGCACCACGATTGACGTGCCGATGCGGTCGCCGCTGAGGGCGTTGAGCAGGTCATCCATTTCATTGATGGGCTGGCCGCCGATGCCGGCAATGACATCGCCCAGCAGCAGGCCATTGCGATCGGCCGGGCTGTCAGCTTCAACCGAGATGACAAGCAGGGCGATCTCCTGCCCGAGCGATTGCGCAAGCGCGGCGGGCAGGCGCACCGGCTGGGCGCCGATGCCCAGGTAGCCGCGCCGCATGCGACCGTGCGCCAGCAGCGTTGCGACCACCCGGCCCACCGTCACCGCAGGCACAACGACGTCCATGCGCCGCAGCAGACCGGATGTGTTCACGCCGATCAGCTTGCCGTCGGTCGCAACCAACGGCCCGCCGGAGAAGCCGGGATACATCGTCACGTCGGTCTGCACGAAACGGTCAACCTGGCCGCCAGCTGGCGTCCGCCATTCACCATCCAGGCCATAGACGCTGCCCAGGCTGGCCATGATGACTTCGCCGGGCCGGCCAAGCGCCAGAACCAGGTTGCCCACGCGCACATCTGCCGCGGCGGCCCATGCCGGAACAACCAGGCCTTTGGCCTCGGTGCGCAACACGGCCAGATCGGTCGTGGGATCGCGGCCAACCAGCGTCGCTGCGACTGTCTGCCCATCGGGCAGGCCCAGGGTGATCTCATCCTCGACCTCAACCACGTGGTCGGCGGTCACAATCACGCCATTGGCCCACACGACGCCGCTGGCGGGCAGGCGCGGGCGTCCATCGACGCGCACGACGCTCTTGCCTGCCGACTCGACCACTGCTGCCAATTCATTCGAAAAGTCATGTAAAGCGTTTGCCACAGGAATCCTCCTCAGGGAATGTGTGCATCTCGTTGTAGGTCAGGCATCCTTGTCTGACGACTCACGCACCACGTCAGGGAAAGTGTGAGTCTTATCGTAGGTCAGGCATCCCTGCCTGACGTCGTGAGTGAGTCGTCAAGCTGGGATGCCTGACCTAGGCTACTGCGCTACCCGGTACAACAAGCGCATACTACACTATCCCTGCGCTTGCCACATCCCCACTTCGATCAGGTTGCTGCCTGACCAAAAGGCTAGTGCGGCTATGGGCCGCCGGGCACGATGCCCGGCCTACCATACGACATGCTCGAACCAAACACAAAGCCGCCGCTACCCGATGTCGGATAGCAGCGGCGAGACACATCACTTCTTACGCCAGACGATCTGGCTTGGTGGTAACGACCGAATTCTTGCCCCCGTACGGATTGGGCGCATAGCTGTCTGCATCCCAATCGTTGTACCATTTCTGGCCGTCTACCAGGTAGCGGAACTGCCAATCACGTCCGGCTTGCAGCGGCAACGTCAGCCGCCAGGTGCCACTGCCAACACGTTGCATTGGCGTGTCGTTCTGGTTCCAGGCATTGAAGTCGCCCACCAGACGCACGTCCTGTCCCTGTATGAGCGGCGGCAACTCAAAGGTCACGAGAACCACGCCGTCCTCATACACCCTCTGCTTGTGGATCATCCACACTTCCTCCTTTGGAAGTTCTCTGAGCACCATCGCTCAGGTAGCCCTGTGTTCGTCTGCAGACGTCCGCTGTCAGTCGACAGCAGATGTCTCATACCGCTGTCGTCTTCCCTCCAGAGTACTCGCCCGGTCCTTCCACCCAGGATGCGCCATCAGTGGCGAATTCCTTTTTCCAGACCGGTAGAATCTCTTTGATACGGTCGATGGCATAGGCGCAGGCGGCAAAGGCGTCTTGCCTGTGCGCTGTTGCCACCACGATGCCGATGCTGGCCACGCCCACATCGAGGCGGCCAACGCGATGGCTCATCGTCACGGCACAAACGTTCCAGCGCTCTGCCATCTCACGTGCAATCTGACCGAGCACCTGCTCGGCCATTGGCGTGTAGGCCTCGTATTCGAGGACTGTCACGCTCTTGCCCCGTGAGTGATTACGCACAACGCCCACAAACGACACAATTGCCCCTGCAGCCGGATCGGCCACCGCCTGCCCCAGCGCCACGATGTCGATTTCTTCCGGCCCCACATGGAAGGGGCCAAAACGCGCCCCCTCGCCGCCCGCGAGCGGAGGAAAGATACTCACCACATCTCCATCTGTTAAGACGTACGATAGGTCTTGTTGGTGACGGCCATTGACAGCAATCATGTGTACTGAGGACACATCAATTCCAAGTTGATCCAGCAGAACGGAGATCGTTGCAGCAGATAGTACGGAGAGCCGCGCCCGGCGGCGAACCGATCCCGGAGGGAGGAATTTGTTGAGATTGGCGAATAATCTGACTTCTATCTCCACGTCTTCCTTTCCTGATGATGTCAGTATAGACCAAGAGCAGGCGCTTGTCAAGCGAAAATGCGTGGCCGCCAGAGCTTGTGCAATGTCGCCCGTCTAGCAGCCTGTCGGAGAGAGTTGTCTCACCGCAGAGACGCAGAGTACGCAGA
>CAYOEZ010000240.1:0-6794 GCA_964402955.1 uncultured Ktedonobacterales bacterium | reverse complement strand
GGTACAGTCGGCTCGATCAATGATTCTTCTTAAAGTACGGTAGTAGTACTAAGCCACTTGCTGTGCAGAACTTGGGCTTAGAAGCGGAATTCATTCCCGCGCTCGCCCTGACCCGTTATCTCTGCAGGGATACCGCACTATTTCGCCAATGATCATGGAGACCCTCGGGGGTTTAGGCAACTAGAACCTGGTGTCGACCTGACGCCGGGTGCGCGCCGATTCGAGGATGGCGTCACAGATGACCGCCGTTCGATAGCCGTCCTCGAATGTCGCGCCGTAGGGAGCAACGTCGCCGTTGTTGGCGATGCAGTCCAGCAGATGGGCGATTTCGTGGATGAAGGTGTGCTCCCAGCCGATAATGTGGCCGTGCGGCCACCAGTATTCCCACCACGGGTGATAGCCCTCGGTGATCGAAACATTGTGGAAACCTTGCGTCTCCTTTGGTTTCTCACCCACCCAGAACACCTCAAGCTCGTTCATGCGCTCCAGGCTGAAGCGGATGGAGCCTTTCTCACCGTTCACCTCATAGCGCATGTCGTTCTTGCTGCCGGCAGCGAAACGGGTGGTCTCCAATGTGCCGATGGCGCCGTTCTCAAACTCGACGGCAGCGCAGAAGGCATCGTCAACGTCCACTGTACCCATGCCCTTGCCGCCGGGCAGCGGGCGCTCGCTGATGAAGGTGCGGGTCATGGCGCTCACGCTCTTGATCTCGCCGACCAGGAAGCGGCCGATGTCGATAATATGTGCGCCCAGGTCGCCCAGGGCGCCGCTGCCGGCCAGCTTCTTGTCCAGACGCCAGATCATGCCGGTGTTGTAGTGGGGCATAATCCATTCCTGCGGGTAGATGGCGCGGAAGTGATAGATGCGCCCCAGTGCGCCGCTCTTGATCAACTGGTAGGCCTGGCGATTGGCAGGCACGAAGCGATAGTTGAAAGACACCATATTCTTGACGCCGGCCTTCTTGACCGCATCGGCCATGGCGCGCGCTTCTTCGGCGTTGCGCGCCAGCGGCTTTTCGCAGAGGATGTGCTTGCCTGCCTGGGCGGCGGCGATGCACGGCTCGGCGTGCATGTTGTTTGGCCCCCCGTTGTCGAGGAGCTGAACGGCAGGGTTCTCCAGCATCTTGCGCCAGTCGGTATAGTATCCCTCATAGCCAAAGCGGCGCGCGGCCTCTGCCGCCCCCTCTTCGTTGCGCCCGCAGATAGCAACCAGGCGCGGAATCGCGATCGGCGGGTAGATCATGTAAGGGAGGGTCTTGTAGGCATTGCTGTGCGCCTTGCCCATGAAGGCATAGCCAAGCATGCCAACGCCAACCTCGGGGGCTTTGCCCGTCGACCTGGCTGCTGCCATTTTGGTGAATCCTGCTTCCTCGCTCATTGCGATACCTCCTGATGTGATCGTCTTGGCCAGCTACATTATACCATCTACGTCTGTGTTCGCGCTACACATAGATGCCCCATCTGCAGGTCACCAGCTACTCAGGATAACCGGCAGTGCCACGCGACACTTCGGTGTGGGCGTTGCGCTTGGTGTGAGCGTGCGCGTCGGTGTGAGCGTGCGCGTCGGTGTGAGCGACGGCGTGTTTGAGATTGTCGGGGTCAGCGTGCGGGTAGGCGTACGCGTGATTGTCGGCGTCAGCGTGCGCGTTGGCGTACGTGTGATTGTCGGCGTCAGCGTCGGCGCATAGGGACTGATCTGGCCGCCGGCGAGTGCCTGTAAAGGATGGTTGACCCGGTCGCGATAGCTAGCCCCCACACTAGGCTGGTTGGCGTCCAGAACGTAATGCCAGATGTCGAACGTGAGCTTCTTGGCCGGCATTTGCAGCAGAATCCCGCAATCGCCATAGGATTTCTTGTCGCCGGTGTCGCTGTTGTCGATCGTCGCATTATCTTTGTAGTACGTCAACTTCTGCGTGGCGCTCAGCGCGGCCAGATCCATGATCTGAATGAAAGTGCCCGTGTTGCTGCTGACCTGTTGCCAGTCGCTGGCGGGCATCGTTGTCAGCGTGTCGGTGATTCCATCGACGACAAGCGGCGTGCTTGTGTTGGCGTCGTAGTACAGCGCTCCATTCATGGCCGGGCTCATGTCCACCGAGTAGCGCGTGTATTGGATATTGAGGGGAGACGTCGACATATCAATAACGGTGATGTAGTGCATGGCCGAGCGATAGGCGATGGTCTGCAGCGATTGGCCCTGCCCCGTCGTTGCGGCAATGACACGCACATGACCGGCGCGTACGACGGCCAGGGCCGGCAAATCGATGCTGCTATGCTCGGTAATAAGCGTGCCGCCCTGAAACTGAAAGCGCACCTTGCTGCGATCAATTGCATTGATGTGGCTGTTGTTCATCTCCAGGCGAGTGGCGTAGGGACGCGTGTGGAAGAGACCAATCACGTACTGCGTGGTGGTATATACCGTCTGCGCAGCATTGAAAGCAACGTAATTGCTTGTGATGGCGTCAGCAAGCGTGTCGGAGCGATAGACGTAGACCCACCCCATGTTGCCCGGCGCCAGTGGGTCGAACACTGTCACCTCATAGCGCATGTAGCTGTTGGCGCTGGGGTTATCGATCCAGTCCGAGGCTAACGCCTGGTCGCCGCTATCGGCCGCCATCAGCACAAGCTGGTCGTCGTTGCTGAGCAGGCCGTCGCCCGCAGTGACGAACTTGCCGCCCACCACCTCGTCGAACTGCCAGGGAATCTGCTGCCATGCCCCACCGCTGTAGGCATAGACGAAGAGCTTGTTGAGTGGAACGCCGAGGAAAGCGGGGAGTTGTTGTCCCGTCATAATGACGGGGTCGCTATCACGTCCGAGGGTGCGGCTGGCGGCGTGCAATGGGCTGCTTTGTGCTGTGGCGTTGCCTGGCAATAGCGTGCTCGTTGCCACAAAGAGAGCCACGATAACAGACATCGCCGGGGCAACAAGACGAGCATACACATTCTGCTTCCCTGCTAGAGCACAATGGCCTAACATTGGCGACCTCCTCATGTGCAACTGCTGCACCAAGTATACACACTTTTGTGCCAAGGCGTCAAGAGGAGCGCCATGTCGCCTGTCGCCGTTGCAGCCGGCGCTGTAATGATCTGGTGCTCGGTGATGAGCCGCTGATCCAGAACGGCTACATCAAGCTACCCGACAAGCCCGGTCTTGGACTGACGCTGAACGAGGATGTGGCGCGCGCTCACCTGCGCAAGGACAGCACGTTCTTCGAATAGACCGGGCGCTACGCCCGGCAAGGAGGCTTGTTACGATGTCAGACCCCATTTCAGTTGCAGAGATGGCGACGCGCTACCAGCGCTGCGCCGCAGCCAACGTCTATGATACCCTGGACAAGATGGGCCTGCCCAATCAGTGCCTCTCACTGGAGATCAAGCCGCTGCTGCATACCATGCACGTCGCCGGGCCTGCCTTCACGGTGCGCGGAGAGCGCGAGCCGCGCCTGGGCAGCGAAATGCCGCAGGGCGACAAGTTCGCCAACCATGCCATGTTCAAGCAGATGTTTCCCCATTGCGTCGTCACGCTGAATGCCGAGAAGGACGATCAGGTGGGGCACTGGGGCGAGATGATGAGCCTGACGGCCAAACAGCACGGCGCCGCCGGCATCGTCATGGATGGCGGTATTCGTGATTTCCGGTTTCTGTTGAACATTCCAGACTGGCCGGTTTTTGTGCGCTACACCAGCCCCATCGAGCTGGCCAAACGTTGGCGGTTTGACGAGGTCATGGTTCCCATCTTCATGACGGGCACGCTCACGCGCCTGGTGCGCGTCGATCCCGGGGACTGGATCGTCGGCGATGCCGATGGCGTCATGGTCATCCCGCAAGACATCGCCTACGAGACCTTACTGAAAGTTGAAGACCTGGAGAAGAAAGAAGAAGCCACCCGGCGCGATCTTGCAGCCGGCGTTCCCGTCGAAGAGGTTTACAAGAAACACGGCCGCATGTAACAGATCATCGTGGCTGTTCTCTGGCCGGTGGCCGTGTCTGGCCTACAAACGAAAGCCTTCTGGAAGCGGCGCTGCCTCCAGAAGATTTGTTCTTGCTCCCTGCTCGCTAGAATCCCAGCTTCTTGTCGACCTGGTTGCGCAGAGGTAGCTCGTTGCGCAGGAACTTGCCCAGGTTCTCGCTCAGAATCTCGATGACGTAGGTGCTCTCGTACTGTGTGCCGCCGGAGATGTGCGCCGTGATCAGCACATTGGGCATGTCCCACAACTCGTTATCGGGAGGCAGCGGTTCGGGCACAGCCACGTCCAGCGCGGCCGCGCCGATCTTGTTTGCTTTCAACGCTGCAATGAGAGCGTCCTGATCGATGACCCCGCCGCGCGAGATGCCCAGCAGCATGGCCGTTGGCTTCATCAGCGCCAATTCCTCAGCGCCAATCATGCCCCTGGAGCTTGGCGTGCTGGGAACGGTGACAACGACGTAGTCCGCATTGTGCAGTAAATCGTTGAGTCGATCCAGCCCCCACAACTCGTCAACGAAGTCCGGCCTGTTTGCTGTATTGACATCGACAGCAATCACCCTCATCTCGAAGGCTTTGGCGCGCCTGGCAACGGCGCGGCCGATGTTGCCCAGGCCGATGATGCCGATGGTCGAGCCGCTGACCACAACCAGCTTCGAGCGAATATCACGTGTGCGCCAGATGTGCTTAGGCTGGTCGACAACGCTGTCCCTGATACCACGGGTGAAGGCGAGGATCATGGCAAGAGCGCTCTCGGCCAGTGGCGTGGCATGGGTGCCGCTGGCGCTGGTGAGCAGCACCGGGCCGTCCTTGATTTCGGCAATCTTGAGGTAGTAGTCGATGCCGCTGCTGGGCGACTGGATCCACTTGAGCTTCTTGGCGGCCAGGAACAGGTCACGGCTCAGCCAGCCGACAAAGATGTCGGCGTCGGCAATGGCAGCGGGCAAGTCGTCCTGCTTTGGGCAGTGCACGAAGTCCAGGGCAGGATAGTGCTTCTTCAGATCAGGAATCGCTTTTTCCAATCCCATCGTATTGGGTCCCATCAGTACTTTCATGTGTTGCCTCCTGTTGACGGCAGGCCGGGCGTCCATGTCACTGCAATACAGGACATGGACGCCGCTTCTGCCGCATGCGCCCAAAGATTATGACCGTGCCCACGAGCCCTTAAGCCCCTTCTTGCCCAGGAACTTGGCGCGTGCGCCCAATTCTGCTTCGATCTGTAGGAAGCGGTTGCCGCTGGGGCCGGTGCCGCTTTCGCGCACGGTTGCCGCATTGATGCCGACGCAGTAGTCGGCAATGTCGGCGCCCTCGCCGCGGCTGCTGCACGGCATGACGCCGTAGCCATTGCGGTAGGCGAGCTGGATCATGTCCAGGGCTTCGCTGATCGTCCCGATCTGGTTGACCTTGAGCAGAACCGTGTTGGCTGCGCCCGCATCGATGCCCTTCTGCACGCGCGCCGGGTTGGTGGTGAAGAGGTCGTCGCCGACGATCTGAATGGGCAGCATCTTGGTCAGCTCAGCCGTGCCCACATAGTCGTCTTCATTGAGCGGATCTTCCAGGATGACAAAGGGATAGTCATTGACCATCAACTGGTAGAGCTTGAACAGGTCGTCCTTGGTCTTGGGCTCGGGCGAGAAGATACCCACGTAGCGCTGCATGGCATCGTCCCAATAGGTGTCGGTGGCGACGTCAACCTGGATGCCGATCTTGCCGGCATAGCCGAGCTTGTTGATTGTTTCGACCATGATATCCCAGATCTCGCGGTCGCTTTTGACCTTGCCCTTGGGGACGGCGGGTGAATGAGTCACCGCATGCTTGGGCACGTCGTATTTTCGGCTGAGCGTGTCACTCCACTCGGTCGAGACATCCCAGCAGGCATACGACGCATCGGAGAAGGTTTCGAAACCATAGGCCATGAAGGAATAGCTTGGTTTTCCGCCGGACTTTTCTCCGTGGCCATAGCGGTCGCTGCCCACCAGAGCGATAACGCCCGGAACCGGCAGCGTGCAGGCGCTTACTCCGCCAATCTGCTGATAGAGCGGGATGCCAAGTGCAGCGGCGGCGGCTTTCAGCACGGCAGCCGAGACAGCGGCCGTGGCATTGCCACCCAGGCTGACCTTCGAGTCTGGTCCTTTGAGGGTTAGCATGACGTTGTCGATCGCCTGTTGGTTGGCTGCATCCATGCCCTTGACAGCGGGGGCGATCACGTCGTTGACGCTATTGACGGCGCGCATGACGCCTTTGCCCCGCCACTTGGCGCCGCCGTCATAGGCAAACTCCACCTCGTGGGTACCGACGGAGACGCCGGCCGTGCAGATCGCCACTCCGGCTGCGCCGCCATTCGTCTTGACAGTGGCCTCAACGCCCGGGTGACCACGATCGGAAAAGACCTGTCGAGCGACAACTGATACGATTTCTGTTCCATTAGCCATAAGGTTCATTCTCCTTAAGTGTAAACGATCATGATGCATTATAGTCAGAAAACAGCGTAGGGTCAAGCAACCTGGCGCAAAAACAGAGTCTCGTCTGTAGATGGTCGAGACTCTGTTTTGTCACACTTATGGGTGCATGCGAACCGTACGTCTTGCCATCCTGGCTCTACCCGCCGCCCTTGACTGCGCCAGCGGTCAGCCCGCCTACCATGTACTTCTGCCCCAATGTGTACAGGATGAACACGGGAACAGACATGATCAGCGCGGCTGCAGACAGCTCACCCCAAGGCATCACGTCGCCAAGGATCATTTGCGACAGGCCCACCGGAACGGTCATCTGGCTCTCTTTCGTGATCATGACATAGGCGAAGAGGAACTCGCTCCACGCGCTCGTCACGCCGA
>CAYOEZ010000239.1:0-6802 GCA_964402955.1 uncultured Ktedonobacterales bacterium | reverse complement strand
CCGGTCATCTCCGCTGCATCGGGAGCGGACCTGGCTGTGATCGTCGCCGAGCCAACGGCGGCCGGCATTCACGACATGGAACGTGTGCTCGCGACGACTAGGCACTTTCGTGTGCCATCGCTGGTGTGCATCAACAAGGCCGACCTGTACCCGGCGGGCACAGCGCAGATCGAGTCCTATTGCCTGGCACAGGGACTCAAGATCATTGGGCGCATTCCCTTTGATAGCGCTGTCACAGAGGCCATTGTCCATGGCGAGCCGGTCACTGCCTATGAGCCTGCTGCTCCAGCCAGCCAGGCGCTGGCTGAGATCTGGCCCTGCGTGGCGGCGCGCCTTTTGGACGAAGAAGAGAGAGCATGAGTGATCGGGTAGAGCTCCAGGCAGCGATTCTAGAACGGCTATCCACGGTGATTGACCCCGAAACAGGCGCCGACGTGGTACGGATGCGCCTTGTCGAAGACCTGAGCGTGGACGAAGACGGGCATGTCTCCTATACCTTTCGCCCGTCGTCGGCGCTATGCCCGATCGCTGTTCTTCTGGCAGCGACGATCAAGAAGATGGTGGCCCAGGTACCCGGTGTTACCAGCCAGGCAATCACGGTCAAGGGCTATGCGCAAGCCGAATTGCTGACAGAGTTTCTAAAGGAAGAGGTCTGAGTCATGCAGAATCAGTGTCGAGAAGACAGTGAATAGCCGGTTTGCCTTCGGGCCAGTCCCTTCCAGACGTCTGGGGCGCAGCCTGGGCGTCAACAACATCCCGCCCAAGGTGTGCTCTTACTCCTGCGTCTACTGTCAGGTAGGACGCACGACAGAAATGCAGTGTCAGCGTCGCGCCTTCTACCCGGTGGATGAGATTGTCGTAGATGTGCGGGACAAGGCTGAGAAGGCGAAGGTAATGGGCGAAAACGTGGACTACGTGACCTTCGTCCCCGACGGCGAACCGACTCTGGATGTCAGTCTTAGCGCTGAGATTGCGAAGTTGAAGACTCTTGTCTGCAAGGTTGCTGTCATCACCAATGGCTCACTGCTCTGGCATGATGATGTGCGAAAGGATCTGGCAACGGCCGACTGGGTGTCGCTGAAGGTGGACAGCGTCAAGCCAGACATCTGGCGCAAGATCAACCGGCCACACCGTGCGTTGAGCCTTTCTTACGTCATGGAGGGAATGGCGCATTTCGCCCGCACCTACCAGGGTGAGCTGGTGACAGAGACGATGCTGGTCAGAGGCGTCAATGACAGCGTGGAACACATACAGGCTGTTGGCGCTTTTCTTGCGCAGTTGAGCCCAGCACGGGCCTATCTGGCGATCCCCACCCGTCCTCCTGCCGAACCATGGGTGCAGCCACCCACTGATGCCGTGCTCAGCCGCAGCTATCAGTTGCTGAGCACGAGATTGAGTCAGGTCGAGTACCTCATCGGCTATGAGGGCAACGCTTTCGCGTCCACGGGGAACGTGGCTGAAGACGTGCTCGCCATCACCGCCGTCCACCCCATGCGCGAAGATGCAGTCAGGCGTCTGCTGGCGCGAGCCGGGGCAGGATGGAGCACTATACAGCCGCTACTTGATCAGGGTCAGCTTATTGTGACAGAGTTCAACAATGAGAGATTCTATGCGCGGAGGATCAGAGCAACGAGTGATGAACGACACTGAGAACCAGTCTCCTCGAAGCAGGGACACGACGGCCACGGGCCCGCATGACGAGTCTGCACAGCCGATTGCGTTTTCGACGAAGGTGATTGAGCACGCTCTACGGCCAAGACATCTGGCTCGGCTTGATCACCCCGACGCCAGCAGCGCGGTTTGCGGCTGGTGTGGCGAGGTGATGGAGGTCTATCTACGCCTGAACGGGATGACAGTCGACCGGGCCACGTTTTGGGCCGATGGCTGCATCTCCACCGTGGCCTGCGGCGATATGCTGGTCGACATAGTGCAGGGACGGACGTTGGCCGAGGCAGCAGCAATAACAGCACAAGATCTGCAATCTGCTTTGGGAGGCCTGCCCTACGCCAGCGTCCACTGCAGTGAATTGGCCGTCACGGCTCTCAGAGAAGCGTTGGACGATGCCCAGAGGCTGCAAGACAGGGATAGATAGGTCACCTTATTCGTCCTGCAGGCTCTACGGTCACACGGAGGTAAGAGATCATGCCAGCTTTCGATGGAACGGGACCACGCGGCCAGGGTATGTTCACAGGTTGCGGCCAGGGGTATTGTGTGCTGCGTCTGCCGGATCCAGGATCGAGTGAGCCAGCCGTCGGCTATGCGGGTATTCAGGGGACGCCGGTGCCGATGGAAGCACATCCAGTTCTGGCGGCGGCGCCGATGGCCTCAGTATTCCCAACACCTGTTGCAGTATATGGCAGCCGTGGCCTATGGCTGAACCGATATGCAGGCTGTGGCTGGCGGTGGCGCCGTCGTAGATAGCGCTGGTGCGGTGTCTGGGTGCCTGTCCGCTCTCCTTGAGCATACCAGACACCCTTCGAGCTTCACACTCGACGTGAGTCAGGGATGGCGTAGCAATATCATGTTTCAAACTTCAATATCGCTCAAAGGATAGACAAGATGGCCGCATTACCCGAAGGAGTGGCCAAGGCATGGGAGAATCGTGAAGGACCGATTGTGTTGACCACAGTTGATGCAGAAGGTAATCCGAATGCGATCTATGCCACCTGTGTGCGTAGACTAAGCGCCGATACACTGGTTGTGGCAGACAACTTCTTCAGCAAGACACGAGCCAATATCCTGGCAGGTAGCAAGGGAGGGCTGCTTATTGTCACCAAGGAAGGCAAGTCGTTTCAGGTCAAGGGTACAATTGAGTATCACACCGAAGGTGCGGTTTTTGACGACATGAAGCAATGGAATCCAGCCAAGCTTCCGGGGCACGCTGCAGAGGCGCTGAACGTGGAACACGTTTTCTGCGGGGCTGAAAAACTGTTGTAGGACGCTGTCGAACAAGGACTAAGGCGAAAAGGGGTTGACATGAGTTCAAAGACGCGAATTGGCATCATCATCTGCGATCGCTACCGCCGCTGTGCCGGCGGCAAGTGCCTGCGCGCGCTGAGGAACAAGGAAGGCGCCTTCAGCGTCTATGCCGACACTGAACTGGAGTTGGTTGGTTTTACGACGTGCGACGGTTGTCCGGGCGGCAACATCGAGTATGCGGGCGAGGAGATGGTCAAGAATGGCGCCGAAGTCATCCATTTGGCGACCGGCCTCGTCGTTGGCTATCCGCCCTGTCCGTATATAGATACGTTCAAGGCTTTTCTTGAGCAACGCTATGGGGTCAAGGTCGTCATCGGCACGCACCCGATACCGAAGAAGTATCTTGACATGCACACGGTTCTGGGTACATGGGATGATCCCGCGTGGAAGCCACGTGTCGCGCCGGCCATGGCTGACGCAATCACCCGCGCCGGATACGATTGAGAACGGTCGCCACAGGCCTACGAGTGGCGCGAACGGCGATATGAAACACGAAATGCTCCCGAAACGGTCCACCGTTTCGGGAGCATTCTCAGTTGCAACGTAGGGAATGCCCGATAAACGCGGCATATCTCGTCGCACTCCGCACTATTCGCGCACAACCTCGTCCAGCAGCGCGCCATCGGCGCCGATGAGCTGCACGTCCATCGGCATCTGGCCGACAGCATGGGTGGAGCAGCTCAGTCAGAGATCATAGAGACGAATGCCGTGCTCGATGCGGTTGAGCAGGCCCTCGCTCAGGTTCTTGCCATCGACATAAGTAGTGCTAAGAGCTAGAATTACCGCAAAAAGGCACAATAAAGAGGCGCGGGCCCGTCCGTTGCGCCGGGCTCGTCCGCGCCCTCGCGGCGTCGCCAGGGGCTACCAACACAGTTGACGGTTGCTCATGCTTTCGGAAGACCGGGTCTTGCTTGCTACAGCAGCCGGTGTGTTCGTTTGACTCGAGCCAGCGAATCAGTCACGTCCGCGCCCTGACCGGGACACTTGCCCAGGGGGTCGGCAACCTGCGCGTCCTTGAGCAGAGCTTTCAGAGTGGCCACCGTACTTGCCGCCAGCGCTTCCCGATCATAACCCCCTTCGAGGGTGAAGACCAGGCGGCCAGCGCACAACTCTGCCGCCAACGATTGGATGAGCGACACAATGCGCGCAATTCCTGTGACGCTCGCCCCCATGTCGGTGAGCGGGTCGGCCCAATGGATATCGTAGCCGGCTGAAACCAAAATGACGTCGGGCCGGAAGCGCTGCGCCAGCGGAACAAGAATCTCTTCGTACGCCCGCTGCAATCCGTCATCTTCAGTTCCTGCGGGCAGGGGCACGTTGACCGTGAATCCCTTGCCGGGGCCGCTGCCAGTCTCATCCCAGTGTCCGCTGCCAGGATAGAATGGATACTGGTGGGTCGAGAAGTACATGACCTGTGAGCTGGCATAGAATGCTTCCTGGGTCCCGTTACCATGATGGGCATCGAAATCGACAATAAGCAAGCGCTGGAGCTGGTACGCGCGCAGGGCATAGCGGGCCGCGATGGCCACGTTGTTAAACAGGCAGAATCCCATGCCCCGCCCGGGGCGTGCATGATGTCCCGGTGGGCGCACCAGCGCAAATGCAGCCTGCGCCTCGCCATTCATGACCACGTCGACAGCGCCGATCGTGCAGCCGGCTGCTGCCCGCGCTGCGCCAAAGGAGCCGCGCGAAACCAGGGTGTCGATGTCGATGTGTCCGCCGCCTCGTTCTGCAATCGCCGCAAGCTCCTGGATGTAGGAGCGCTCATGGACGGCAGCAATGTCGTCCAGCGAAGCCAGTTGTGCGGCCGGGTGCAGTAAGCGGGCGTGCAGACCGCTGTCGGTTAGGGCCTGATCGATGGCTTCCAGCCTGTCCCGGTTCTCCGGATGTCCTCGGGGTTCATGTTCCAGACAGACCGGACTGGACAGCAGTGCAACACTCATTACGATGAACCTCGAACACACAGTCCATGGTTGTCTTTCATAGTCCGGTATGCCAACCTGCCAACGTACAGACGCAGCCTATGACTTGGCCTTGAGGCCCAATTCAGCATAGAGGCTGGCATAGTCGAAGCGCTCATCAAGCATCGAATCGAAGCGCAGCATTTTCTTGGGATCGTGGAAGCGCACTTTGCTGAAGCAGCGCTCGACCATCTCGATGGTTGTCATGGTGTCCTGATGGCTCAGAATGACCGGAACGCCCTGTTCCTCAGCCCGCGCCAGAATCTGCGCACCCGGGTTCAGATTGCCCGACACGATCAGACATGCCGTCGATGTATCCAGCGCGGCCGACAGAATGTCGGTGCGATCGCCGCCGGTGATGACAGCTTTGTTGGCCTTGCGGTGGAAGTACTGCAGCGCGCTGTCGACGGTCATGGCGCCGACCATCAAATTCTCGACCAGTGTGTCCACACGCCCGTGAGCACAGAGGACCTCGCCGTTCAATGCGCTGGCAATCTCGCTTACGGTGGTTGCCATGAGCACACGGTCCTGGGGCAGCGCAGCAAAGACGTGAATGCCACGCTTCTCACAGAAGGGACGAATGGTCTTCTCGACCCATTCCATGCGCCCGGCCGGAATGGTATTAATGACTGAACCGACCACGGGATCGCCGACCACGCGCTTGGCGATCAGAAGATGGTCAAGTACGAGATCGTAGCGATAGCGAACAACAACGATACACTTGGCATTGAAGGCCGCAACGACCTCGATGCCAGACATATCGATCAGGCAGCCGGTTGCCATGTTGTGTGCGCCTTCAACAATGACCACATCCTTGTCGACGGCTATCTGGTTGTAAGCAGCCATGATGCGCTCGGTCAGGTCCATCTTCTCGCCGCGCAGGATGCGATCGAGCAGCGAGGGCGTGATGAGAACTGGGCACAGGGTCTCCAAAGGCTCTTTGAGTCCCAACAGGCGCTTGACGACCCGCGAGTCTTCGTCAACAGCGCCCTGCTCATCGTGGGTCGCAGAGAAGCTGAGCGGTTTGATGTATCCGACGCGCAGCCCGTCACGTCGCATGCGCTGAGCAATTCCGACACACAAAGCCGTCTTGCCGGAGTACGTCTCGGTCGACGTAATATAGAGTGCTACTGCCATTGTCTCCTCCCCTTTGATTAGCGATCCAGGAGCAGGGATGCAACAACCGTGCCTGCATCCCCGCTGCGGCTCTCATATCACTTCAAGATGATGCGCATGTCCACCGCCACAGCGCCGTGCTCGTGGACGACCAATGGGTTAACATCAAGCTCAACGATTTCAGGGAAGTCCGTGACAAGCTGCGACACGCGCAAGATGGCGTCGACAGTTGCATCGAGATCAGACGGCTTCTCGCCGCGCACACCGCGCAAGATGGGGAACGACCGTATCTCACTCATCATCTCGGTCGCTTCCAGGCGAGAGACTGGGGCAACGCGGAATGACACGTCCTTTAGGACTTCCACATAGATGCCGCCCATTCCAAACAACAAGAGCTGGCCGAACTGCGGGTCTTTGCTGACGCCAATGATGGTTTCCCTCCCTGGGGCGACCATTTGTTGCACTGTGCAGCCCCAGATGTCAGCGTTGGGCATGTACTTCTGGGCACGGTAGGTGATGATGTCAAATGCGTCGCGCACCTGCGTCGCGTCGCTCAAGCCGACTTTGACGGCGCCAATGTCGGATTTGTGCAGAATGTCGGGAGATGCGATCTTGAGCACAACAGGGAAGCCCATCGCTACAGCGGCTTCAACATCCTCTTCTGACGATTTGGCCAGTACCGACTCTGGGACCTTGAGGCCCAACGCCTCCATTCCCGCGCGCTCCTCGAAAACCCCCAATCCAAA
>CAYOEZ010000238.1:3345-6864 GCA_964402955.1 uncultured Ktedonobacterales bacterium | reverse complement strand
CATGCACCTGCATTTCTTAAGTTAGCGCATATGGGTCTCAGACCTGCCCCTACGCCCACACGGGCGACTTTGCACAAGCCCTGCGCAGGCACATCAACAGCTTTACAAAGCCCAGGTAGTGTGCTATAGTATTCTCGCTGAAGGGGAAGCCATACTATGCTGAGTGCCTGACGCGAGGAGGGACACTGCTTTGAGTCTCGATATTCTCCTACGTCTGGCAGGAATGATCGTTCTGTGCGCGGTGGGATGGCGTGTTGGACTTATTCTTGATGATCATTTTGTCTTACCGCAAATCCAGTACATCGTTTCTGCCCTGGGTGCAGGTCTTGGTCTCATTCTTACGCCGACCGTCACCATTCGCCCGTTGCGCTGGATTGGCGACAGGGTTCATCAGGTTCCATCACAGGACCTTCTGGCAGGAACAGTAGGCCTGGTCGTGGGGCTGCTCATTGCCGCCCTGCTGGCCGTGCCTTTGTCCATGCTGCCAGACCCGTTTGGGCCGATGTTGCCGCTGGTGGGCAGTCTTGCGTTTGCCTATCTCGGGATCACCATCACGCTGTCCAGGCATAAGGACCTGTTCGAGGCGCTTGGCCGGCAACCTGGCACAAGCGGCGGCGGCAAAGGGTCACGGGGAAACTACGTCATTCTGGACACGAGCGCCATTATCGATGGGCGCATTGCGGACATCAGTCACACTGGCTTCATCACCGGAACAATGCTCATCCCCCGCTTTGTGCTCAACGAGCTACAACACATCGCTGACTCACCTGATGTCCTCCGTCGCAATCGTGGCCGCCGTGGTCTGGACATGCTCAACAAGCTGCAAAAAGATTCGACTGTGCCCATCCAGATATCCGAAGTGGACGTGACCGACGTGCTTGAGGTAGACTCCAAATTGGTGAAACTGGCGCGCAATCTGCATGCTGCCATCGTCACCAACGACTTCAACCTCAACCGGGTGGCCGAGTTACAAGGCGTGCACGTCCTCAACATCAACGAACTGGCCAATGCCGTCAAGCCGGTTGTCTTGCCGGGAGAGGACATGCGTATCCTGGTGATCCAGGAAGGCAAGGAATTGGGCCAGGGGGTTGGCTATCTCGACGATGGAACCATGGTCGTCATCGAGAATGGCCGCAAGTATATCGGAGAAGAGATCGACGTCACTGTGACGCGTGTCCTGCAAACCGTCGCAGGGCGCATGATCTTCGCCCATCCAAAGGTTGACTAGCGTGAGTACGAACGTTGCCCGTGTCGATCCTCTGCCTGTTGGCAGAGTCGTAGCGCTCATTGTTGCCGCGGGAGAGCCAGCGGGCAAGACTGGCTTTGACCGCATTTTTGGCGCGCTGGCGGGCAAGCCCATCCTCGCCCACACCGTGGCTGCGTTTGAAGCGTGCATCGCCATCGACGAGATCATTATCGTCGCCAACCAGTCAAGCCTGACGCTGGCCTGGAATCTGGTCAGAGAGCAAAACTGGGCCAAGGTTACCAAGATCGTTCCCGGCGGCGCGCGCCGGCAGGATTCTGTGCGCGCGGGTCTGCAAGAAATCGGCGAGTGTGAATGGGTCATGATTCACGATGGCAGCCGCCCGCTTGTCAGCAACGACGAAATACTTGACTGTCTGAATGCGGCTCGCGAGTACGGCGCAGCCATCCTCGCTGTGCCGACCCGTGATGCAGTCAAAATGGTGAGCGCCGAGCACCTGGTTCGAGGCACCCCCGATCGCTCGACTCTCTGGCTGGCGCAGACACCCCAATGCTTCCGCAAGGACCTGATCATCCAGGGGTATCGTGACGCCTTTGGCGACGTCAGCGACGATTCGGTGCTCATCGAACGACAGAATCATCCGGTCAAGGTGTGCACCGGCGCGTATGAGAATATCAAGATTGTCACAGCCGAAGATCTGGATTTTGCGCAGGTCGTTATGCTGCGCCGTATGGGGCAAAAATACGTGACGGAGAGTCCACAAACGTAGAAGAAACATCCACCACAACAATGACCCAATAGTAGTGTAACAGTGGGAGGCCGGCGATGCGGAGAAGGACGATGGACAGGCATGGCTTTCTTATGGCGGCTTTGATCGTGCTCCTGGCTCTGTTCCTGGTCGTCAATGGGCCCGTTGGAGCGCGTACACCCTCAGTGCTCGAGCTTGTGGGGCTGCTTTCGGCTGCTCCTGCCGGTACGCCCCCACACATTGTCGGCGTCATCCCCGCCGTGCCACAGCCCAATGGCCTCGCCGTGCACGAGCCAGGCAACACGCTCTATGTCACCAGTCGCAGCGCCAACCAGGTCTTGCTCTACGATGCCATATCGCTTGTCCCCAAAACGCCATACACGATCGCAGTTGGCTCTCTCCCCTTTGGCATCGCCATTGCCGGCAACAACGTCTATGTTGCTAACTTCGGCTCCGACACGGTGAGCGTCATTGATCTCTCCACAAACACGGTGGCAGGAACCATTGCCCTACCCGCAACGACACAGCCATCGCTCATCACCACCGATCCCGACGGCCGAGTTTTCGTATCTCTCAATGGCAGCGGCCAGGTTGCCGTTCTGCGCAACGGCGCACTCGAGAGCACTCTGAGCTTTGGCGCCAACACTGGCCCCTTCGGTCTGGCCGTTGATCCGAATCCCGCCAGCCACTACCTGTACGTGGGATTGCAGAACTCACAGCGCATCGCGCGCGTCAACCTGGACACCAGCAGCGAAGACCTGCGCTACTACCTGCCCGATGCTGAAGCTGTGCCCTACGGCATGACCTTCAACAGCTTGTGGGGCCGTCTCTATGTCGTCTCGCGCAACAAATGGTCGGCGACGGCTAACCAGCTTAGCCGGCTCGACCGCGGCTCATTTAGCTTCGCTTCTGTGCTCACCTTCGCTGCCGATACGCATGGCGCGATCGCGGACGTTGCTGTCTATGGCGGCGTCGCCGCCAACCCCAACAATGCCGGGCAGTACTACATTGGCGCAGCGGGCAACAACCAGATTTGGGTCATGCGGGGCAACAACGACAGTGTCAGCCATGTCTTCACGGCCTTCGATGGCGGCGATAGCGCTTTCATCGATGTTCCTGCGCCGGTTGCCGCACACAACCCGCTCATGCGTGTCTTTGTCGGCAACATGGGATCGAATTCCATCACCGTGATTGACGACACAGAAGGTCTGCCCACGCCGACGGCCACCGCATCCGTCACGCCAAGCGACACCTACACCCCCCTGCCGACAGCGACGATTACGCTCACACCTCAGGCGACCCGCACTGGCACATCCACACGCACGGGGACGCCTTCGCGCACGGCCACCGCAACGCGCACGGCAACGACCACCAATACGGCCACGCCGACCGACACAGGTACGCCGACCGAGACGCCAACGGCAACACCAACATACACGCCGACAGCCACACCCACTGAGACGCCAACGGCGACGGAGACGGCCACACCAACCAGTACGCCAACCGAGACGCCGACGGTGACGAATACACCAACCAGCACGCCGACCGAGACGCCGACGGTGACGAA
>CAYOEZ010000238.1:0-3245 GCA_964402955.1 uncultured Ktedonobacterales bacterium | reverse complement strand
CGACGGTGACGAATACACCAACCAGCACGCCGACCGAGACGCCGACGGTGACGAACACGCCAACCAACACGCCGACAGAAACGCCAACCGCAACGGCGACCAGCACAGCCACGCCCACGAACACGCGCACTGAGACGCCGACGCAGACCGCCGCCAGCACGGCGACGAGCACAGCTACCCACACCGAAACAGCGACAGCGACGCCCACCTGGACGCCGACCAACACGCCGACAGAAACGCCAACCGCAACGGCGACCAGCACAGCCACGCCGACCGACACAGGTACGCCGACCGAGACGCCAACGGCAACACCAACATACACGCCGACAGCCACACCCACTGAGACGCCAACGGCGACGGAGACGGCCACACCAACCAGTACGCCAACCAACACAGCAACGGAAACAGCGACGGCGACCAATACACCGACAGAGACGCCGACGCAGACCGCCACCAGCACGCCGACGAGCACAGCTACCCACACAGAAACAGCGACGGCGACCAACACGCCGACGCAGACGGCCACCAATACGGCAACGGCCACGCACACCCCGACGGCAACGCCGACCAACACACCAACCAGTACGCCAACCAACACGGCAACGGAAACAGCGACAGCGACAAATACGCCGACAGAGACGCCGACGCAGACGGCCACCAGCACAGCCACGCCCACGAACGCGCCAACAGAGACGCCAACCGCAACGGCGACAAATACGCCGACGCCCTCAGCCGACATGAGCATCAGCAAGACCGGTGCGCCTGATCCGGTAACTGCCGGTTCTTTCTTGACGTACACCATCAACCTCAGCAACGCCGGCCCATCCACTGCGACGAGCGTGCGCGTGACCGACACATTGCCCGCAGGCGTCACCTACGCCTTCAATGATGTCAGCTCGGGTTCGTACGATAGTGCTAGCGGCGTCTGGACCATCACCTCCCTGGCGCCCGGCGCACCGGCGATACTGAAGCTGCTCGTCACCGTGAACTCCGGCAGCGCGGGCGTCATCACCAATACCGTTATCGTCAGCGCCAACGAGAATGATCCCAACCTGCTCAACAACAGCGCCAGTATTAACACAACCGTCAACCAGAACACAGCGACGCCAACCGCCACATCAACCCAGACGCCAACGCACACGCCGACGTCGACGCCGACCGCAACAGCGACCAACACGCCGACCAACACGCCAACAGAGACGCCGACGCAGACGGCCACCAATACGGCAACGGCCACGCACACCCCGACGGCAACGCCGACCAACACACCAACCAGTACGCCAACCAACACACCAACAAACACCGCGACAGCAACGCCCACCTGGACGCCGACCAACATGCCCACAGAGACGCCGACGCAGACGGCAACGAGTACGCCAACCAGTACATCAACTCCAACCAACACGCCCACAGCGACGCCGACACTCGATCATACGGCGACGAGCACGGCAACAGCTACAGCAACCGCGACGGCAACGGACACGCACACACCGACAGCAACCGCCACCGCAACAGCGACGCCGACCGTGACGAACACCAGTACGGTAACGCAGACGCCGACTCACACCGCAACGGCTACGCATACCATGACGCCGACACCGACGCCATCCTGGACAGCCAACCTGTTCTTGTCGCCGGCACTGCAAGTGGCAACGGTCGGTGACGTCTTCTTGATGACGGCCAGTGTCGACGTTGTCGGCCATCCCGTTGACGGCGCCCAGATGTACATCAACTTCGATCCATCGATCGTGCAAGTCGTGGACGCAGCGGGCAATCCGACCACGACGATTCGGGCCGGCCTGACGTTCCCTGACGTCCTGCTCAATGTCGCTAATAATCTGTCCGGGACGATCGGCTTCGCGGCAGGCGTCGACGCAGCCACTTCGCCGACGAACACCTTCGAGCTTGGCCACTTCTGGTTCAAGGCGCTGGCGCCCGGATTTACGGGAGTCTCCTTCAATCTGTCAGCGCCGCGCCAGAGCAAGGTGACCTTCGGCGGAAACGATATTCTGGGCAGTGTCACCGGCAGCCAGATCTTCGTCGGTGCGCCGACGGCAACGGCAACAAGCACGGCAACCCCCACAGCCACCAGAACGGCCACCAACACACCGACGCTGACGTCCACACCCACAGCGACGCACACAGCGACGCCTACCGGCACGGCCACGCCGCTGACAGTCCTTGTCGGCTCAGTTACGCTGCAAGGCCGGCCAACGCCGCCAGCACTGTCGTGGATCGTCCCGCTCACTGTGACGCTGGACAATGGCACGGTCACGACCTACACCGTGACGACTGACCAGAATGGCATCTTTGCCATTTCCGGCATTCAGCCCGGCCTCTATACCGTTACCGTCAAGAACCGGCACACGCTGCGCAACCAGAAAGCCAGCGTCCTGCTCAGTACCGGCTCAAATAGCGTCGGCCTCGGCACGCTGCTCGAAGGCGACGCCAACGACGACAACGTCGTCGACATTACCGACTATTCGATCTACCTGGCATCGGCCGGAAAGTCGACGGGCGATCCCGGCTTCGATAGCCGCGCCGACTTCAATGAGGATGGCACCGTGGACAGCCTGGATTTCTCGCTGCTCTACAGCAACTACGGCCAGAGCGGCGACCTTTTGCTCTCCATGCCATGGCTGACAGCGGGCCAGGCTACGATTGCCATCGCCCCTGATCTGATAACCGTCGCGCCAGGAGACATCTTCACGGTCGACATCGTGGTCGACGCCAATCTGTCGGCGGTGGACGCGGCCGAGGCGCACCTTGACTTTGACCCGGCCTTCTTGGAGGTCGTGGACGAAAGCGGAGTTTCTGCCACACAGATTATCAGCGGCGAGGCTCTCTTCGCCCAGGTGAACAGCGCCAACAACGTGAGGGGGACGATCGACTACCTGGCCGGCGCCGGTCTGCCTCCAGCGCCGCCCGCGTCGGGACGCTTCGTCCTGGCGACCGTGCGCTTCAAGGCTCTAGCCATGACGCTGCGCACGGGCATCACGTTCTCGACGGTGCCACCGCGGCGGACCAACGTGGTATGGGGCGGAACATCCATCCTGAGCGGCTACAGCAACGGCCGGGTGCGGATTCTGACCATGCAGAACTTCCTGCCACTCATTCTTGAATAGGCGTCTCTGACAGAGAGCCACCGCTGGCAGCGACAATCCCTGTCGCTGCCAGCGTGCCTTTTCATAGGGTGAGCGTCATGTTTTTGGCTATGTGTAATGATGAACACTAAGGAATTAGTT
>CAYOEZ010000237.1:0-6883 GCA_964402955.1 uncultured Ktedonobacterales bacterium | reverse complement strand
TTCTGCCCTCAGGCATACCACCAATGGGGCGGTATGGGATTCTCGCAATGACGGTCGGGCGAACACAACCTTTTTGCAGTGGACTCATGACAGTGCGCTGTGCTGCAACTTCTTAGCGATGCACCCCGGAGCGACGAGCTACTTGACGTCGGCGGGTCGCTCGGCGAGGGTGACGCTGACAGTCATCTCCTTCCCTCCCCGCATGATCTTCATCTGCACCGTGTCGCCTGGCTTGTAGCGGATAAGCGCCGTAAACAAGGACGAGGTATCACTGAGCTTGCGATCATTGACGGCAACGATGATGTCCTGCTCCTGTAAGCCTGCCCTGGCTGCCGGTGTATTGGGCATGACCGCTGTCACGTAGGCGCCTTGCGGCTGGCTGAGCTTGTAGTACGATGCCAGTTGCGGTGTGAGCGTCTGATAGCTAACGCCGACATAGGGGCGGGTCACCTTGCCCGTGCTGATGATCTGCTGCGCCACCAGCCTGGCCGTGTTGATGGGAATGGCGAAACCGACGCCTTCCACCGACGTGTCGCCGGTCGCCGCGTCGCCGCGGTAGATGGCGACATTGATACCGACGACCTGCCCGGCCAGGTTGATCAAGGGGCCGCCCGAATTGCCGTGATTGATAGCGGCGTCGGTCTGGATGAGATCATCCATGCGATAGGCAACGCCCGGCAAGGTGCGTCCCAGACCGCTGATGATGCCGGCGGTAATCGTGTTGCGGAAATCACCCAGGGCGCTGCCAATGGCCAGGACGTGTTCGCCAGACGTCAGCGTGCTGGAATCGCCAAGCTCTGCCACGGCAGGCACCGCAATATCGACCTTGAGCACCGCAATGTCAGCAAGGCTGTCGCCGGCCAACAGCTTTGCCTCAGCCTGTTCACCGTTGGCGAAAATGATCGTGATCTTCTTCTGGCCCTCGATGACATGGTTATTGGTCAGGATATGGCCGTCTTTGTCGATGATGATACCTGAGCCTGATGCTGTCGGCTTGATGAGCGTTTGGCGTTGGCTGGTGGTCAGCTGAAGTGTGGTGATGACGGTGACAACGGCCGGGCCCGTCTTGTTGACAGCGTCCACGCTGTCGCTTATTTCTTGAACGCGTACGGGTACAGCGCCGCTGCTGGCGGCAGTCTCAACCGCAGCCGCTCCATTGGTCAAGCTAACCTGTGGTCCGGATGTGCGCATGGTGGCGAAGACGTAACCGGTGACGCCGCCAGCGATACCGCCGGCGACCGTGCCCAGCGCCAGGCTGGCGATGATGGCAATCACCAGCAGTAAAGCCATACGATTATTGGGGTGCTGTGTCATGAATCTCCTTCGAATGCACACGTAGAAAAGATGGTCGAGCGCCGTTTCGGCTACACTTTACCCTCTGTCAGCATCACTGTCCTGATTCCACGCGCGTTGCATCGCCACTCAAACCGCCAAACGGTAAGCCGCTGCGTGGGCCCATCGAGCCGGCGGGCAATCGTCCGAGAGTGATGTCTATCGTCTGTGTGCTGCCGTCGCGCAGGACGGTCATCTGCACACGGTCCTGTGGCTTCTTGTCCTTGATGACATCCGTAATGTTGGTGTTTTCGTCGATTGTGCGCTGGTCAACTGCGGTGACGATATCGTCCTCACGCAAGCCGGCTTTGGCTGCCGGGCCATTGGGCGTGACCGCGACAATGAGCGCCCCGGCGCTGACAGGAAGCTTGTAGGTGGCGGCGACGGATGCATTGATGGGTACATATGTGATGCCCAACCATGCCCGCTCTGGCGTACTCTGCGCGCTGCGTGCGGTTGGCCGCACGACGTGCAGTGACGCAGCCACACCCCCGAAGAACCCGCTCAAAACACCGATCGTGAGCGTTGCCAGGAGGATGAGGGCAAAAGCGCCATAGCTATACGTAACTGCTTTCCGTGCTGGTGAAACTGATTCTGACATAGGCTCTATCTCCAGACGTCCCCCTCCACAAACGAAGGACGTCTGTAACACATATACCACATAACCATTAAGGGCACATTAGAATGCCTTTATAGCGCCGGCAGGCAAACAGTAAACGTGCTGCCCTGGCCCAGGACACTCGCTACTGTCACACTCCCGTCATATGTCTCCGCGATGCTTCTGACAATGGACAAGCCTAGTCCCGTCCCACCCTGGGCACGCGAGCGGGCCTTGTCGACCCGGTAGAAGCGATCGAAAATGTGTGGGACATCCTCAGCGGCAATGCCGATGCCTGTGTCGCAGACAGAGAGCATGGCCATGCCCCGGGGGCGAGTCTGGGTCGGCGCATGGCACGCGATGGTGACCGCGCCGCCGGCCGCGGTATATTTGATGGAGTTTTCCACCAGATTGAGCAGCATTTGCACCAGACGATCGTGATTGGCCTGCACCTGCACAGCATCGACATGCCCCAGGATCACGCGCTTATCTGTCGCCAGCACGCGTGTCTGGTTGTAGACCTGCATGACCACCTCATCCAGCGCCACCGGGCGCGCTTGTGGCGTTTGCGCGGCGTCGAGTTGCGCCAGCAGCATGAGGTTGTCAACAATCTTGCTCATGCGCAGCGACTCCTGCTCGATGGCCGTCAGGCACTCTGTACGATTGTGAGCGCACGGGTCGCGCTTGATCAGGTCGAGGTTGCCACGAATCACGGTCAGGGGCGTGCGCAGCTCGTGCGAGGAGTCGGCGATGAATTGTTTCTGTGCAGCGAAGGACGCATCGAGCCGCCCGATCATGGCGTTGAAGGCCCGCGCCAGGCGGCCGACCTCGTCATTGGGAACGCGTATCTGCAAGCGCTGGCTGAGGTCCTGGGACGAACCGATATGCTCAGCGGTGTTGGCGATGGCGTCCAACGGGTGCAAGGCGCGGCGCGTCAGGAACCAGATCACTCCGGCCACGATCAGGAGAGTACTGAGAACCCCTGCGGACAGGAGTAGCAACATCCAGCGCATGGTCAGGCGCACGTTGTAGAGCGACTCGCCGACCTGGATGACTCCGCGCACGGTTCCGTTGACAATCAACGGCCTGGTCAAGACGCGCAACGGCTCGGCGGGACGTCCGGGGCTGGTGGTTGTTAGGGTTGCGTCGCCGGCGATGGCAGCCCGGATCAGATCGGGGTTGAGGGGCATGATCTCGCCGCTCAGGTTTGCCGAGCGGGCGGCGATGCGGGCCTGTGTGTCGAGGATCTGGAAATAGATGCCGGGTGTACGAAACTCCTGGATGGGTGATGCATCGAGTGTCAGGATGGACACACCGAGAATGGTACGCTCAGTGGAGTTGGCGACGAGCTGTTTCTCCATTTCGCTGGCGCTATTGAGCAGGAGGCGATCTACCTCGCCCATCAGGCTGTTTTGCAGCAAGATGAAGACAACCGCGCTGAAGGCAACCAGCGTGATGCCGGAAAGAATAGTATAGAATAGTGTCAAGCGTGTGCGTAAGGTCATCTATCTACGTATCTCTTGAGGCGTTTAGTACTACGACCGCACAGAGCCCGGCTGTCATTCTGAGGAGCGCCCTTTGCGACGAAGAATCTCTCGTCTCGGCGCATAGAGATGCTTCGGGCGCACAGAACGCTCCCTCAGCATGACAACCCTCTCGAAGCATGGTAGTAGTATTAGCTCTTGAGGACATAGCCTGCTCCACGGATAGTGTGGATCAAGCGAGAATGCCCGTCGTGTTCAAGCTTCTCGCGCAAGTAGCGGATGTAAACGTCAATGATGTTGGATTCACCGCCAAAGTCGTAGCCCCAGACACGCTCATAGATCATGTCTCTGGTCAGAACCTGGCGCGGGTTACGCAGGAAAAACAAGAGCAGCTCATACTCACGTGTTGTCAGCTCGATAGGACTGCTGCCTCGTTGCACCTCGCGCGTCCCGGTGTTGATTATCAGGTCGGCAAATCGGAGGATGGCTGACTCGTGCGGTTGGCGGCGGCGCAGCAGGGCGCGCACGCGGGCAAGGAGTTCATCGAACGCAAATGGCTTGACCAGGTAATCATCGGCGCCGGCGTCAAGCCCGGCCACCTTGTCGGGTATGGTGCCTTTGGCAGTGAGGAG
Source organism: uncultured Ktedonobacterales bacterium (assembly GCA_964402955.1). Taxonomy (GTDB): domain Bacteria; phylum Chloroflexota; class DTOL01; order DTOL01; family DAOUCN01; genus CAYOEZ01. The sequence goes on along the minus strand of CAYOEZ010000237.1, from coordinate 2,837 downwards.
CAGCACTGGTATGTCACTGCCCTGGCGCAAGCGCCTGGTTACCTCAATGCCGTCCAGCCCGGGCATCATGATGTCGAGCACAACCAGATCGGGCGGGGTTGCGCGGGCGATCGCCAGCGCCTTCTCGCCATTCTCGGCCGTGTCCAGCGTGTACCCCTCGTACGCCAACCCCCGCTTGAGCACGCTCACAATTTGCGGGTCGTCATCCACTACCAGAATGCGCATGGATGTACCTCCGCAGCGATTATAGTCTGTCGATATGCGCTTGTCAATTTGGTACCAGGGGACGCGGATCTTCGCGGAAAATGCCGCGGATACCCGCTGATCTTTATCTGTATCTGCGCTTATCCGCGGTTTTTCAGCGTTCATCCGCGTCCCCGTTCTTTTTCCCCTGCCAAAAACGCCTGGAAATAAGAAACGGCTCGTGACTCTGGTTGCCCAGGGTACGAGCCGGTTATTTTCTAATCTCGTACACCCACGGCCGCCGGCCCCCCCTGCCGGTCGGCCATGGGGACGAGAAAGAGGAGGAGAGGAAGAAGTCTAAGCTCGTGATACGTGCACGTGATGTGGTGCGTGATGTGGTGACAGGTGGACTCTCTCCCTGCGCATGGTGGTTCCGTGGTTGCCTTCTGGGGGTACAGGTATATTCAATTCTTTAAGCGGCAGGGAGAGAGCCCTGGTCGCCATCATCACCACCCCCTTTTCGGACACCATTTGATTGTTAACCTTGTTATTGCCTGTGAGGTTCGGCTACATTGTCTTCGTAGCTGCCTCCCTCAACACGGCCTATTCTGCCAGAATCAGATTAGAAGCACATTAAGAGACGATTAGAGTTCGATGAGCATCGAAATCTTGTGGCAATGTGTTCGTGTGCGCGCCCTTCGCCTCATCGATCTCCCGGGCCGGCAATTGGCGAGTGAGCCAGAAGTACCCATTTGGGTAATCGACGCCAGGCCAGACGGCCTGATACAATACTCCCAGCCATCACACCCGATGTCTGGACGGGCCAATTTCAACCTGGTATGCTCGAAAGCCGGCAGCGAGTAACACAGAACCAGTACAGGAGATGAAGCGATGGATGCAATCAACTCAGGCGACACAGCCTGGGTCCTGGTAGCAACTGCTCTGGTCATGATGATGACACCAGCCTTGGCCTTCTTCTATGGCGGCATGGTGCGTAAGCCGAACGTGCTCTCGACCCTCAACCTGAGCTTCATGTTCATGGGTCTCATCGGCGTGCAGTGGGTTCTGCTGGGCTATTCGCTGGCCTTCGGGCCAAGTGTGGCTGGTCTCGTCGGTAACCTGAACTTTTGGGGTCTCTTCGGCGTCGGCGCGGCTCCCAATCCCGACTACGCACCGACTATCCCGCATCTAGCTTTTGCAGCATATCAGATGATGTTCGCCGTGATCACCCCGGCTCTGATTACGGGCGCGTTTGTGGAGCGCGTGCGCTTCAGGACATTTCTGCTCTTCGGCCTGCTGTGGGCCACCCTGGTCTATGATCCCATAGCGCATTGGGTCTGGGGAGTAGGAGGCGTGTTACGCCAGTTGGGTGCGCTTGACTTCGCAGGCGGAACGGTTGTGCACGTTGCTGCCGGTTTTTCGGCCCTGGCCTTTGCCAATGTGATTAGAAAGCGCAATGGCTTCGGTCGCGTGTCATGGGAACCGCACAACATCCCCTACACCGTTCTGGGAGCGGGACTACTGTGGATGGGCTGGTTTGGCTTCAATGGCGGCAGCGCCCTGGCTGCCAATGGATTGGCCGTGACCGCTGTGGTGAACACAAACACAGCGGCAGCAGCGGCTGGTCTCGTGTGGATGCTCCTGAGCTGGCTGGACAATAAGCCGAGCGTCCTGGGCATCGTAACCGGCGCGGTGGTGGGGCTTGTGGCCATCACCCCGGCGGCAGGCTTCGTGACCCCGCTTGCAGCATTGATCATCGGCGCGCTGGCTGCCCCCATCAGTTACTATGCCATTCGCTTGCGCCAACGCCGTGGCCTGGATGAGTCGCTGGATGTGTGGGCGTGTCACGGAATGGGTGGGCTGTGGGGAGCGCTGGCGACGGGGCTGTTCGCCACCAAGTCCATCAATCCAGCTGGCGCCGATGGTCTCTTCTATGGCCATCCCGCTCAGTTTGTCGTGCAGCTTGTGACGGTCGCGGCGACGGCCAGCTTTGCCTTCATCATGACCTATGGCATTGCCAAAGTGTTGCAACGCACTGTGGGGCTGGCCGTGTCTGAAGACGAAGAGCGTGTGGGACTCGATATCAGCGAGCATGGTGAGCGGGCGTACGCATAGAACGGGACATATGGATGGAGAGGCCAGGATGACAAAGAAGATCGAGGCAATCATTCGTGAAGACAAACTGCCCGACGTCAAGGATGCTCTACGCCGGATCGGCATTGTTGGCATGAACGTGAGCGAATGCCGTGGGCACGGGCGACAAGGCGGGATTACTCTTACCGGGCGGACCGGCACCTATCAGGTTGACCTTCTGCCCCGGACGCAGGTCAACATTGTCCTCAGCGACCACAATGTGGACAAGGCGATCGAGACCGTTTGCCAGGCCGCGCAGACGGGCAGCCCGGGCGATGGCATCATCTTCGTGTATCCGGTGGAAGACGTGATTCGCATCCGTACCGGTGAGCGCGGGCGGGCCGCGTTGCAGTACGCCGATGACATCGACGCGCGGCGTGAGGCAACCGGGGCTCCGCCAGACGGGCAGATCTTGTAGCCAACGTCTAGCCAACGAATGCGAAACGAATAACTTGACATTGTTAGATTAGGCTGACCTTGGTGCAGGAACGGTGCCATTTAGACCTCTCACATATGCACTT
>CAYOEZ010000236.1:0-6978 GCA_964402955.1 uncultured Ktedonobacterales bacterium | reverse complement strand
TTGGTGCCGCGGTCCCAGGGATAGACCTGGGCCATGCTGGCGAAGTAGAGGTTGGGGATGGGCGTTACCATCGCGGGCACGTTCCTGGAGTGATTGAGTTTAACCACGGGCTGGGCGTATGCCTCGCGGTGCAGCCACGTCTTGCGCACCCACGAGCGGTCGAATTTCGGGTTGACCTTGGTCAGGCTGGGGAAAAACGCGTCTTCCAGCTCTTCCTTCGTCATTGTGAAATAGCGATGAGTGGCTGGCAGATAGTCGCCCAGGTAGACAACATGATCGCCGCCATAGTGGCTGCTTTCCATGTAATTCGTGTGCTCGACCAGCGCCAGGAAGGGGAAATCGTCCTTGCGCATGTTGATCCAATAGACGCCATCAGTCAGCGGCTGCTTGAGCGCCACCGTCATCACCACCGCGCCCATCGAGTCGAGGCTCGTCAGATTGGCCAGGTAGTCGGGCGGCAGGGTGGGGGTGAGCCGGGCCAGTAGGCCAGGCGACAGCGTAACGATGACCTTGTCAAACTCAGCGTCACCTTCCGCCGTGCGCAGGCGGACGCCGCTGGCTGTCTTCTCGATGCCCTGAGCGCCAACCCCTAGCTTGATCACGCCGCCACCAGTTTCCACGGCCTTTCTGAGCGTGTCTACAAAAACCTGGAAGCCGCCGGCAAAGTAGCCGAGGGAGGGGCTACGCTTGTGAATGCGCGCCCAGAACCACGCCATATTGACGTCTTTATAGAAATCGCCGAACTTACCGATCAACAGCGGCTCCCACATCATGGCATAGCCGGTCGCGCCCATATACTCGCGCAACCACTCATGCGCCGTGACCTTCTCGAGCACCTTCCAATCGTTACTGAAACGCAGGTAGAGCACAACCAGCCCCATGCGCACTTTGTCGACGAAGTCGAGATGGGGAAACTTCAGAACGGCGATGGGGCTGTCAAACGGATAGGCCGCGCCCTTCGACCACACGGCCGTGATTGGGCGGCGGAAGATGACCTCCGAGCCGATTTCCCTGGCCAGGCTGAGGATGTCACTATCTGTTTGAAAGAGGTGGTGGTAGAATCGCTCGAGCGGCCAGTCCCAGGTCTCATCCTTGAAGCCAGAGGCAAGACCGCCGGCGAAGCTGTCTTTCTCGTAGATCGTCACTTTGTGGCCGGCTTTGCACAGCTCATAGGCTGCGGTGAGGCCTGCAATGCCTGCGCCAACAATTCCGATTTTCATTGTCTTCTGTCCTATTGGTTACTTTGACAATGTCACATTCGGCAAGCCGAGTCTCTTGATCGCCGTTAGGGTGCCATCTGTGTAGGTCGGCGGTGTCTTCCGCCGACCTATGGCGCGCAAGTGAGCGCGCCACTACACGTCCTGAAGGAAATGTGACTTTGTCAAATTACTCAGTCTTCTTCGCGCTACGTTGCCGCAACCACCCCAGCGACAGGCCCTCGTGCCACAAGTAGTAGAGGCCCAGCAGCGTAACAGGCACCCACAGCGCAGCGTGCAAGACCAGGGTGAAGCTGATAGCGACGCTTTCGGCCACGCCAAACGCAGTCAGCGTAGCCCGCACCGGGAAGTCGAAAACGCCGACGTAGCCCGGCGTCGAGGGCGCTATCGTGAACAGGTTAGCCGCTGCCGTGGCCAGCAACAGCACATAAAATGGCTGCGAGAAATTGAAGCCGAGCATGATGATATAGTACATGCTCGCTTCAAACAACCACACGATGATCGAGAGCAAAAACACGATCAACACATCCCTGGGGCTGCGCAGCACGGCCAGGCCATCGAGGAAAGCGCCCATAACGCTGTTGATCTTCGTACGCAAGCCAGCGGGCAGGAACTTCAAGAAGAAATCGGTCAGGCGCAGCGCCAGCGAACGCGACGACGCGATCACCAGGAAAAGGATGAGTGCGATCAGGAAGAGGGGAGCGCCCACGCGCAGGATGCCCTGCAAGAGATCAGCTCCTGACCCCGTTCCCAGCGGGAAAAGCCACAGGATCACGATCATGAAACCAATCATCGACAGCCCATCAAACATGCGCTCGACAACGATTGTCGCCAGCGCTGCGCTCTTGCTGACCGTTTCCTTCGCACCCAGGATGTAGGCGCGCACGACCTCGCCCAGGCGAGCCGGGAGGATGTTGTTGGCCATGTAGCCGATAACAACCGTGGGGAAGAGGCGGCCGGCTGTCAGGTCTTTGACGGGTTTGAGCAGGACGCGCCAGCGCCACGCCCGCAGGTACACGCCGATGAAGTACATCACGAGCGCGGGCAGGATGTAGAGGTAGTTGGCCGTCGAGAGCGCCTGCCAGGCGTCGTTGAGTTGCACACCCCGAAAGGCCAGCGCAAGAAAAAAGAGGCTGATGATCAAACCCAGCCAGAATTTCCAGTTTCGCAGCATCGTGCACTTCCTCTTGTCGTCACAGAGTCACATCACCTGGTTCGCACATGAGAGCAAACACGACGATCCCTGGAGCGCCTACCGGGTCCCTTCTGGTTCGTGAGACTCTTCCTGTACGTTCTTCTGCAGCGCGCTCAGGCTCAAGCCCATGCGCCACAGGAAAAAGAGGCCAATGCCCGTGACCAGGACATATTGGTAGGCATGCGACACGGCGGCCAGGGCCAGCGCCATTTCGCTGGTGACGCCGCTGCTAAAGGTGGTCAGGGCTTGGATGGCAAAGAACTCGAAGCTCCCGGCATACCCTGGCGCAGCGGGAACAATGTTGCCCAGGTTAATAACCGTCAGCAGGAAGACAGCAGCGTAGACGCGGTTGACCCCGTCGATCGGCAGATGGAATCCCATGATGAGCATCAGATAGGCCGACGCCTCAAGCGACCACACGACGATCGAAAGGATGATGATCAGGGCCAGGCTACGCTTCGAACGCAAGGCATGCAACCCCTCGAGGAAGAAACGAGCCATGCGCTGCACGGCAAGACCCAGCCGTGCCGGGAACGGGCGCAGCACGATCTCGAGAGAGCGCAGCGTGCGTCTTTCCTGGAAGAGCAAGAGAATGATACCGACGGCCGCAGTACCAAAGACGAGTGCGCCGCCTCGCGCCAAAACCTGCCCCCAGCTTGGCAGGCTGTAGACAAGCGACAGCGCTGCCAGAAAGCCCATGATCGTGACGCCATCGAAAACACGTTCGACCACGATGGTTGCCAGTGAAAGGCTCTTGCTGAGCTTTTCCTCGCGGCCAAGCGTGTAGGCGCGCACGATCTCGCCTATACGAGCAGGCAGAAGGTTGTTGGCGGCAAAGCCGACCATCAGCACCCCGAACGCGCTGCGAAACGACACACGTTTGGTTGGCTGGAGGATGATCTGCCAGCGGACTGTACGCACCAGGTAGTCGATGAGCGTCAACGCGAAAGCCGGCAACACGTAGATGTAGTCGGCCGTGCGCAAGGCCGCGCCCATCTTCTCCAGGTGGATATTAGAGAGCACCAACCAGAGAAAAACAACGGTCATCAGCAGACCGATGACCGGCGACCATTTCCGCAGCAACTGATCCTCCAGAAGGCGCAAGGCGTCACGGAGTCACGACTCCGGAGGGACTGCCTCCGCGGCCGTGACTCCGCGCCCTGACGCCCGGGCTACTTAACAGGAGCAAACTTCTGGATACGCTGGTTGAGGGCGTCGGCGACAAACACATTGCCGCTGCCATCGATGGCGATTCCCACTGGCAGGTTGAACGATGGCGCATCATTGCCGAACTTGCCCCACACGGCCAGGATGCTGCCGGTGGGTGTGAACTTGAGCACACGATGCCCCTCAGGATCGGTGGCGTAGACGTTGCCATCGGCGTCGGTCGCCAGGAAAGGCTTGTTGACGATAGACTCACTGTCCCAGCCCGACACCGGCCACTGCCCCAGATACTTGAACTGGGCGTCGAAGCGTTGGATGCGGTGATTCCAGGTATCGGCGACGTAGATGTTGCCGTCCTTGTCCGTTGCGATGCCAACCGCTTCATTGAACTGACCATCGAGTGTTCCTACGACGCCAAACTGGGCCAGGAACTTGCCGTTGACGTCGAACTTCTGGATGCGCTTGTTGCCGGTATCCGATACCAGCAGGTTGCCATCCTTGTCCATTACCAGCGCACGCGGTCCGTAGAAGGCGCCAGGCTGGCCGTCGGCGATTCCCTTCGTGTCGACCAGTCCACCGCCCCACTTCAGCAGGAACTTGCCGTCTTTGTCGAATTTTTGGATGCGGTGGTTCCACGTATCAGACACGAAGATGTTGCCGTCTTTGTCAACCGCAACGCCCCACGGCTCATTGAACTGGCCATCGCCTTCACCCGGCGAACCGAAGGCCAACACGAACACGCCCGTGCTATCCAGCTTTTGGATGCGATGGTTAAGCGTATCGGCAATGTAGATATTGCCCTGGCCGTCCAGCGCGACATTTTTGGGATCGCTGAACTGGCCGTTGCCCGTGCCGCGCTGGCCGCCGAACGTGGCCGCGGCGGCGATTGTGCGCGTCGCCCGCTCATAGCTGGATTGCTCAGCCGAGGGCGCTGCGGCCTTCGTCACCGCCGGACCGCCCGACCAGAAGCTATTACTTAGATCCTTGCGTACATAGACGACGAAATCTGTTGAGCCAAGCTGTCCATACGTCACTTCTTTGCCTGTGTTGGGATCCCACAGGTCGCGGTAGAGCCAGAAGCGCCACAGCCGCGAGCGACCGACTGGCGAGCCGAGCACCGAACTGAACGTATCGCTCCAGGTAACCTTGGCCGGCAACTTCGACTTGCCTGCCTGGTCGAGGAACGTGCGCGCCGTCTCATCGGCGGACTTGTAGAACTCAGGGAACCACCAACGCAGCTTCAGGGCGGTTCGATCGTACTTGCCCATCAGCGGCTTTACCTTGTCGTCGTTGGCGAGACCGACGATGACGACCGGCATATCGGGCGGGGACGTTGGCCCCTTTGGCTCAAACTTCTGGTTCTTGTAGTCACGGAAGTACCAGGTCAGCGGCCACGACGACTCATCATCATAGCTGATCACCAGGTCCTTGCCGGACGTCAGGCGCATCGAGAGTTGGTCAACAAGCTTGACGACATTCGTGACATCGCGCGTTGTCTGGACGTAAATGAGCATGTCTTTGGAAATGTCGGAGTTGATGAAACTCGCCGTCCAGGCAGCCCGAACAGTGAAGATCGACAGCGTTACAAAAAGGACAACGACAAACATCTGCGCCACGGAGCGCGTCCCAACCTTGTTCCACAGCCAGCCAATGGCAACGGCGACAGCGAAGAGGATGATCACCATGGCAATCCACTGCACTGTCTGCGTCTGCTGCGCCAGGGCCGTGCTGCCCAGGACAGGACGGGAACGCACAACCGCGCCGATCAGAATAACAAAGAGGGGGATCAAACCACCGAGAAGCAGCGTTCCGTTCTCGCGGATGCTGTCCAGATCAATGGCATTGATCAGTTTGTCAATGAACCAGCCAGCCAGGACACAAAGCGGCAGTGTGATATGAATGACCAACCAGGGCATCTTCTCGCCGGCCCAGGAGTACAAGATCAGGCTGGCAAGGAACCAGTAGAACAGGAAGAACGGGAAGTATTGCGTGATGACTGTCTGCTCTTCCGACTGGCGCTCCGCCGCACGGCGAGCCATAGCACGCTTGACCGCCCAGAAGATGATACCGATCGTCCCCAGAATGAGCGGCATGAACTCGTAGACGGGCAGCATGACCAGATAGTAGTAGGCCGGCTGTGAGCCACGTGCCACGCCGTGCTGGGAGAGCCAGTAGGTGATGGCGCCGATGGTTCCGCTGCTGATGCCCGGCAGCCAGTTGAACATGGTCGTGAACAGAGGCACCGAAATGGCCGCCCAGATCAGCGCCATAATGGCATACTCATGCCCGGGGATGTTGGCAAGCGTGCGCGTCACAAGCCCCACATTCAGACGCTCTCCCGCGTCAAAGCCGAACCCTTTGGCAACGCGCAGAACGAGAAACAGCCCCACAGGTACAGCTAGAAGCAGAAGAGCGATGGGCAGGTTGATCGCCGGCGCGGCAGCATAGACAAACAGACCCAAAACAGCCAGCGGCCACAGGCGTGTATACTCATAGAGCACAGCAATGGCCATGGCGCCGAGCAGGATGTATCCTGTGATAAACGTCAGCTCATGACTGGCGTAGGATATAGTGAAGCCAAGCGTAAACAAATACAACCACTTTAGCTTGCGGTCATCCAGAAAGCGGAAGATGGCTATGACCATTGCCATCGTCCCGAAGAGGGCAAAGATGTCATGCCGGAGGGCACGCGAGTAGTACATAATCGAGGGAGATGCAACGATGAAGAACATCGTAGCAAGAACGCCTGCCCGTCCCAGTTGCTTGCGCAGCAGCAGCGGCATGAGCACTAGCAGGACGCCGAAAAGGGCAGGCGCCACGCGCGTCGTGAAGTCCGTCGCCCCGAAGAGCAGGAAAGCAACGTTGACGGCGTAGTAGAGCCACGGCCCGTGATAGGTAGGATCATGGCGGAAGCTGTTGCCTGTCTGGTACAGATCCCACGACCAGCGCGCGTGGATGCTCTCATCATGATGCAGAGCACGTGTGCCCAGGTCGTAGTAGCGTGTGCTGACGGCAAGAAGAATGAGCGCGATAATGATTATTGCTCCCCAATTGAGGGAGATGTTGCTGAAAAGCGGCTTGTCCAGCAGGGATCGCTTGCGATCCGTCGTTGCCTGCATGAATCTCTCTCCTGGATTCACCCTCGCCCCTCCTCAGACAGAAGGTAGGGCAGGGGTGGACTTTTGATTACTGTGGCAGCTTATAGAAGGCGTATAGATCCTCGCCCTTGGGCGGGTTGACCTGGTCGCGCACGTGGGCCCAGCGCAGCCAGCGCGACAGCGGCGCTTCCGGTTGCCACGTCGAACGCAGCCGGTAGCGTTGATGGACATAAGCAGCACCCAGACCCCTAACCATAGCGTCCTTAGCCTCGGCAGGCACAAGCACAATCGGCGTCTTGGTCGC
>CAYOEZ010000235.1:0-7016 GCA_964402955.1 uncultured Ktedonobacterales bacterium | reverse complement strand
ACGCCTATTGTCTTCTCCCGTCAAGACAGCTTACACACAATATGATACACTACCCCGAATCCATGCCGCATTGACACGGTCATTCTTTCGTGGTAACATTGGGCATAGAGAATATGGAGAATGAAACAGGCAGCGATCCCCAGCAAGACGTTACCAAGAAGCAGGCACGCCGACGCATCGTCTGGCCTGCCAGACTGCCCGCGCTCCTTTTTGCCCTGGCCCTGGCTGTTGGTCTGATCCTCATTCTCACGATGTCTGTCCAGTCAGGCCCGGCGCCATTGCGCGTGGGCGACGTCGCCAAACAAAACGTGCGCTCGCCCAATCGCGTCTCCTACGCCAGCCAGCTCAAGACGCGCCAGGCGAAAGACGCTGCCGCCGCCAACGTCCCCGACGTCTACGACTATGACCCGGGCGTTGCCCAGCAACAGCGCGCGCAGGCCACGGTGCTCTTCAACGGTATTGCCAACATCCGTGCCGACACGACCGTCACCAGCGACCAGAAGAAAGACCGCATTCAGCGCCTGGCCGATGGCATTGTCACGCCGGCGACCACACGGGCGATTCTCGCCATCAGCGACTACACGTGGCCGCTCGTGGCATCGGAAAGCAGCCGCGTTCTTGACGAGGTCATGCGCGACCGTGTGCGCCAGTCCGATATCGTCTCCATTAAGTCCAAACTCCCCAGCCGTTTCGGCCAGAACCTCAGCGCCGACCAACTACCTGTGGCCGTAGCCATCGTCAGCGACCTTCTCAAGCCGAATGAGATATTCAACTCGACCGAGACGCTGAAACAGAAGCGCGACGCGCAGGACAAGATCGAGCCTGTGCGCGAGGTTGTTGAAAAAGGCGAGATTGTCATTCGTGACGGCAACGTCGTCAGCGCCCTCGACCTGGAGAAACTGGAAGCTCTCGGCTTGCAACAAGCTCACTACGACTGGCCCGACATCGCCAGCGCGGTTCTCCTCGTCCTGATCATTGTCGGCATCCTGGTGACCTACCTGAGGTATTTCCAGCCCTCTGTGCTGGCCGGCGATTACCGATCTATTCTGCTGCTTGGAGGCATCCTCCTTATGGTGCTTGCCGGGCGGCTGGCAGGCAGCGAACATGTACTCGAGAACGTGAGCTGGGTCTATGTTGTACCGTTTGCTCTGGCGCCGATGCTCATTGGTATGCTCATCGACCAGCAACTGGCGGTGCTCGTGGCGGTCATGCTGGGCATTCTTGCCGGCTACAGCTCCGGGCTCGCCCTCGATGTCGGAGCCATGGTCATGCTCGGGGGCGCTGTCGCCGCGCTGCGAGCGCGCCACGTGGAGCGTCTGAGCGCCTTCTTCTGGGCCGGCGTCATCGTTTCCGTGACCAACATTGCCGTCGTGCTCGCCTTTCTTCTTCCGACGCCCGACATCGATAGTAACACCCTACTTGTCGTTTCGCTCATGGCGTTGGCCAACGGCAGCCTGGCGGCAGCCATCACGGCGGTTGTATTTGCCCCCCTGGGCAACCTGGTGGGTGCAACAACCGTCCTGCACCTGCTCGAGTTGGCGCACCCTTCGCAACCCCTCTTCCGTCGTTTGCTCCTGGAAGCGCCCGGGACGTACCACCACAGCGTGGTCATCAGCACGCTGGCTGAGCGAGGAGCAGAAGCCGTCGGCGCTGACACGCTCATGGCCCGCGTCGGCGCGTACTATCATGACATTGGCAAAGTCTGCCGCCCCTACTTGTTCATCGAGAACCAGGTTGACGGAATGAACATTCATGACACACTCGACTCTAAGACCAGCGCCGCGGCGATCATCTCCCACGTTAGCGATGGTCTTGAGCTTGCGCGAAGGCACCGCCTGCCCAAGCGCATCCAGGATATGATTCCCCAGCACCATGGCACCAAGTTGGTGGGGTTCTTCGTTGCGCGTGCCAAAGCGCGCGGCGAAGACGTGAATGAGGCAGACTTCCGCTACCCGGGCCCGAAGCCGCAATCACGCGAGGCCGGCATCCTGATGCTGGCCGACAGCGTCGAAGCCGCTGTACGCGCCAGCCACGATCACTCTCAGGAAACAATGGAGCGCATCGTCACGGACATCGTTGCTTCGGTGGTGACAGACGGGCAACTGGATGAGTGTGACTTGACACTGCACGATCTGAGCCTGATTCGCCAGGCCTTCTGTGGCGTCCTGCAAGGGGTTTATCACCCACGTATCCAATATCCTTCCCTTGCTGGTCCGGCACAGCCGCCAGAGGGCAGCGCAGTTCCCGCCCTCCCCCCCGCCGGCCTACCCATGCCGGAGCAAGCAGCGGCGCACGTGAGCGAAGCAGCGCGCTAGCATTGCCATGCGACAATATGGCGCTATTTCGACGGAGGAGGCATACCCATCGTGCTTGTCATCGAATGCAGCCCCGCGTTTGAGCCTCGGCTTGATCAAGCATACCTGGAGCGTTTGGCCAGCGCCGTTCTCAAAGGGGAAAACATCGATGGCCCGGTCGAGATCAGCCTGCTCATCACCGATGACACGGGCATCAGCGTGCTCAACCAGGAATACCGCAACCTCGACGCCGCCACCGACGTGCTCTCCTTTTCGATGCTGCCGGGCGCTGGCGATTCATTTGTCACGCCTCCCTGCGAGGCAAAACAGCTCGGCGATATTGTCATTTCCTACGAACACGTCATCGCACAGGCCACGGAGTACGGGCATCCCGTCCAGCAAGAACTGGGGGAGTTGTTCGTGCACGGGCTGCTCCACATCCTGGGCTACGATCACGAAAATCCGGACGACGCCCGGGTCATGGCCGACACAGCAGAAAAGTACACAGCTGCAAGGTAGGCGACCGCGACGCCCCCTGCAGCCCGGCGCTTCTTGACAAACCATTGACTATTCCTTTGACTATGCAAGGAGGTTCACCTGTGAAAGGACTGATCCTGAGCGGAGGGCAAGGCACGCGCCTGCGCCCACTCACCTACACGGGGGCCAAGCAACTGGTTCCCCTTGCCAACAAACCGGTGCTCTTCTGGGCGATTGAAGACCTCGTCGACGCGGGCATTACCGATATCGGTATCGTGATCGGCGACACAGGCAATCAGATCAGGGCGGCTGTCGGCGACGGCTCTCAATTCGGCGCCCGGGTGACGTATATCCCCCAGGATGCGCCTCTTGGTATTGCTCACGGCATCAAAATAGCCCGTGATTTCATTGGCGACGACCGCTTCGTCCTCTTCCTTGGCGACAACTTCATTCGCGACGGCGTGGTACTGTTGGTCGATGCCTTCCGCAACAGCCCCATGAACTGCCAGATCATCCTCTACAAGGTACCAAATCCGCAGGAACTGGGCGTCGCTATCGTCGAAAACGAGCGCGTCACGCGACTTGTCGAGAAACCAAAGCAGTTTGTGAGCGACCTGGCCGTCATCGGCATCTATATGTTCGACCATCACGTTTTCGAGGCCGTCAACGCCATCAAGCCGTCCGCACGCGGCGAGCTTGAGATCACTGAGACCATCCAGTATATGATCGACCACGGCTACGACGTGCGCTCCCACCTCCTGACCGGGTGGTGGATCGACACTGGCAAGATGCAAGACATCCTCGACGCCAATCGTCTCATTCTTGATGTAATGGACGCACACAATGAGGGCAGCGTCGAAGGAGACTCACATATCATCGGACGCGTCACCCTCGAGAAGGGCGCACACATCATCAATAGTACCGTGCGCGGTCCCGCCATCATCGGCGAGCGCACGCGCATCGAGAACTCATACGTCGGCCCGTACACGTCTATCCACCACGACTGCATCATCGCCGGCAGCGAGATCGAGCATAGCGTGATTCTGGAAAAATGCCGAATAACCGACATCGGCTATCGCATCGAAGATAGCCTGATCGGGCGCAACGTGGAAATCACCAAATCGCAGATCAAGCCCCGCGCCTATCGCATGGTCGTGGGCGATTTCAGCAAAGTGGGGATACTCTAGAATGCCAGACCTTCCATCGTACTGGAAGTGGTTTCCTGATGCTCGTTTCGGCATGTTTATCCATTGGGGCGCATACTCTGAGTACGGGCGGGGCGAGCAGGTGCTCTTCCGTGAGCACCTCGACCAGCGCGCCTACAGCGAGCAAGCCTGTCGTTGGAACCCGCAGCATTTCGACGCCGCTGCCTGGGCCGGCGTCGCCCGGCAAGCTGGCATGAAGTATGCTGTGCTCACCACCCGCCACCACGATGGCTTCTGCCTCTGGGATTCCAAACTGACCGATTACAGCACCGCCAGCCAGGCCCCCCGCCGCGACTTCGTGCGCGAATACGTTGAAGCATTCCGCGCCGCCAGGCTGCGCGTAGGTCTCTACTATTCGCTGGCCGACTGGCGCATCCCGGCCTATTGGGACGGGCCAAGGCATGATCCCGCTGGCTGGGAGGCATTCCGCTCCTACATTCATGGCCAGGTGCGTGAGCTGCTCACCAATTACGGTAAGATAGACGTGATGTGGTTCGATGGCGCATGGCCGCGCTCTCAGGAAGAGTGGCAGAGCGCCGAGCTTGTGCGCATGATGCGCTCGCTCCAGCCGCACATTCTGATCAATAATCGCCTGGGCGCCGTCGTAGCAGACAACGCCATTGAAGCTCCCGGCCTCTCCCGTGAACTGGGCGACTTTGGCACACCGGAGCACCAGATCATCCCAGAGAACCGGCTCTGGGAATCGTGCCAGGTGAGCACCTGGCGTCTGTGGGGCTACACCATCGGTGAGCGCTGGCGGCCTGCCGACGTTCTGCTCGATTTCCTCGTCACATCCGCCGGCCAGGGCGGCAATATTCTGCTCAACGTGGGCCCGCAGCCGGACGGCCAGCTTCCGCCTGAGTTCGTGGCGCAGATGGCTGCCATCGGCAAATGGATGGATGTGCACGGCGAGGCAATCTACGGCTCGGAGGCCGGCGATGTCTGCGAGTTCATCACCTACGGCCGCCAGACACGCAAAGGCAACAACCTCTACCTGATCGTCCGCTTCTGGGATGGCAGGCCAACGATGACCCTGGGCGGCCTGGCGACGCGCGTGCTGCGCGCCACCCTCCTCACCACTGGCCAGGAGCTTGCATTCGAGCAGACTGAGGACCATCTCTACATCGAGGGCTTGCCTCACGATCCACCCACCGATTTGTTCCCGGTGATCAAGCTGCAGTGTGCAGAGCCGCCCCGGCCGCGCCCCTGGGCCGGACCTCGCCTGTGGCAAGGCGATCCGCGCCGCATGACAGAGTGGGCAAAGGCGCGGGGCGAGAGCGTCTGTGCGGATGGGAAAATGCACTGAATGTCCCCAAAGAAAGGAGACAGGAATCATGACAACCAAGGGGATCCAATATGTCACCGACGAATCAGGGAATAGAACAGGCGTGCTGATCAGCCTGGACACGTTTGGAGATGTGTGGGAAGATGTCTATGACATCTTGGTGTCACATGCGCGCCTCAAGGAATCAAAAGTGAAGTGGGAAGACCTGAAGGCGGAGAGAGAGCACGAGAAGAAGACACATGGCCGAGACGTATAGGATTGTCTTCGCCTCATCTGCCGCTAAGGAATACCGAGCCTTGCCCAGGGAGATCAAGGACAGGATTGCAGAGGCCGTAGATGCTCTAGCGACTACGCCGCGCCCAATCGGCGCCCGCAAGCTGCAGGGAAGTACGGATTTGTACCGGCTACGTGAGGGCGAGTATCGGGTTGTGTACGAAATTGATGACGACGACCAGACGATCACGGTAACAAGAATCGGACACCGACGTGACGTGTATCGCTGACGGCAGATAGCAGGTGCCTGCGCCACGTCGATTGCCCCCCGAGACTCACAGTGAGGGAATCATGGATCAGTTGACGCCTGGAGCGTTTGACCTCGCCCTTACCGCAAGCTTCGTTGTTGTGATGGGACTCGTCCTCTACGCAGCAATGCGACTGGTTCGCCAGTTTAACGCCCACGCTAAGGCTGAAGAGGAGAGGCGGCGCACGGACAAACGGCGAACAAATCGGGAATGGTACCCAGAGGAATTGGAACTCTATCTGGAACTGCAACACTGCGGAAGCAAGGCTGAGGGTCTCGCCCACTGTGTGCTGTGCACCGCCCAGCTGTCGAATGTACATCAACATCTTGATGAGCACCATTCTTTTTGGCGATGCCCCATATGCAATCAATACTTCTGGCGACACTTCTTCATAGACATCAATGCCTCGTGTCTGATGGCCATTTCAGGTACGTGGGTCGTCACCCACCAAATCCCAGAAGTCGTCGGACGACGCATGGTTGAAGAGATACAGCGATGCCCGAATCCGTATCAAGCAGAAGATTGTGCGTGCCCGATGCACAGAAATGCACGAGAGAGCAACCTTTCCTCAATTGCCGCTGATGCTGCGTGGGCATCGCGAGAAGAGGTTCTGGAGTGGAAGAGCCGGCAGGCAAATCACCCGGACGGAACCACCAAACCCTTGGAATTCGGGCAAGTAGGCACATGGTGGCGAGAATTAGTTGGCACGGACAGAGACAGGTATTTGGTAGCCGCGCGAGGTAACGACGTGGCGATTCCGAGTCACTACTACCACTGAGAAGCTGGTAGCCTATCTACTGGGTGTGCTACTTCGGTGGTTGAACCGTCTGCGCCCTGAGTGTACTATGGCGCACAGTGCAAGCGAGGAACCTATTCGACAGGCAAGCCAAGTGCATTTCGGCTGGCATGCATCAGGGAGAGCGCAGTTGAAGAATCTACTCATCACAGGCGGAGCCGGCTTCATCGGCTGCAACTTCGCCCGCTACGTTCTAGCCACCCATCCCGACTACCAGATCGTCGTTTATGACAAGTTGACGTACGCCGGCAATCCGGACAACCTGAAGGACATCGCAGGCGACACGCGATACACATTTGTGCTGGGCGACAGCTGTGACGCGCCCCTCGTGCAGAAGACGAATCGCGAGCATCAGATCGACGCCATCGTCAACTTCGCCGCCCAGACGCCGGTGGACCGCTCCACCATGGACCCGGACGCCTTCACCCAAACCGCCCG
>CAYOEZ010000234.1:0-7066 GCA_964402955.1 uncultured Ktedonobacterales bacterium | reverse complement strand
GCATCGACGTGCATTTTGTTGACCATGACAACATCGTGATCGACCTGTACGTCATTGTTGAGTATGGTATGCGCGTGTCCGAGGTTGCGCACAGCATCATGAGCAGCGTCAGATTCGCTGTTGAGCGCTCCCTCGAGCTGCCGGTCGTACAGGTCAACGTGAACATTCAGGGCGTTCGGGTCAGCAACGTCGATTAACGACTGCGACACATTCCGCACGTGGGGAGAACAGCTTGGCTGAGCGACAGCAGCGCGTGGAACGACTATCGCCCCGTGTCATCGACAGCGGAACCGTCATAAAGGATGCTTTCCGGGCCGCCACTGCCTGGCTAGAGGCACATTCCGAAGAAATCAACGCTCTCAATGTCTTTCCCGTTCCCGATGGAGACACCGGCACCAACATGCTCCTCACCTGCCAGGCGGCGCGTGATGAAACAACGAGAAGCGGCGACACGATCGCCGAGGTCATGCGCGCCATCTCTCATGGCTCGCTGATGGGAGCGCGCGGCAACTCCGGCGTCATTCTGTCCCAGATATTGCGCGGCATGGCGCGCAGCATCGACAACAAGTCGAGGCTGACCGTCCACGATGCCGCGGCGGCGCTGCAAGAAGGATCAGTCACGGCCTACAAAGGCGTGATCAAGCCGGTGGAAGGCACAATTCTGACCGTTATCCGCGAGATGGCCGACGCCGCCACACGCGCCGCAGAGCAAACGGATGACTTGCGTGTTGTCCTCGACGTTGTGGTCAATGCGGCCCGCGACGCAGTGGAGCGCACGCCCAGCCTCTTGCCGGCCCTGCGCCTCGCCGGCGTCGTTGATGCGGGCGGCTACGGGCTTTACATTATCTTCGAAGGCATCCAGCGTTATGTGCGCGGCGAGACAACGCAGCAGACCATCGCCACCCGTGCCGTACTCGAGAGGACAGAAGAGCCAGAGGAAGGTTTCGGCTATGACATTCAGTTCATCGTTCACGGTGAGAGTCTGAATGTTGAAGCCATTCGCAATCACATCGCAGGCATGGGCGAATCGACCCTGGTCGTCGGTGACGAGCACACCGTCAAGGTGCATACGCACGCGCCAAACCCGGGTCCCGTGCTGGAATATGGTTCGACACTGGGGCCGCTCAGCCATGTCATCGTGGAAAACATGCAGCAGCAGTATCAGGAATTTCGAGAAGCCGGGCGCAGCCAATCGCCCGCACACATTCCGACCCGACCAGTACATGAGCTGGTTGCCTCACAGTCGACCAACGCTGCTGAGGTCATGGGGATCTCGACAGTGGTTGTTGCCGCCGGAGCGGGCTTTGAAAAGCTGCTCAGAAGCCTGGACTGCGGTTCCATCGTGCCCGGCGGGCAAACGATGAACCCGTCCATTCAACAGATTCTGGCGGCCATCGAAGCGGTTGCGACGAGCGACGTCATCGTCCTGCCCAACAATAAGAACATCATCATGACGGCCTACGAGGCGCAACGTCTCAGCACAAAGTCCGTGATCGTTGTGCCAACGACAACAATTCCGCAGGGCATTGCTGCTCTCCTTGCCCTCAACTACGACGCAGACCTGGAAACAAACAGACGGGCCATGGAACAGGCGGCCACCAGGGTGCGCACGGGTGAAATCACGACTGCTGTGCGCACCAGCCACATCGACGGCATGGACGTGCAGAAAGGCGAGATCATCGGCCTCGTTGACGATCGCCTGGTGGCCACAGGCACGGACATCAGCGCAGTCGTCATGACGACGCTGGACAAGATGTGCAGCAGCGATATTGAGCTTGTCACGTTCTACTACGGCAATGGCGTCGAGGCCAGGCACGCCCAGACACTGGTGCAGCAGATGCGGCAGACATACCCCGGGGTTGAAACTGAGGTTGTTGAGGGCGGGCAGCCCCACTACATGTACATCATCTCCGCAGAGTAATGGCGGCAAGGGACACAGGATCAATGCACGATACCAATACTGAACGCATGTTGGCAGCCCGCGACACTGCACAGAAGATCATCACCCTTTGTGACAGCTACCAACGCGCCCCCAGCCAGGTGACACTGAATCACTTCCTCGCCAACGTCGAAAGACTGGCGGACCTTGCGGAAGACATCGAAGTCAGTCAGACTCTCAAGGCGCTCGATGGCTGAGCGCTTCATTATTGGCTTCGTGCTGGCCTTTCTCCCCACCCTGGCCCTTGGGGTGCTGATCGGCATGTCTCTCTACTCTCGTTCGGGTAACTGGTAGGGAGAGCGCATGCTAAGCGATCCGGTTTTCTGGGCAGGCGTGATTGCAGGCGGAGTCGGCGGACTAGTCGCCGGTGTGATTGTCGGCCTCCGGCTCTATCTGCGCACGGGCAAGTGGTAAGCGGCCGCCATCCTTTCTGCTCAAACGGGAGCGAGCACGGGCGCTGTTCAGCGAGGAGCAATGCGCATGGCAACCGCAAGACGAGTCTCAGGGCCTTTGGCCCTGGTGATCCTGGTCGTCTATGTTCTTCTTATCGGATCAATTGTGCAGCGTCAGGTGCAGAGACAGCAGATATTGCGGCGCAGTTCACCCCGCAAGGGCATTCTGGGACGCCTGCGCCGGTAGCGCCGCATACAATAACCTTGTGCCTGTCCGCACAGAGTAGCCGGCAGCGACGAAGTGACAGCCCCCCGCGGAGGTTTGTGCATGGGGCGTGTGCATATTGTTACCGATAGTACAGCAGACGTAGACCCCGAGATCATCCGGGCGTTAGATATTACCGTTATCCCCGTCAGAGTGCGATTCGGTCAGGACGAGTTCCGCGATCGCATCACGCTCAGCGCGGATGCGCTGTTCTCGCGCATGCGGTCGCAGCCTCATGTTTTTCCGGTCACGATGGCGCCGTCAGCCGATGAGTTTGAGTCAGTCTACGCGACGCTGGCCGAAAACACCGACAGCATCCTGTCCATTCACTTGTCTGGACGGCTGGGGGCGACCTGCCGGAATGCGATCGAGGCCAAAGACCGCTATACGATTCGTGACGTGTGCCGGGTTGTCGTCATTGACTCCCAATTGACATCATTGGGGCTCGGTTTCGTCGTCATGGAGGCAGCCAGGCTAGCGCTGAGCGGGCAACCATTGGATGAGGTGGCGCGGGTGGCGCGTGGCATGCTCCCGCAGACGCATGTTCTTTTTTTCGTCGACACGCTTGACTATCTGCAATCGGGCGGACGTGTGGGCAAGATCGAGTTGCTGCTGGAGTCGATGGTCAACATTAAACCGCTGCTCAGGCTGGATGATGGCGCGATTGTCCTGATGGAGAAAGTGCGTACCCGCGCCAAAGCCCTGGAACGGCTCTACGAGTTTGTGGCGGACTTTCCATACGTCGAAGCGCTGGGCATCGTCTATGGTACAACGCCGAATGAAGCACACAATCTGGCCAAGCGATTGGAAAGCGTCGCATCGCGTGACCGGGTAACGATCAGCCGCTATGGGCCAGGTTTGGCGGCGCATCTGGGGCCGGGCGCTCTGGGCGTCATCGTCTACGAGGGTCTCGACCGCTGAGGAAAAAATGAACAATCCGCCACGTGTACGCATCGCCACGGACAGCATGGCTGACATTCCGGCAGAACTGGCCGGCGAGCTAGGCATCACCGTCGTCCCGGCCACCATCACCTTTGGCGAAGAGACTTTCCTGGAAGGCGTCAACCTGTCGCGTGACGATTTCTATGGTCGCCTGATCAAGTATGAAGGGCTGCCCAAGACGGCGGCGCCAGGTCCGGGCGCTTTCACTGCTGCGTTTCAGAGCATTGTGTCGGAGCAGCAGCAGGCAGGCGTGCCGTTGCACGGTATCATCTCGCTCCATCCTCCGGCTGCCTTGAGCGGGCTGTACAATTCGGCCTATTCGGGGAGCCAGGCAGTCGACGCAACGCGCATCGTGGTGGTTGACAGCGGGCAGATCAGCATGGGCATCGGCTGGATGGCTATCGTGGCAGCCCGCGCCGCGCAGGATGGCAAGAGCATAGACGAGATCATCTCGCTCATCGAGGACATGAAGCGGCGCACGCAGCTTGTGGCTGGTCTGGAAACGCTGGAATGGGCTGCTCGCAGCGGGCGTGTGCACAGGATCACTGCCGCGCTGGGCAACCTGCTGGCTGTTAAGCCGATCGTCAAGGTTCAAGACGGGGATATCAGCGTCATCGAGCGCGTGCGCACGCACAATCGCCAGGTGGGGCGCGTTGTGGAGCTTGTACGATCGTGGGCGCCCTTTCAAGAGCTCGCCGTGGTGCACGGGCAGGCCCCCGACGTAGCTATAGAGGTGGCAGATCGCCTGGCAAGCATCCATCCCCGTGAGCGTATTGTCGTCGCGGAGATTGGCTGCATTTTGGGGTCGTACGCCGGTCCCGGCGCCTATGGCATCGTTGCGGTGCGCCAGTAAGGACAGCATGAACTCAAAGAGGATCCGCCAGCGCCAGTTGTCGAGCACAATGGAGGCATGGGCGGCGTGTTGTTCGTTCATGGCATGTTCAGCTACTCAGACAGCGTCATTCTGACGACCTATCTGGCAGATGTGGCGATGCCTGCGCAACGTGACGTCGCTTTCAGTGTTTTCTTTGCCGTAGCGTTCGGAGTTGGGGCGCTGTGGCCGGCCCTGCTCGGCTACATCGCTCACAAATATGGCCTCGCCGCTACTTTCCTGGCCCTGGCCGCCACCTATGTCGCAGCAGGCCTCTGCCTGTTGCCAATGCGCAGCGGCAAAGAGCAGCCTGTTACCAGTTCGTAAGCTCGTGCTCAGCCCGTTGATGGCGCCATCGCAGATTGACGTAGATTCGTGGATAATAAAACACACATGAGAAAAAGAGAGTCATCGTTTTATCTCCTGGATAAGATGCTCGTTCTGGAATTGCGCAAGCAGTGTACAGACCAGCTCGTCATTGGCGGACTGGGCGCTTATATCAGCCAACACTGGCAGCGCGAGGCAGACGCCGAAGCAGCCAACGACGAAGAGCACAGCCTGGTGCAGACTGTGGTCTCAAGCCTATCGCCCTATCAGAGCCTGGCAGCCGAACAGCGCCTGGAAGCAATCAGCAACAGCCGTACCGTGTTGGCAGACCTGATCACACGCGCCGCTGAACGTGAGCCGGCGACGCCACCGCCATCCCGCGCCGCCACGCCGCATGCTCCTCTTGCGGTGGGCGATGGCGACGCGCCTCCCGATTTCGATGGAGCGCCTGGCCCGGTTGGGCCGCGGCCGGCGCCGCCAGTCCGCCAGGCGCGCCCCGTGGTGAGCGCGCACCCCTATGGCCTGGAGGCGCCCGTCACCACCCTGGCCGGCATCAGCGTCGGCTACGCAGCCAAGCTCAGCAAACTCGGCGCACACACCGTGCGCGATCTACTCTACCTGTTCCCACACCGCTATAACGACTTCAGCCACATGAAACGCATCGTCGATCTTGAGATCGGCGCCATCGAAACGATCGTCGGGGCGGTGTCGGATGTGCAAAACATCACGGGACGCAACAACCGGGTGCGAACCGAAGCCATTGTTACAGATGAGAGCGGCAGCATCAAAGCCGTCTGGTTCAACCAGGGCTACATGACTGCGTCCCTGTTGCGCGGCCAGTCCATCGTCCTCAGCGGAAAGATCGATGTTTATCTCGGGCGAAAGGTCATGGAGTCGCCGCAATGGGAAACCCTCGACACCGAGGACCTGCTGCATACCGGCCGCCTGGTTCCAGTCTACCCGTTGACCGAAGGCGTCGGCGACCGCTGGATGCGCCGCTTGCAGAAGCGAGTTGTGGATCGCTGGGCGCCACAGGTGGCTGATTTCCTGCCGCCCGCTGTGCGCGAGCGCAGCAACCTGCCGGCGCTGCCGCAGAGCCTGGCACAGATGCACTTTCCAGATACGACCGAATCGCTCGAGCAAGCCCGCCGCAGACTGGCCTTCGATGAGCTGTTCCTGATTCAGGTCGGCCTCATGCAACGCCGTCGCGTCTGGCAGCAGGGCGTGGTTGGCACCGCCATGATGATTGATCACGGCAAGCTCGACGCGCTGATCGCCGACCTACCCTTCGACCTTACCGGAGCACAGCGCAAGGTACTGCAGGCGATTCTGGATGACCTGTCACTGACACGGCCCATGGCCCGCCTGCTCCAGGGTGACGTGGGCTCAGGTAAGACAGTGGTCGCGCTGCTGGCCATGCTGGTCGTGGTTGGCAACGGTTATCAGGCCGCCATCATGGCCCCCACTGAAATCCTGGCTCGCCAGCACTTCAAGACCATGACTTCGCTGCTGGCCAATCTCGCGCGCAAGGTTACTGACCCGTCTGCGGGCGACAGCCCCGACGCGCTCGATCAGGCCATTGCCAACAACGACTTGCCCGATCTGGTGACGATTCCCCCCCTGCCCATGCTCCCCGGCGGCGTGCGGCTGGCGCGGCTCATTGGCAGCCTGACCGAATCGGGCAAGCAGACTGTGCGCGATGCTCTCGCCGCTGGCCAGGTCGACATTGTTATCGGCACGCACGCCCTGCTGGAAGAAAGCGTGGCCTTTGACCGGCTCACCTTCGCCGTCATCGACGAACAGCACCGTTTCGGCGTCATGCAGCGCTCTGTCCTGCGCCAGAAGGGGTACAACCCGCACATTCTGGTCATGACGGCCACCCCCATCCCGCGCACGCTGGCCTTGACCATGTATGGCGATCTCGATCTATCGGTCATCGACGAGCTGCCGCCAGGCCGCCAGATCATCAAGACCCGCTGGCTTGAGCCGCGCGACCGCGAGCGCGCCTACACCTTCATTCGCAAACAGGCACAGGAAGGGCACCAGGCTTTCGTCATCTGCCCGTTGGTTGAGGAATCCGAGGCCATGGAGACCAAAGCGGCCGTCGAGGAATACGAGCACCTGAAGGCCGAGGTGTTCCCTAATCTGCGCATCGGTCTGGTCCATGGCCGGTTGAAAGGGTCGGAGAAAGATGAGACGATGAGCCGCTTTGCCCACGGTGAGCTGGATGTTCTGGTGGCAACCTCCGTCGTCGAAGTGGGCATCGATGTGCCCAATGCCACGGTCATGCTGATCGAAGGGGCCAATCACTTCGGCCTGGCGCAGTTGCA
>CAYOEZ010000233.1:0-7094 GCA_964402955.1 uncultured Ktedonobacterales bacterium | reverse complement strand
GCGCTCTGCAGGAATGCTTCGGCGAATTGCGGAGACGCGCTGGTCTCAGCCAGATGCGTGAACGAATGGAGCACGATGGCTTTCAACTCACGCTTCCCTGCAATCCACTTGACGTTCTTGACGAATTTGGTTTCCAAGCCGGATGGATCGACCTCGTCCTGCGGCTCAGCGTGGACGAAGACGACAACCGCATTGCCCACCTGTACCTCGCCGCCCGCGTCAGCGGCGTCCGGCAGCGTTTTCTCATAGGGGCGGAACGTAAACTGGCTGGTCAGGAACATCAGGAGTTTCATGGCATCTCACAAGATGGCTGGGATGCCGAGCGTCTTGGCGCCCAGCGTCATTGCCGTCTGCAACGCCGTGCGCCCCGGCCCAAACGGAGCCAGCCACCACTGCTCGAAGAGCACTTTGCCCCAATGCCAGGATCGCCCGGTTCGGCGGAGCTGAATCTGCGGATGTGGCTCGGCGAAGAAATCGCCAAAAGCGAAGCCGGCCAGACCATCGCCAGCCTCCAACATGCAATAGCCGGCTCCAGGGAACACGTCTTTGACAGCGGTGCCATTGATTTCGGCAGCGATCCGGCGGGCCACCACTTGGGCCTCTGCGTGTGCGAACACGCCTGCCTTGGGCAGCATCATGGGCACGTCTGCTTTCCAGCGGCCAGGGATAGACACAGCCGTCACGTCACCCACAGCATAGACGCCTTCGTACTTTGTCTGCAGAGTGGCGCGATCCACAGGCGCCCACCCAGCCTCGTTAGCCAGCCCAGCCTCGCGCACCAGACGGGGGCCGCGATGAGGCGGGATCGCGACGATCAGGTCATGCTGGACAGGTTCCCTGCCCTCAAAAGACAGTGCGCCTGTAGCTGGTTTGACACTGATCAGTTTGTGCAAGGGATGAAAGACGACGCTGTGCTCTGCGAGCATTTGCTTGACAGCATCGCCCAGGGCCGGTCCAGCCACTGGCATGGGCTGAGGTTCAGGCGTGTAGAGGTGCACCTCGACCTTGTCGCGTGATTTTCGCCTGCCCAGGAGACTGGCGATGAGCATTGCCCCCTCATGGGGAGCGCCGGGGCACTTGTAGGGCAAAGCGCTTACCACGACAGCTACACTTCGACCGCTGAACGATTGGAGCTCATCGCGCAATTTGGCTGCGCCGTCGAATGTGTAAAAGGTGTGGGCACTCTCGGCCAGGCCGGGGATCGCTTCCGGAGCGAGTTCCGCACCAAGAGCAACGATCAGATAATCGTAGGTCAAAGCCTGGGCGCTTGTCTCGACTCGCCGGTTGGCCAGGTCAATGGCGTGGGCTTCAGCCTGCATGATCTCGACGCCTGGTGGCACAAGCTGAGTCACTGGGCGCGTGATTTGCTCCGGCTTGCGATCACCGGTCATCAGCCATAAGAACGAAGGGGCGAAGGCATGCTGGGCATTCTTTTCCACCAGCACGATGCGATGCTCGCGCGGCAGAGTCCGCCGCAGTTCGTTGGCAGCGACTAGTCCGCCGATGCCTCCACCCAGAATCAAGATCGTCTTGCTGTTCATTTCTTACCCCTATCCTCTCTAGAGACCTCAACACGGGCAACACAGGCCATTGGCGTCGCTAGCCAATCGCCCCCCCCACGTTTTTTCGATTCTTGATGCCGTAGTGGCATAGCGCCGCGCGACACACTAAGATCAAAAGATCAGCGCTTTGTCGGCCGCCACAGTCCACTCGGTGAGCAAATCCATGTTGCCGCGTTTGACGCCTTCGATCAACCGCTCTGGCCCGATCCCGCGGGCATCAAGGCAGGTCCCTCAAGTCGCCACATCGCCATGGCTGGCAATCGACTTCAGCATGCGCTCGATATTATAGTAGCCATTGGGCGTCTGCTGCCCAGCCATAGCGCAGTTGACGCCATCTCCCACAAGAAAGACACTGACACTTGCTTCTGGGCGGCTTGCCAACTTCATAGCCAGCCGCAGAGCATTGTATGGCCGCTCGTTGCCATACGGGCCGTCGTTGATGAGGAACAGCACTTTCTGTGTCCCGCTACTCATGAGATGCGCCCCCTTCTTTTGCGTTTATCTGTTGGGCCAGGGCCCCCATCGCTGCCAATTGCTCCAGCAACACCTGGCGCATCAAATCGCAGGCTTGGATAACCTTGGGGTTGGCCACCCGGTAATACACGTTCAATCCGTCGCGCGAGGCGGTGAGGATGCCACGCTCTCGCATGATCGCCAAATGCTGTGACAGATTCGCCTTGCCGATGCCAAGAATCGCGGCCAGATCACCAGCAGACTTCTCCTGGTCCCGCAAGGCATTGAGGATCTCCAATCGCTTGGGGTGGCCCAAGACCTGGCACACCTTGGCGTGAAGAGCGAAAACGGTGTCATCCATCAGCGTCTCACCATGGTGATTAGTTGCGCAATTACGCAAATATTATACCAATAGTCCTCCTCTTTGTCAAGCACATTTCAGTCCCTGTCACGCCGATTACGTGAAGGTATCGTTTGCTGACGTGCCAATGAAGTTGTCATCGAATCTTCACAAGAGCGTCAAACTCCTGACATATAGCTGCGCTACAATATCCTTGCACGATGAGAGCAGGCGACCGTGGCCTGCCCAGACGCAGCAGCATATGTGTGCAAGGGGAAAATGATGATGGGTTTTGGTTGGGGATTCGGCGGGTTTGAGATGATCTTCATGATGTTTTTCTGGGTGTTCATTGTGGCCCTGGCCGTCTGGCTTTTGAGCAGGTTGTTTCCTGGCACAGCCAATGGCTCGCAAACAGAGCAGCGTAGTCAGGGAACCGCGTCCAACGCACTTGATATTCTGAAGCAGCGTTACGCCCGCGGCGAGATCTCGAAGATGGAGTACGACGATATTCGCCGTGGCCTGCAGGCGTAGGTTGCTGAAGGCTGTACGTGTAGATACAGGAGACAGACAATGTGTATGATGCATATGCTCATGCCCGGCATGAACCACGCCGGTCACGATGTGCAGCAGCCGGCAACGCTGCAGAACGAGTCACTGCTTGATGTCCTCAAGCGGCGCTATGCCCTGGGCGAGATTGACCAGACACAGTTTGTACAGATGAAGCATGTTCTCGGCCTGCCAGACGGCGTGGCACAGCCACCGTTCTCTGGCGGACACAGAGCGCATTAGAGAGAAACCAAGGAGAATTCGATATGATGTGGGGATGGGGAAATGGATTCAGCGGAAATTGGGGCTGGATGCTGCTCAGTGGCCTAGGCATGATCATATTCTGGATCGTGGTCATCGCTGTGGTGGTTTATGTCGTACGGGCGATTGCCCGTCCTGCAGCAGGATCCGGCGGCACGCTGGCGTCACCGGGGCAGTCTGGTAAGGATGCCGTCGCCATTCTGAAAGAGCGCTACGCTCGCGGTGAAATCAGCAAAGCCGAGTACGAGGAAATTCGACACGACCTGCAAGGATAGCTGCTACGGCTCACCTTGCTCTCCGCCGATGTCCCGTGTATAATGCACACGAGGAGAACAGGGATTTTCCTGCCTCAATGTGGAATCCGGGAGGCGGATGGCGATGGAGACAAAGGAACCAGACAACCAGCCCGGGCGCAAGAGCACGGCGCCCCACAGCCACGAACGCCAACGCAGCGTGGTGAATCGGCTGTCGCGTATCGAGGGCCATGTGCGCGCCGTTAAGCGGATGGTCGAAGAGGGCACTCCTTGTCCAGATGTTCTGATCCAGGTTGCCGCTATCCGCTCGGCGCTGGACAATGTGGGCCGCATTATTCTCGAGGATCACATCAAGGGCTGTATGGTAGACGCCGTCAAGACGGGCGATTTTGAGGATGCATTCCTCGACCTTGAACACTCGCTGGAACGGCTCATCGGTGGTTGATCGGCCGGCGTTTCACACGTCTCACCTGATGCTCGTTTGCTCCCTGTCCGGCTGCTTGAAAGCAACGAGGCGGGCGGAGTAGGCAAGAACCGGCAAGGCCGACAACTCATGCATCAAGGCCCCCACGGCCGGGCCGATGACGCCCAGCATGCTCAAGACCAAAGCCAAGACATTCATGCTCATGGAAAACGCCACGTTGAAACGCACCGTCTGCAGCGTCTGCCGCGACAGCGCCAAGAGATGAGGCAGGTTTCGCATATCATCGGTCAGCAGCACTATCTTGGCTGTTTCGATGGCGCTGTCTGTTCCCACTCCGCCCATAGCGATGCCCACATCGGCGACGGCCAGGGCAGGAGCGTCATTCACGCCGTCTCCCACATAGGCCACGCTATGCCCCTGCGCTTGAAGTCCCCTGATCAGATCTAGCTTCTGTTTCGGCGAGACCGCGGCGTGGTATTCGTCAATGCCAAGCTGGCCAGCCACCGACCGCACAGCCGCCGTGTTGTCGCCGCTGATCAGCACCGTCCTCTTGACGCCAGCAGCCTTCAGGTCGCCGATAATGCTCGTCGCCTCGGGACGTACGACGTCTGCTAGCGCAATGAACCCTACCGTCTGGCCATCCAGGACAACCGGGACGACGGTGCGCCCCTGCTGTTCCAGCGCCAGAGCGCGGACGACGTGCTCATCGCTCAGGCGTAGCCCCAGCTCACTCAGAAATCTCTGGCTGCCGACTGTAATCTGGCGTCCTCCACTCAAAGCCCGCACGCCCAGACCTGTCACAACCTCAGTTGCATGAGAGTCAGGAATGGATACGCCCTGTCTGATGGCTTCGTCGAAGATAGCCCGTCCCAGTGGATGCTCACTGAATTTCTCAGCGCTGGCCGCGTAGCTCAGCACCACTCGATCGGGCAGGGAGTCCAGAGGCACAACATCGACCACGCGCGGTCGCCCCACAGTCAGTGTTCCGGTCTTATCGAAGGCGACAACGTCGATCTTGGCCAGGGTCTCCAT
The DNA here is from genome assembly GCA_964402955.1 of uncultured Ktedonobacterales bacterium. Taxonomy (GTDB): domain Bacteria; phylum Chloroflexota; class DTOL01; order DTOL01; family DAOUCN01; genus CAYOEZ01. The sequence goes on along the minus strand of CAYOEZ010000233.1, from coordinate 2,222 downwards.
CGCCGCGCCGCTCTTGACAACCGAATTGTTGCGCGCAGCGTTGCCAATCGCGGCGGCAAGCGCCGTCGGAGTGGCCAGCACCAGTGCACAGGGGCAGACAACCACGAGAACCGTTACTGAGCGGACAATCTCTCCTGTGGCAAGAAAGACGAGTACTGCGATGGCAAACGTGATTGGCACCAGATACTGGGCGTAGCGATTCGCCAGTCGCTGCACAGGCGCCTGGTTCTTCTGCGCTTCGGCGACCAGTTTGACAATGGTTCCCAACGTCGTATCCTGTCCCAGCTTGCGGGCAATGATTTGCAGGACGCCTGCCGTATTCAGAGTCCCGGCGTAGACGAGGTCTCCGGCTTCTTTGTCGACAGGCACAGACTCGCCGCTAATAGTCGACTCATCGACCGCGGCGTGACCTTCCACGACAGCGCCATCCACAGGAATACGCTGGCCATTGGCAACCACGACAGCATCGCCCCGCTGCAACTCCTCGATGGGCACAACCACCGGCTGGCCGCCACGTAGGATCGTCGCCTGTGCGGGAATCAGGCGGGCGAGCTGCTTCAATGCCTCATCGGCGCGCGCCATGGTGAAGTTCTCCAGCATTTCGCCGAACATCATCATGAACGCCACCAATGCTGCCGCGCTGTATTCGCCGATGAGGAGAGCGGCAACCATCGCCACGCTCACCATGACGCCCGCTGTCAAGTCTCTCTTCAGGATGCCGCGCACAGCCAGCAGAAAGATGGGTGATCCCCCTACCAGGGTTGCAGCAATCCAGAGGATATTGCCAAGGAGTGCAGCATGGAAGATCTGGCTGGCGACAATGCCGGCAATGAGGAGCAGCCCATTGGCAATTGTCACCAGAGTGTTGATCGAGAGAAGAAAGCCCCTGTAGCGCCCGCAAAACGACAACTGGACGTCTCTTGGCGAGCATGATGCGCAATTGGGCAGTGATGGCGAGGTTTCCTGAAGCAAGCGACGTCTCCTGTGCTAGCAAGAATTGTCCACACGCTGCAACAAACTAGCGTGGGCTGCGTGTGTTGATACACCATATGGGAAGCGGTCGGCAAGTATATCCCCCCTGGGGGGATAGTGCAAGTATATGCCGTCTTGCGTCTGGTGTCAAGGGATGCTGTCCATCCAGAGCAGTCACAAAGTGAGGCCAGGGCATCCACGTGATGTGATTGCCCTGGCCTCTTTTCGCACTGTCCGCGCGGCGACCCGGCTGATGACGGGGCGCACTGAACGGGATCAGTGATGGTGTTCCACCGCCTGGACTTCAGCAGGAAGCTACCGGCCCGACTGAGCGGGAGATTGCTGTGAACCATGTCCCATCATGAACTTCATCATCAGAAGATGCCCCAGCGGGCAGAGCAGAATCAACCCGAAGGAAAGGGCAGCGCTCAGCGGAATCTTCAGCGCCGAGATTGCCGCCAGGGCTGCAAGGGGCGCAAGGCAGCACAAGACCATGATCAGCATGTGCCGGTTGCCAGCGCCTTGATTGTGTTCGTGTTCAGTCATCGGACTTCATCCTTTCGGTGAGGGCAGTCGCCCACACACGTATGAGAGATTTGTGTTTCCCAGGTGTAGCATCCCGTCTTCCCTACAGAGTAATGTCGCCGCGCACGTGGTACCAGAGCATACCGACGCCATAGCCGAGCAGGGCCACCAGGGCCGTAATTGCCCAGTGCGTCGGATGGGCATTCTCTGGCGCCACCACGCGCGCCCCGAAGTAGCCGACGAATATACCCGTGAACATCAAAACCAGCGCAATCAGCGGCATGAGAGTTGAGGTGCGTTCTACCCGTCGCACCTGCACGGCTCGACGCGTGTGTCTGCCCATCATTCACCTCCTGAGAGCATTACAAAACCTAATCGTGCACGACGACCTTGGTTCCCATGGGCGCCCAGTCATACAGCCACCCGGCGTCCTTCAGATTGACATTGACGCAGCCGCGGCTCATGACGCGCCCGAAGTTGTTGTGCCAGTACGTGCCATGAATGGCATAGCTTTGATAGAAGAACATCGTGTGCGGCACCCTGGGCAGAAAGTAGCCTGGCCCGCGCATGTCCTTGTACTCGTACTTCAAGTAGATGCGGTACGTCCCCTTGACGGTGGGAGTGGCCGGTTTGCCGGTGGAGACGATGCTCGTGAGCACCGCCCGGCTGCCTTCCCAGGCGATGAGCTTCTGTTGCGAGAGGATGACCTCAATCCACTTTTCCCC
>CAYOEZ010000232.1:0-7199 GCA_964402955.1 uncultured Ktedonobacterales bacterium | reverse complement strand
ATGACACACGAAGAATTGCTTGAGATCATCGCCACAGTCCGACGTCACCAGAGTGAGCTGGATGACGTTGAGGTCAAATCGGCGCTGCGCGGCACGCCGCAGCGGCTGTTCGAGTCGCTGTCGGCGTTTGCCAACCAGCCGGGCGGCGGCGTCATTCTGCTGGGGCTGGATGAGAGCCGTGGCTTCGCCGTCGTTGGCGTCGGCGACGCCCAGCGTATCCAGGCCGACGTCAGCCAGGTGGCAGCAGCGGACATGGATCCGGTCGTGCGCCCCCAGTTCACGATTGACGAGATCGAGGGCAAGACGGTGCTCGCCATCGAGGTGGCTGAAGTCGCGCCTGAGCAGAAGCCCTGCTACTACAAACCTGCTGGCCTCCATGCCGGCGCCTATCTGCGCGTCGGCAACACCAACCGCCAGATGACCGGCTACGAGATCTTCAGCTTCATGAGCGCCCGCGCCCAGCCTACCTTCGATGAAGAGGCAGTGCGCGACGCCGAGATGAAAGACCTCAATCAGGAGCGCATCGAGGACTTCGTCAAGCAGGTGCGCCGTGCCCGCGGCGATGCAGCCTACCTCAAACACCCACTTGATCAGATCGTGCGCCAGTTGCGCATCGTGCGTGATGTGGACGGCATAGCGCGACCAACCCTGGCCGGGCTGCTCATGTTCGGCGTCTATCCGCAGATGTTCGAGCCGCAATTGGTGATCACTTTCCTGCAGTACTATGGCGCGACCGAAGAGGAGAAGACGCCGCGCGGCGAGCGCTTCCTGGACAATCGCAAGTTCGAAGGCCCAATTCCCGACATGGTCGAGAGCGCGGTGACCTACATCATGGCCAGCCTGCGCAAGAGCAGCCTGATTGACGGCCTGCTGCGCCGCGATATTCCCGAGTACCCGCAAGAGGCGCTGCGCGAGGCCATCGTCAATGCCGTCGCCCACCGCGACTACAGCTCCTATGTGCGCGGCAGCTATGTCCAGGTGCGTCTCTTCGCCGACCGGCTGGAGGTGCAAAGCCCCGGTGGGTTGTATGGCCCTGTCACAGAGGAGACGATTGACGAGGAGCAGTCCACCCGCAACCGTGTGCTGATGCGGCTCATGGAAGATGCTCATCTGGTCGAGAATCGCGGCAGCGGCATCCGCGCCATGATAGACGCCATGCGCCGGCTGAACCTGGAGCCGCCGCACTTCCAGGATCGCCGCTCGTCGTTTCTTGTCACCCTGCGCAGCCACACCCTGATGGGGCCAGAGGCAATCGCCTGGCTTAACCGCAACGTCAGCCAGCCCCTGAGCGACCGCCAGCGCCTCGCCCTCGTCTACCTGCGCTACAACGAGCAGATGACCAACAGCGACTACCGGCGGCTGAACCATGTGGATACAGTCACCGCCAATCGTGAGCTGCGCGGGCTGGTGCAGAGCGGCCTGGTTGAGCAGCACAGCACGCGGCGCTGGGCGTTCTACACGCTGCGCGTTCCAGCGCAGCTTGAGTTGCCCCTCGAACGTGTGTCGCCAGAGGATCAGGTGCTGGCCTACGTCAAAGAACGCGGCAGCATTACCAACGCGCAGTGCCGTGACCTGCTGCACGTCAGTTTCGAGCAATCGTCTCATCTTCTGCAGAAGATGTATGCTGGCGGACAGTTGCGGCGCGAGGGGAAGCACCGCTGGACGCGCTACACGCTGCCATGACGTTCTATAAGGATCTATTCCCTTCTATAAGGATACTGGGCTGATAGAATCCTTATAGATGCTTATAGAAGCTAATAGAGCGCATATGAGGTGAACAATGAGCAATCCCGGTTGGACGCCCTGGCATCAGGTTGTACAGTTGCGCAGCGACCTGCGCTCAGGCGAGCTATCGCTCAGCATCTTCGCCGCCGACGTCAACGCCGTGGCGATGGGTACCGCGCGGCCGGTCTACCAGAAGCCGGCCGAGTTCTTCGCCCTCACCTATCCCACCTTCAACCTGCGCGAGCTGGCCAAAGATGTCGTGCTGCGCCTGGCGGGCAAGAACGACAAGGCGGTGCGCCAGCTTGAGCTAACCTATGGCGGCGGCAAGACCCACACCCTGGTCACCCTCTATCACCTGGTCAACGATCCCCAGCACTTACCCAACCTGCCGGCCGCCCAGGAGTTTGTGCAGCATCTTGGCGTCACGCCGCCCAGAACACGGGTGTCGGTCATCTCCTTCGACCGCCTGGACCCAGAGAAGGGTATGGACGTGCGCTCACCCGACGGCGCCGTCGCGCGCCTCAAGTACCCCTGGAGCGTGCTGGCCTATCAGTTGGGCGGGCAGGAGGGATTGCGCACTCTTGGCATGAGCGACGGCGGCGAGCGAGAGACGCCTCCCTTCGCCAATGTGCTCGTTGATCTGCTCAAGCTGCCGCAGCAACAGGGGCTATCCACCCTGGTGCTGATGGACGAGGTGCTGATGTGGGCGCGCACCAAGGCCGGCCAGGACGTCATCTGGCGCCATCGCCTGCAGGACTTCTTCCAGTGCCTGACCCAGGCCGCGACGGAGGTTGACCGCTGCGCCGTTGTCGCCTCGTTGCTGGCCACCGATCCGCACAAGAGCGATGCACTCGGCAGAGAGATCACCCAGGAGCTGTACGGCGTCTTCCGCCGCGAGCGGGAGAAGGGCGTCGAGCCGGTGCTCAAGGAAGACGTAGCCGAGGTACTGCGCCGCCGCTTCTTCACACCCGATTCCATCCGCGACCGCGAAGCCTTCCGCCCCCATGTCGTTGCTGCCCTACGTGGCATCGCCGCGCTGGACGAGCAGACCCAGCGCGAAGGCAAGGCCGCTGAGGATCGCTTCCTGAACAGCTATCCGTTCCATCCCGATCTCAGCGATGTCTTCTATTCCAAGTGGACCAACCTTGAGGGCTTCCAGCGCACGCGCGGCATCCTGCGCACCTTTGCCCTGGCTCTACGTGAAGCCGAGCAGTGGGACCAGTCGCCGCTCATCGCCGCCAATGTGTTCCTGGGCAAGCCGGAGAGCACCGCTCTCTCTGAGGCTGCCGGTGAGTTGATCGGCGTGGCGGAGACTGAGGAGTATGAAGGCAAGCGCCAGTCGTGGTCGGGCATTCTGCAAGGGGAGCTATCCAAGGCGCGTGATATTCAGGCCGACACGGCCGGCCTCAAGCAGCGCGAGGTTGAGCAAGCGGTCTTTGCCGTTTTCCTGCACTCCCAGCCCAAAGGCCAGCGCGCCCTGACGCGTGAGCTGCTGATGCTGGTCGGCCACACGCGGCCAGACAAGATCGAGCTGGAGAAGGCGCTGCGGCGCTGGTGCGAGGTGTCCTGGTTCCTGGACGATGTGGCCATTGCCGACGCCGACGTTGGGGCAGATGGCCGACGGCAGCTTCCCAAGTGGTGGCGGCTCGGCTCGCGCCCCAATCTCACCCAGATGCACCACGAAGCCTGCACGCGCGTACTGGATCTGGTGGAAGCCCGCTTGATAGATGAGATCAGCCGCACCAAGAGCCTGACGCTGGGTGCCGCCGCCATGATTGGAGCACCCGAATGTGTGCACACGCTGCCTATGCATCCCAGGGATGTTGCTGACAACGGCGACTTCCACTACGCTGTGCTCGGCCTCAAAGCAGCCTCCGAGCACGGCAAACCCAGCGCCGAGGCGCGCCGCTTCCTGGATGAGAAAACCGGGCCAGATGCGCCACGCGTCTATCGCAACGCCATTGTCCTGGTTGTGTCGTCGCGCGATGGCCTGGAAGCAGCCCGCAGCGCTGTGCGCGACTATCTCGGCTGGGAGGAAGTGGCGCGGCAGCTCAAAGACCAGGAACTGGATGCATCACGCGACTCAACGCTCTCGACGAGTCGCGACAGGGCGCGCAAGAACATCCCTGGCGCCATCGCTCAGGCATATTCTATTGTGGTCGCCGTCTCGCCTCGGAATGAGGTCGAGGCATTCAGAATCACAGTCGGTGACGGGCCGTTGTTCACCCAGATCAAAGCTAACCCGAGCTCGCGCATTCAAGACACGCCGGTGGACGCCCAGGCTCTGTTGCCCGGCGGTCCCTACGACCTGTGGCGCGAGTCCGAGCCATCGCGCCGGGTCAAAGACTTGGTCGGCGCCTTCGCCCAACTCCCCCGGCTGCCCAAGATGCTCAACCGCCAGGCTATCATGGACACCCTCGTTGCCGGCTGCGCCGACGGTCTGTTCGTGCTGCGTCTCACCCGTCCCGACCGGTCGGTCAGGACGTTCTGGCGCGAGCGGCCTGACGACGTCGCACTGAGCGAGCCAGGAATTGAGGCCGTGCTGCCCGAGCACGCCACCCTCAGCGAGATACCCTCCAACCTACTAATTCCCGGAGAGCTTCCCGGCTTGTGGGAGAAGCCGGAGATCAGCGTACAGGATGTCCACACCTACTTCGCCGGCGGTCATGTGGTGAAGATCAAGCGCGAGGGCTACGACGATGTGCTCACCATCCCCGGAGCTGAGAGCGACACTGTTGACTCCGCGATTCGAACGGCTGTGAAGGATGGGCGTCTGTGGCTGGTCGCCGGCAGCGCTGGCTTCTGCGGCGAGGAGATACCGGCCGGCCTGCTCACCGGCGATGCGTTGCTTTTGGCCCCGCCGCAGCCCATTTTTGTCATGTCTCTGCTGCCAGCTAATCTGTCGGACGCCTGGAGCGAGGGGGTCACGACGGCGCTTGCCCTGTCTCTCGCCCTCTCCAGGAAACAGGGCAAGCCCTTACCCTGGCCAGTAGTGAGCAAGGCGATTCAGGGCGCACTGTCGGCACGCTATCTGGAGCGCACAATTGATTCTGGCTTCTGGCCATGCGATTATGCTGGCGCGCAGACGGTCAAACTGCGCGTGCCACAGGGGGCCACTCCTCCTCCGCCGCCGCCCCCATCTCCACCACCGCCGGGCCAGATGGTTGCCGAGGCAGACCTTGAACCCAGGCAGATTCAAGACCTTGCCGACCAGATGCCAGCCATTACCAAGGCCGCCGTCGGACTGGGACTGAAGATCCATGTGCGCATCGAGGTGGGTGAGAAGACGCAGCCCTCGGCAGAGGCTGTGAAGAAGATTAATCAGGCGCTCAAAGAAGTGTCAGACGGTTTCAGCGTGGAATGAAGCGGGAGGGATAGATGTGACAAAGTCCAAGACAACCGGCAGCGGCGTGGCGTCGGACGTGCGACTAGGGTGGACCCCATTGTCAAGACACTGAATGGGGTGGAAATAAGATAGAGTCCTCCCCTTTCTGATAGTAGATTTCCGCAGGCGTCTGGTCGTCCAGAGACTGGTGTACGCGCCTGTTGTTGTAGAATTCAAAATACGTTGCAAGACCCTGGCGTGCGTCTCGCGGACGGGTGTAGCCCTTGAGATACACGTCCTCGTACTTGACGTCATCGCCAGCGTCGTGTGCCCTTCCCAGTAGAGCCATGACGAGAACTCCTTGACCGAGCGCACGTGGTCCTGGAATGAGGGGTAGGCTGGTCAGAGGTCGGAAGCACGGTCTACCCTAACCAATGTCTCTCCACCAAAGGGAATTATCCCAACCGACGCGTCACTACCCAGCAGTTCATAGGCCCGCGCTAGCGCCTCTTGGACGCTCGGCGCCAACTCGAACCCCAGCAGGTCAACCTCTTCCGGCGTGAGGTGATTCGTGACACACAGTGTCTTGAGCACGCGGTGGCGCACGCTGGCATGGTACATCGGCACATTCAGGCCAACCAGGTCCTGCACCTCTCCCCGATCCACTGCCGCTTTTTGATCCGCGAACGACCATGTCAGGTACCTGCGCACCGTGTCTTCGTGCGATGGGGCATCGCCGCAGAGATGCTCGGCGCCATCCAGCATGAAGATGATGACGCCGCCTTCACGCACGGCTCGGTGGCAGTAGGCATAGGGCTTCATGCCCTGCCAGTAGTCGAAGTGACAGGGATTGGCGGACACAATGACGATGTCCGCCTGGCGCGGGATGGGCGTCACCATGACCTGCTCGGCCATGACCGTGGCGGCGCGGTGGGCCTCGATGAAGTGACCGGCGAAGACCCCCAGCATGTTCTTGTCTTCGTCCATGACCGTGTTGACAATGAAGTCGAGGCCAACCTTCTGCGCAAGATCGTCCATTTCGGCGCGCGGCTTGTTATCGCGCGTCCCGATCACTTCGAGCACTGGCTGCACAATGCAAGCCATCAAGTGCATCATGTCGGTCGTCGCCTGGCTGCAGCAGCCGGGCAAAAGAATCTTCGATCCGCCCCCCCCAACCGGCCGAGATGTGCGGCACGACATTGCCAATGGCGATCTTGACGTCGGCCTCCACAACGGCCCGATCCACGAACACAGGGGCGCCGCTGGCCGTCGTGCCCAGGGAGACGAAGTCAGCGTAGCGGTAGTCGCGATTGATCACCCGGTAGCGCCGGCGCACGTCATCGCCCAACTTGATGGATAGCTCCTCCTCCGTCATCGGGCGGTGCGTGCCCATCGACGCGAAGAGGGTCACGCTGGAATCGGGGATGCCACTCTGGCTGATAGTGCGCAGGATGTGGGGCAGAATCTGCGCAGTGGGGGTTGGTCGCGTGATGTCATCAAAGAGCACGACCACGCTTTGCCCGGCATGCAGCAGCCCGTCGAGCCGGGGCGCGCCGATGGGGTTAGCAAGCGCATCGGTGATGACGCGCGTCTGGTCGGGGATTGTCGCGCTCTTGTGGTGAGCCGCATAGAACAGCACGTTCTTATCGTTCACCTGGGCCTTTGTTGTCACGCCCGGTCTGAATGTTAACTCGAATGTAGCCATTGTTCCTCTCTCACGATTGTGAGCCAAAGAGATGGGTTAGCGCCCCGTATGTCTGTGCTACGGCTGTATCAGGATCGAGCGTGTACTGAAAGCCAAGTTCGGCGGAGACAAAGCCCTGGTAGCCTATATCCTTGAGCGCTTGGACAAAGGGAGCGAAGGCAATCTTTCCCTGGCCGGGAACCATGTGCGTATCGCTCTCGCCCGTGTTGTCGTCTATGTGAATATGCAACGGGACGCCGCGTAGGCTGTGGACCGCATCCGCCAGGTTCTCGCCGTTGACGTTGCAGTGCCCCGTGTCAAGAAGAATGCCCAGCCGGGGTGATTTGATCTCGCCGATCAGGCGCAGCCCGTCGCTCACCGTCCGCACGAGCCTGCTTTCCGCCACGTGAGCTGGTTCAATCAGCAAAAGCAGGTCGCTCCGCTCAGTGTCATCCAGGAGATCAA
>CAYOEZ010000231.1:4554-7207 GCA_964402955.1 uncultured Ktedonobacterales bacterium | reverse complement strand
ACAAGAACGCTGAGCACCCGTCAACCTAGATAGCGGACAAATGACCTAATTCGTGTATTCGTGGATGGCAGCCAATGTCCTTAATTGGAGGACACGATGCTCCAGTTCATCATCCGGCGTTCGTTCCTGATGATCCCAACGCTCTTCGCGATTTCGATTGTCACATTCGTTATCATCCAGTTGCCGCCGGGCGATTTCTTCTCCACCTATATTGCCAACGCGGCCGCCATGGGCGAAAGCATTGATCAGACCGTCGTCGAATCCATTAAGAGACAATATGGTTTCGGCGAGCCGGTCTACGTGCAGTACGCCAAGTGGGTCACCAACATCGTTACCAAAGGCGATTTTGGCCGCTCCTTCCAGCGCCAGCAGCCCGTGACCGATCTCATCGGCGAGCGGCTGCTGCTTACGATTCTGCTCTCACTGTTTGCCCTGGTGATTACCTGGTTTCTCGCCTTTCCCATAGGCATCTTCTCGGCCGTGCGTCAATACTCAGCCGGTGATTACATCTTCACCTTTCTGGGCTTCATCGGGTTGGCCGTGCCCGGATTTCTTATCGCGCTCGTGCTGATGTATATTGCCTTCAAGTACATGGGGCAGAGCGTGGGCGGCCTCTTCTCCACTCAGTTCTCAGACGCGCCGTGGAGCACGGCCAAGCTGTGGGACCTTTTCAAGCACCTCTGGATTCCCACGATCATCATCGCGCTGGAAGGCACGGCCGGCCTGATACGCGTCATGCGCGCCAACCTGCTCGACGAGCTGCACAAGCCCTACTACATTACGGCCAAAGCGAAGGGACTGTCTGAGTTCCAGGCGCTGATCCAATACCCGGTGCGCGTCGCCCTTAACCCCTGGGTCAGCTCCGTCGGATGGGTTCTGCCCGGCCTTGTGTCGGGCGCCACAATCATCTCCGTCGTGCTCAGCCTGCCCACCACCGGTCCCATGCAGCTCGAGGCTCTGCGCTCCCAAGACATGTACCTGGCGGGCAGTTTCATCCTTTTGCTGAGCGTGCTGACAGTGGTTGGGACGCTGCTCTCCGACATTCTCCTGGCCTGGCTCGATCCGCGCATTCGTTACCAATGAGGAACGAGATGAGCATACCTATGCCCGATACGTCCGTGCCTCCCGTAGAAGAAGAGGTCTTGCCTGAAGAGGAAGCCAAGGTTATGGTGGCCTCCCAGGCGCAGCTTATCTGGTGGAAGTTCCGCCGCCATAAGCTGGCCATGGCGGCCGGCGTGGTTGTCATCATCATCTATGCCGTGGCCCTCTTCGCCGAATTCCTGTCGCCGAGCGAGCCTGATCAGTATGCGGCGAACTATACCTACGCGCCGCCGCAGCGCTTGCACATCCTGGATAGCAGCAGTGGCAGCACGACGCTGGGGATGTATGTCACCGGCTACAAAGTCACAATTGATTCCTTCTCGCTGCGGCGCGTCTTCGTCATTGACCCAACCCAGAAGATTCCGGTGCGCCTCTTTGCGCACGGCTATCCCTACAAGTTCCTGGGCATCCTCCCGACCGATTTGCACCTTATCGGGCCTGTGGACAAGACTCAGCCCATGTACCTGCTAGGTGCAGACTCACTCGGCCGCGACCTACTGTCGCGTATCATCTTCGGCACACGCATCTCCATGTCCATCGGCCTGGTTGGTGTGACGGTCAGCCTCATCCTGGGCATCATTCTGGGCGGCATCTCCGGCTACTACGGCGGCGCGCTCGATAACGTCATCCAGCGCGTCATCGAGTTTCTGCGCTCGCTACCAACCATCCCACTATGGATGGGCTTTGCCGCCGCCCTGCCGCCGCGCTGGCCGCCGCTCTACGTATATTTCGGCATCACGCTCATTCTTTCCTTCATCGGCTGGACTGGTCTGGCCCGCGTCGTGCGCGGTCGCTTCCTGGCCCTGCGCGAAGAGGACTTTGTGATGGCCGCCCGCCTTGACGGCTCGAATGAGATGCGCATTATTCTTCGCCACATGGTGCCATCGTTCACCAGCCACATCATTGCGTCCATCACCCTGGCCATCCCCGGTATGATCCTGAGCGAAACGGCGCTCAGCTTCCTCGGCCTGGGCCTGCGCCCACCGGTCGTGAGCTGGGGCGTGCTCCTGCAGGATGCCCAGAACATCCGCGCCGTATCGACTGCGCCCTGGCTGCTCATCCCAGGTCTGGCTGTGGTGGCCGCCGTTCTCTCGCTCAATTTCCTGGGCGACGGCCTGCGCGATGCCGCCGACCCGTATGCGCGGTGAGCCGACGGGGTCCGGGAACCGGGGTCCGGATCCCCCAATGCCGCATCCCAATTTCCTGTTCCTGATCGCGAAGCCCGGAACACGGATCCCGAATCAGTGGGGTGACACGTGGCAACCGAATTACTCGAAGTCAAGGGACTGAGGACATATTTTGTCCTCGACGAGGGCACCGTCAAAGCCGTTGACGGCGCCGACCTTGTGCTGGAGCGCGGTGGAACACTTGGCGTTGTCGGCGAGAGCGGCTGCGGCAAGAGTGTCACTGCGTTCTCCATTCTGCAACTCGTCGAGAAGCCCGGACGCATCGTCTCAGGTGAGATCATCTATCACCGGCGGCCGGATAAAGGCCAGAGCGAGATCGTCAACCTGGCCGCGCTCCAGCCGAACAGCCGCCAGCAACGCAGCAC
>CAYOEZ010000231.1:0-4544 GCA_964402955.1 uncultured Ktedonobacterales bacterium | reverse complement strand
AGTCCGGTGCACACGATCGGCCACCAGATCGGCCAGGCCATCCAGTTGCACCGCGGCGTCACCAAGGCGGAAGCCCGCCAGCAGACGATTGAGGTACTGGGGCGCGTCGGCTTTCCGCATCCGGCAGAGCGCGTGGATGCCTATCCCTTCCAACTCAGCGGCGGCCTACGGCAGCGGGCGATGATCGCTATGGCTCTGTCTTGCCAGCCCAGCCTGCTCATCGCCGACGAGCCAACCACTGCGCTCGATGTCACCACCCAGGCGCAGATTCTGGAGTTGATGCAGTCGTTACAGGAAGACCTGGGCATGGCCATCATGCTGATCACGCACAATCTTGGCGTCGTGGCCGAGATGTGCAAGCAGGTCGCAGTCATGTACCTGGGCCTGGTTGTCGAGCAGGCCAGCACCGACGATATCTTCCACGACCCGCTCCACCCCTACACGCGTGCTCTCCTGCGCTCGATTCCACAACTCGGCATCAGCAAGTCACAGAAGCTGGACCCGATCAAAGGCATGGTACCCGATCCCTACAACCGGCCTAAGGGCTGTCCCTTTCATCCCCGCTGCCCGCAGCGCATCAAGGGCAAGTGCGACGTCATCGAACCGCCGATCGTCACAGTGTCTGGCGGGCGGATGGTTCGTTGCCTCTTGTACGGTGGAGAGCGATAATGCAGACACAGACGACTACGACACAAAGTGCTCAGCTTCAGGTGAAGAAGCTGAAAATGCACTTCCCGATCCAGAAGGGCTTCCTGCGTCGCACTGTAGGCTACGTCAGGGCAGTTGACGATGTGAGTTTTCAGGTGTGCCACAGTGAGACGCTTGGCCTGGTCGGTGAATCCGGCTGCGGCAAGACGACCACCGGCCGCCTCATCCTGCGCGCCAACAATCCGACATCTGGCGAGATGCTCTACCAGAACGCACAGGGTAACGTCGTTGACCTGGCCGCGCTACCCAACAGCGAGCTCAAGCCCTATCGCCGCGAGTTGCGCATGATCTTCCAGGACCCATACTCGTCGCTGAATCCACGCATGACGGTGCTCGACATCGTCGGCGACCCACTACTCGTTCACGGTATCGCTAAGGGCAAAGCGCTCGAAGAGCGCGTCGCCCTCCTGCTCAAGCGCGTCGGCCTGCGCCCGGAGTACATGCGCCGCTATCCCCACGCATTCAGCGGCGGTCAGCGCCAGCGCATTGGCCTGGCTCGTTCACTCGCTCTCGATCCGCGCCTCGTCATCTGCGACGAGCCGGTGTCTGCGCTCGACGTGTCGGTGCAGGCGCAGATCCTCAACCTGATGCGCGAGTTGCAAGGCGAGATGGATCTCACCTACATATTCATCTCCCACGATCTGAGTGTAGTCGAGTACATCGCTGACCGCGTGGCGGTCATGTACGTGGGCAAGCTGGTCGAGGTGGCGCCGACTGAAGAGCTTTTCCACAACCCCCGCCATCCCTACACCGAAGCGCTGCTCTCCGCCGTGCCCAAGACCGATCCACGCCTGCGCACCAAGCGCATTGTCCTGGAAGGCGACGTCGCCGATCCGGCGCACCCGCCGTCAGGATGCTATTTCCACCCGCGCTGCAAGTACGCCAAAGACAGCTGCGCGACCGAAGCGCCACAGTTACGCGATATCGGCGAAGGGCACCTTGTCTCATGCCTCTATGCGGAGCAGCTTGCTCTGCGCGGAATCCGATCCATCGCCAGCGGAGTGTAACATGCGCCTGATTTTTCGTGCGGCGGAGACGGTCATCCGCTATGTGATCTGGTTTCTGCTCTTCGGACTTGGCTTATGGGCATTGCTCGAGACGCGTATCAACCTGTTCGATATCTTGATCCGGGCTCGCGTCAGCGGCTGGGCTATTCCCGCCATAACCAACTTCTACACGGCAGCCGTGATACTCATCTGGCTGGCCGTCGCCGTCTGGCTGGAGAACTATCTGACTGAACCAACGGATGTGCGCGTCTTCTGGCGGCGCAGCGCACGCACGGCTGCGATCGTCGGCGGCATTCTGGTCGCCTCATATGCCCTTCAAGCGCTAATCTAGCCGCATCGGGGCGGTCCGGGAACCTGCTGCCGGTGTTGCCAGCCGCCCGTCTTTGTTACAGCAGGTCACCAGACTTCCGAAGTACCCGATAGAGCGGGCAGGCTCTCTTGGGGACTTCGGAAGTCTCATTGCGTCCACACTGTGAGGTGCAACATGTTGAGCAAGTATAACGCTGTAGACATCGAAAGCGCCCTGCGCGCGGTCAGCCCGGCGCCCCCGTTCCCACCAGCCAGCGACCGCCCGGCCTGGCAGGCCATCGCCAAGGCGGCCGGAGCAAAGACCGTTTCTGAGATCGTCGCCAGAGCCGAAGAGGCCGCGCAGACGCCCATCCCCGCCCTGCCGGCGACGCTCTGGCTCGAGTTCGTGCGCAACGGCCAGCGCGAAGGTTTCCAGGAGCCGCGCGGCAAGCGGCGAGGCATGATGTCCAACCTGGCCTTGGCCGAAGCCCTCGAGGGCAAAGGCCGCTTCCTCGATCCACTGCTCAACGTGGTCTGGGCTATCTGCGAAGAGTCAAGTTGGTCGCTGCCTGCCCACCAGCACATGCTGACGGACATGGAGCGCCACCATATCGACCTGGGCGTGGCAGGGACAGCGCTCGAACTGGCAGAAGTCGACGCACTGCTCGGAGCGCACCTCGACCCGGCTGTCGGCAAGCGCATTCGCTACGAGATCAATCAGCGCTGCTTCATCCCCTATCTCACACGCCATGACCACTGGTGGCTCTATAACACCACCGAACGCATGGTTAACAACTGGACGGCGGTATGCAACGCCGGCGTCGTGGGCGCAGCCATCTATTTGGAGCCCGACCTGTGCCGCCTGGCGGAGATGATCGCCCGCGCCGCGCGATCACTCGACGACTACCTGTTGACGTTTGACGCCGACGGCGGATCGACCGAAGGCCCCGGCTACTGGTCGTATGGCTTCGGCCACTTCACCATTATCGCCCAGCTCGTCGAGCAGCGCACGCAGGGCGCAATTAGCTTCTGGAGTGAAGAAGTCGCACGCAAGGCAGCCGTCTTCCCGTTGCACACGGCGCTGACGACCGACGCCTGGGTCAACTTCTCCGATTGCGACCGCACCATTCGCTTCATTCCGGGCCATCTGACCTATCTAGCACAACGCCTCGACGTACCTGAGCTGATGAAGCTGGCTCGCACGCAGCCCACGCCGTGGAATGGCGGCACCTGGGCGCTGCGCAACCTGGTGTGGCAGCCCGCAGCTCAGCCGGCGGGGCACTTTGTTGCGGGCAAACAGGATTGGTATGCCGAGATGATGTGGATGATTGGCCGCATCGACCCCGCCGATAGCAATGCCCTGGTTCTGGCGGCAAAGGGCGGCAACAACGGCGAAATGCACAATCAGAACGACGTCGGCAACTTCATCGTTCACGTCAACAACGAGTCGCTCATCCCTGACATCGGGCGCGGCCGTTACACTAAAGCCTACTTTGGCCCCGAACGCTACCAGCACATTGTGAACTCGTCACGCGGGCATTCCGTTCCCATCGTCAACGGGCAAGAGCAGTCGCCCGGCCTCGCCTTTGGCGCGCAACTGCTTGCTCACCACAGCGACGCCACGGCAGACAGCCTGAGCATCGACATGAAAGGCGCCTATCCCGCGGCCGCCGACCTGGCGGCGCTCAAGCGCACCGTCACCCTCCATCGCGACACGCCCAGAGGATGGGTCGAGGTCGTGGACAACGTTGCGTTCGCCAGCAAGCCCGGTCAATGCCAGAGCGTGCTGACGACCTTTGCTCCCGCGTCCGTTGAAGCAGCCGCTGTGATCTTGCACGGAGAACAGGGCAAGCTACGCGTGTCCTTCGACCCGGCGGTCGTAGAGCCCACCGTCATCGTCGAGAAGAACGTCGACCTCGCCCTGGGAGCAACAGACGTCAATCTGGTCACCTTCACCTTGCTTCAGCCAAGCAAAGAGGCAGTCATCCGCTTAGCAATTGAGCCGATGTAGAGAAGCGAAACGAAGCTCTCCCAGGTTATGTCGACTTCGGACGTCTTGACAGCAGGAGCAGAACACGATGGCCCACAAAGGCGAAACATGGAACGAGTCACAGGTCTACCGCGATAGCTGGACGCTACGCAACGTGCGGCATGTCACAACACGCGGCGTCTACAATCAGACGCCCACCTACCACACCAACGTTGGATTCACGGCTGATGGCGAGTTTCTCATCTTCGGCTCGGCGCGCGAAGGCGGCAGCGCCATCTTCCGCTGTCACACGCCCACTGGCGACATCACCCAGCTCATTGATCTCGTTGCCGGATCGGGCGGCAACAGCGAATGGCACAAGGGCGGGGCTTGCCCGGGCGACGGCATGGGCGTAGCCGGCCACATGTGCATTGCGCCGCACAGCCGCTGGGCAGTGTTTATGGCGGGCAGAGCACTGCGCGCCGTGCACATCGAGACGCTGCAGGAACGCACCCTGATCCCCGACATTGGCGCTGAATGGGTGAGCGGAATGCCCAGCATCGATCCCGGCG
>CAYOEZ010000230.1:0-7227 GCA_964402955.1 uncultured Ktedonobacterales bacterium | reverse complement strand
CTGTGTCCACGCAACAGGGTCACTAGATCGTATTATACCTCACTCTAGACCATTGTCTCAACGGCGTGCGTCTGGCGCAGCAAGCGGCGCCACTACGTTGTTGGCGTCTATCAGGAGACAACGGTGAGCAGTTACCGCGCGTCCTGCCCTTGCACTGCATCTTTCTATATGGTATACTTTCGCTACTGTCCGCCGGGAGGGCCCGGTAATCTTATTTCTGCTCCAGGGAGTGGACAACTGTAGCCTGGGGCACACCCGTAGAATAGGAGGGATGCAGTTGCACGAGTATGAAATGATGTACATCCTTCGTCCTGAGTTGGACGAGGAAGCGATTGCCGCGGCCATTGCCAAGGTTTCGGGCCTGGTTACGACAAACGGCGGCGAAGTCGTCAAGGCTGAGCCGTGGGGGCGTCGACGATTAGCATACCCGATCGAGCAGTGCCGCGACGGCCAGTATGTGCTGATGCAGTACAAGCTTGACCCCAAGTCAGTTCTGGAAGTAGAACGGACGCTGCGTATCAGTGAAGAAGTGATTCGCTATCTCGTTATTCGCCTGGATGAGTAGGTAGCGGACGATTGGTTTGTGTATATGGAGGATAGTGATGGCAAGCTCCTTGAATAAGGTCTCGGTTATCGGTAATGTAGGGAAGGAGCCTGAGCTACGGTATACACCGGATGGGACTCCCACGACCAAGTTCAGCGTCGCATCGAATCGTGTGTGGAATACTCCCGAGGGTGAGAAACGAGAAGAAACAGAGTGGTTCAACGTCGTTACCTGGCGCGATCTCGCTGACAAATGCAGCGCCCATGTCACTAAGGGCCAGAAAGTCTTTGTGGAAGGGCGTTTGCAGACCCGCAAGTGGACTGATCCGCAGGGTGTGGAGAAACGTTTCACAGATTTGATCGCTTATCGCGTCGTCATCCTGTGGAAAGCGCGCTCCATGGCGAACGGAGAAGAAGGCGCCGCTCCTGCCGTCCTCGAGGACATCGACGAGACGGGCAATAGCGGCCTCGCCAATTCTCTGAACTGCTTGATGATGATTGGGATACTGACAAAAGACGCCGAGACGCAGCATGGCGCCGATGGCTCGCCGAGGACAACCTTTACCATCGCTGTCAGGCGTGGCTGGAAAACGCCGGATGGTGAGCAAAAGGAAGAAACCGAGATTGTCAACGTTGTCACCTTCAAGAAACTGGCTGAAACGTTGAGCAACAACCTGTCCAAGGGTCAGAAGGTGTATGTCGAGGGGCGCATGCAGTCCCGCAAGTGGACAGACCAAGAGGGTGTGGAGCGTCACATGGTCAATCTGGTCGCGAACCAGGTTGTGTTCGCCTTCAAACCGCGGGTCGCTGCAGGCGGCCCCCCCTTCCCGGATGCAGAGCCCACAGCGGCGCCACCCGAAGAAGGCGACCAATCGGGAGAGGAAATCCCGTTCTAACGAACAGAAACTTCGAGCGAGGTCGACTCGCTCCTACATTGGGAGGACGATTTTGGCAGAGCGAAATGCACGACGATCGGGGCAGCGCCCAGCTGGCAAAGGCGGGCGCGAGGGCGGCGGCAAGCGCTTTACCCCGCATCGCAAGGTGTGTGGTTTCTGTGCCGACAAGGTCGAGCACATCGACTACAAAGATATCGGCCGTCTGCGCCGCTACATCTCAGATCGGGGCAAGATCGAGCCCCGCCGCAAGATGGGAACATGCTCACGGCATCAGCGCCGGCTGTCGCTGGCTCTGAAACGGGCGCGTTTCCTGGCTCTCCTGGCCTACACGCCAGACCACGTTCGCAATCTCGCTTCAACCGCAAGCTAAGTCTGAACCACAAGTGCGTGACTCGGGTAGACGGTCGCTTTCCGTCTACCCTTTTGCACGCATTCAGGAGGGGTGCGACTCGTGCCCAAAAAGAAGGCTCTTAAGCAGGCTCAACAGGCCAAGGCGCCGATGACCAGGCGCGAGTTGTCGCGCTGGCAGAAGCAGAAGCGCCAGGAACGCCTGGCGCTCGGCTTTGTGATCGCCACCATCGCTCTGGTGACGGGTATCATCTTTTACGGTATCTGGATTGAGATCCTCAGCCGCCCGGGACAAACGGTGGCAAGCGTCGGCTCGACCAAGATCAGCCTGGGCGCGCTGGCCGAGCAGAGTAAGTATGAAGCCAAGACGCTTGATCAGCAGATCGTCTTGACGCAGTCTCAGTTGCAGCAGGCCAGGGTGCAGGCCCAGCAAGACGCCACCATGAGTTTTCTGGTGCAGTATGTCCAGCAGCAGTTGCAGCAGTTGCAGCAGCAGCGTATCCTCCTCGGCGACGGCTCGCAGGTGCTGGAGAACCTCATCCAGCGTGAACTCATTCGTCAAGAGGTCGTCACGCGCGGCGGAAAGGTGACGTCTGGCGATGTTGACCTGGAGATACAGCGCCAGTTCCAACCGCAAGAACCGGCCAGCCAGACCATCACCGACACCGCTGCCCTGACCGATACGGTGGGCGCGACGCCAACGGTTGTCCCGACGCGGATTCCCGCCGACGCGTGGAAGACGCAGTATCAAAACACTCTGACGAGCTACAAGATCACGGATGCGGAGTTCCGCCGCTTCACGATGGAACAGATCGTGTGGCAGAACAAACTGTCGGAGATGATCGGCGCTGAGGTTCCTCTTACTGCCGAACAAGTGCATGTCAGACAGATTCTCCTGCCCAACGAAGCCGAGGCCAAAGATGTCCTGGCATCGATGAAACAGGCGCCTGCCACGACGTTCGAGGAACTGGCTAAGGCGCGCTCAACTGATACGGCGACGAAAGACAGCGGTGGAGACCTGGGGTGGGTAGCGCGTGGCGAGTTGGCCGCAGAGCTTGAGGCAGTCGCCTTCACGCTCGCTGCGGGACAGGTCAGCGACGTGATCAGCACGACCCAGGGCGCCTACATCATCAAGGTTGAGGAGAAAGACTCCAACCACGCCTTGAGCAAAACGCAGCTTGAAACGAGGAAAAGCCAGGCGTATGGCAATTGGCTGGACTCAGCCATGGCCTCTCCCGACACTAAGCGATACCTGGACTCGAGCAAACAGACGTGGCTGAGCAAACAGATTCCGACACAACAATAGCGGCCGTTGCGAGACAGAGCTGGCCCGCCGCACGGACGGTGCTCGCCTGGTCAGGCGCGGGCATGCTGGTCGTGCTCTTGATCGTAGAGGGGCTGCTGCTGCGCCGTTGGCTTGCCTTGCCCGTTGGCGTGACGGCCGTCGTGGTTGGTCTGGGCGCTCTTGTGGGCGCTGCTGCGATTGTTGCTCTGGCGTTGCGCTTTGTGTCGTGCCTGACTTTGCGCTATGTGCTTGATCAGCAGACGGTAACGATCATCAGAGGGACGGCCCATTGGGTCGTCCCTCTGTGTGCTGTTGAGCAAGTCTACGTCGGAGAGCCACGAGCTGTGGTGGTCGATAGCGAGGCGCTGCCCGGGTTCACGGTTGGTCGCGGTTATGTACCCGACAGCGGCAAGGTGCTCTTCTTCACGACCCTTCCCAACGCGGTCTCGGTCGCGCTACGGACGTCGCACTGCACCTATCTGCTGTCTCCCAGCCACGCCGGGCAGTTTGTGGCTGCTGTGGAGGCTCGTCGTGCGCAGGCAGGCCCGGTCGCAGCGCGTGAGCCGGGCCCCGGCTTCCTGGTCATACTGCGTCAGCCATGGGCGATGCTTCTGGCAGCAGGGGCGATTGCGGCCAATGCTGCACTCCAGGCCTACATGGCGTGGTGGTATCCGGCCTTCCCGAGCAGCATGCCCCTGCACTTCGCCGCAAACGGGTTGGCTGACCGCTGGGGGCAGGCCCTGGCGTTGTTCTGGCTGCCGCGCATCGGCGCCATCGTTATTGCTACGAATCTGCTCCTGTCTGTGCTGCCGCCTTTGCGCCGGCCGGCCCACACCGCTGTTCTGCTCGCAGCTGCCTTGCTGGCGCAGGTTTTGCTCTGGGTTGCCTTCCTGCGCCTGTTGCCATAGCATCAACGTCGTTCTCTACAGGCTGGCGACAGTGCTGGCGATACGATCGAGAGCTTTTTCCAGGTTCGCATACGAGTTGGCATAGGAAAGACGCAAGAACCCCTCGCCGTACTCCCCGAACGCCGTGCCCGACAGGACGGCCACGCCGGCCTGATTCAGCAAGTAGTCAGCGATGAAGCGCGAGTCTTTGCCTGTGGCCGTGATGTTGGGGAAGGCATAGAAGGCGCCCTTCGGTTCGCGACAACTTATCCCTTTGATTGAGTTCAAGCCTTTGACGACCAGATCGCGCCGGCGCTTGAACTCGTTGACCATGATCTTGACCGAATCCTGCGGGCCGGTCAGCGCGGCCATACCGGCGCGCTGGATGAAGGAGGCCGTGCAGGACACAGCATTTGTCTGCAACGTGGCGACCTGTTTGGCCAGGTCGAGCGGCATGATGCCCCAGCCAAGCCGCCACCCCGTCATGGCATACGTCTTGGAGTGACCGTCCAGGATGATGCTGCGCTCGGCCATGCCCGGGAAGCTGGCAAGGCTGTAGAACTCGCCCTCGTAGATGAAGTGCTTGTACACCTCGTCGGTGAGCACGGGAATGTCATGCTCGATGGACAGCCGGGCGATGGCTTCCAGATCTGAGCGGGTGAGGACGCCGCCGGTCGGGTTCTGTGGCGAGTTGACGACGATCAGCCGCGTGCGCGGGGTGATGAGCGACTCCAGTTCATTGACATCGAGCCGGAAGTCATTCTGTTCGCGCAGAGGGATGGGGACAGCCTTGCCCCCCATGAAGTTGATCATAGACTCGTAGATGGGGAAGCCGGGGTTAGGGTAGATGGCCTCGTCGCCCTCACCGATCAGCGCCATGATGACGTAGAACATGATCGGCTTGGCGCCTGGCGTCACGACGACCTGATCAGGCGTGAAGGTCTGGCCATGCTCTTTGCCGGACTGCTCGGCGATGACAGCGCGGAACTCACCCAGGCCGGCGGACGGGCCGTAGTGTGTGTACCCCTTGTAAAGGGCGGTCACCGCGGCTTCGATGACATGGGTGGGCGTATCGAAATCGGGCTCGCCGATCTCCAGATGGATGATGTCGCGGCCCTGGGCCTCGAGTGCCCTGGCCTTGGCCAGGACAACGAAAGCGGTTTCAGTCCCCAAACGCTCCATTCTGCTGGCTAAGCGCATAATCGTTCCTCCTCAGACTAGATTTGGCATCAAAAGACTAGAAGATAGCATCCAACAGGTCTTTCTCACGCAACGTGCGTTTGCGCCCGCCGTTGATGAGCGGCACGACGAACGGCAGCAGACGCAGCGTATAGTATGGCGGCAAGATGGGTATACCAATGAGGTCGCCGAAGTTGATCAACACAAAGAGATGCTCCAGGTGGGATTCGTTCTTGCGCAACATGCGCACCGAATTGGGCAGAAACACGCCCTAAAGAATCTCACCCGCCGCCTGGCGCATCGCGTCCCAGCGACTGCCCTTCAGCAGACGAGCCAGCTTTGCGGTGACGGTGGCCAACGCGACGATTGCTGTTGGCCGGCCCACGAAGTAGCCCTGCATAGCCATGATCATGGCGACGCATGTGCGTAGCGCCTCGGCTTGCTCGCGTGCCATGGGCAGGCGATAGTGTCCGTGGCTTGCGACCGCTCTTGCCGCGCACTGCAAATCGAGCAAGTGCTGGTAATCGTCACTAGTCGTTCGCTGCGAACACTCCATGTCGGCGAGACCGCTGGCGATGGCAGTGCGCACAACCGCCATCTCGTCGCCTTCCAGGTCTATGATCAGTTGACGTGGCGGGCCATTGTTCATACGGCCACCTTCAGGATGAGTCTTGCGACCCCGGTTGTCGCTGTTGCCTACGTTGTTGCGCTGTCGGCGCTTGTCTATTGCTCCTCGCCTGGCGCTGACGCGATAGCGCCAGCCTGAACGCCTAAGACATTGGTATGCGCCAGAAACGGCGCCGTGTAGTGGTCGGTTTCGGTGGCGGTGATGATGACCTGGCCGCCGCCGTCAATGGCCTGCAGCACCCAGTTGCGCCGCTGCGCGTCGAGCTCCGACATGATATCGTCCAGCAATAAGATGGGCTCTTCGCCAACCACGCCGCACATGTAGCGCGCTTCAGCGAACTTGAGAGACAGCGCCACCGTGCGCTGCTGGCCGCGCGAGCCGTAGGTGCGCATGTCGACGCCGTCCACAAGGAAGGCCAAATCGTCGCGATGCGGGCCGAGCAGAGAGACGCCGGCCTGGATGTCGCGCTGGCGCTTGTGAATGAGCGTTTCGCGAAACGTGGCGGCGACGTCTCCGCTGAGATCGACGCTGGAGCGGTAAACGATGCGCAGATGCTCCTGGTTGTTGGTTAATTGGCCAATGATCTCCCTGGCTATGCCGTCGAGCAACGTGAGCGCGTCCTGACGGGCGACGATGATCGCTGCTCCCAGGGTGACGAGCTCGTTGTCCCAGTAATCGAGCTCGGCAGGGCTGGCCAGGCGCTCACCGATCTGGCGCAGCAGGTGGTTGCGCTGGGTCACGATGCGGTTGTAGCGCTGCAAGGCGCGCACGTAGCGATGGTTGGTCTGGCATAGAGTGGCGTCCAGGTAGCGGCGGCGCAGCGCGGGCGCCCCATTGACAAGGTCCAGGTCCTGCGGGCCAAACATGACCACATTGACGTGGCCAATGGCGTCGATGGCTCGCTTGGGCACGCCATTGATCTTGATGCGCTTCTGCAGGCTCGCTGTGGGCGGCTGGAAGAGCGAAAGGTGCGCGCTGCCATTGTCTTCGCTGCTGCGTGGTTCCTCGCCGGGCTTTTCCGGCTGGCCAAGCAGCGTCAGTTCCACCTGCACATCGCCGCCCTGGCGTCGCACACGGGCCACAAGCCGGGCATAGGGCAGCGGCTCGTCGCCGGCCAGCCAGTTGATCAGTTCACGGTCGCTGCCGGCGCGGTACGAGCGGGTGGTGGCCAGATAGTAGATGGCCTCGAGCAGGTTCGACTTGCCCTGGCCGTTCGCGCCCACCATGAGGCTCACGCCCGGCGGCAGGTCGACCTCCAGGCGTGCGTAGTTGCGGAAATTGGCCAGGCTCAGATGATCCAGATGCATGCAATCGGCCCGCTTAGCTGCGCGGCTGCTGACGACGGCGCAAGGTGAAGGGATTGTAGCACACCACGCTGGCATGTGCAAGTGTAGAATGTGCAGCGCCAGGGCGTTTTCAAGTTGCATAGCGTGACACGCGTTCAACGGCATTTGCGTGGGA
>CAYOEZ010000229.1:0-7384 GCA_964402955.1 uncultured Ktedonobacterales bacterium | reverse complement strand
GATCGCGTGGGGGCGGGGACCCCTGCCACGACCAATAAGCGCGTGCCGCCAACGGACGAAAGCAAAATCAAGCCGCACGAACGGCCTTTGGGAAGGCAATCAGAGACGCCACCACCCTGCAGCGCAAGCTGGGACGTGCCAGCCTGACTGTGACGAACAGACACGTCCGTCTCGCGTCCGCTAGTCCGCCGCTCAGGAAGATGGCGGAAGGCAAGATCGTCTTGGCGGACCGCATCGATGCTTCTGGGGACACGTGCCAGCTATAGGTGGAGCCAACCTCCAGAAATGCCTGCTGGGCGCGGAACAGCACTGCCAGGGAGCAATGATGGAACCGACCGTGACCCGCAACAGCACAGGCGGTTATTGACAGTCGTGGGTTTTCAGCAGCAAGGCTATGCCTAGCAGACTGGGTGGCACGCTTTCGCGTCCGTTATCTTTGCAGTACAAATCGACGAAGTCATCGTCCTTGAAAAGGCGTGCCCGGTACGTGGCCAGGAAGCCATAGAACGAGTCTCGACCAACAGAATCGAGATACAAGGTGTCTGCATCAAACAGACCGCGCTGGGCTGATTGCCGACCAAGCATTTGTGATCTCCACTCCTCGAAGTGATGGCATTATACAGCATCGCGCCGAAAAACGCGAACTCTTCGGCTGCGTTTCTAGGCCAAGCTTTTTGCCTCCGGAACCGCTGAGGTTTTCCCAGACCACTGATAGCTGAGAGTTGTCAGGAACGTAAGGCCAGGTCTGGCAGAACACACTGCGGATCTTCATGCGATGGTGATCCTTTCGGAGATACCGCCAGAACGAGTCGAGTTGTCTGAGTGCTATACAAGACCACAGATGTTCGCTGCTATCCGACAAAGTGTGGGAGAACCCATCTTGACCGTTGACAACATCAACTCAGCAGACCGGGTGATTCCATGTCCTCCTGTTGTGCCACGGACGTATGTGAATTGGAGGTCGGGCTCCTATCACCCTGCGATTTCGCCTGGTGTACAGCGCTAGAAACATCTTTCACCATCGCCCCAATTCTCTCCTGCACAAGACTATATAGTGCTTCCTCCGAGAGATTGCGAGTCGGAAGGCCATAGGTCAGGCTCCGTGAGGCTGTGATCAACGCTCCAAGGCCGTCCGGCCGGAAACACGGGACCGTGTCCAGTCCCGTGGCCCCTTGAGCTCCATAACCAGGCACGAGGAAGATCGATTCTGGAAGCAGAGACCGGATTACTGCTGCCTCAGAAGAGAAGGTCGCGCCTACCACCGCGCCGATTGCGCTGTAACCTCGGGTTCCTATCACCTGTTGGGACAATCTTCGAATCATCTTGGCGACCACGGTATACAGAGGAACTCCGGAGATCACTGGCAGATCTTGGAGGTCCCTAGACCCTGCGTTCGAGGTCTTCACCAGGACAAAGAGTCCCTTCCCGAGCTCAGTACAGTGTTTGACGAACGGTTCCAGGCTGTCTTCTCCCAAGTATGGTGTCACGGTGATACAGTCAGCGCCCAGAAATTCGGTCTCCCCGCCAAGAACCGGGGTTCTTCCGAGGAGCGCTCTAGCGTACGCTTCCGCAGTAGAAGAGATGTCCGAACACTTTGCATCCACAATAACAATTAGGCCCCTCTTCTTGGCATACTGAGCAGTGTCCTGCAGAGCGCGAAGGCCACCAAGCCCGTATTGCTCGTAAAACGCAATCTGAAGCTTCACAGCCGGAATGAGATCAGCAGCGGCGTCAAGTATCGGAAAGTGGAACCGTGTCACGCACTCGTAAATGGTGCGTTCTGAAAGGCCGTGCTTGCTTATGATTGAAGTGGCGAAATTGGGCATATCGTCTATTCTTGGGTCCAGTCCAAGTACACATGGGTTACCTCTCATCTCCACCAAGTCGATAAGCCTGTCAGCAAAGTTTTCCATTGACTCCTCCTTACTTCCGTGCCTACTCCCACCGGTCCCGTAGACCTCCCAGCGCGCTGAGACTCAGATATAGCTCCCAGTCCTACCGCCGCGCTTGGCATTGATGTTGTGGCTAATCACCGCTGACAGTACAGAGCATGCGAGAGGAGAAGCTTTTTCACCGCGCTCTTTCGGGCTTCTGCCGTGAAAGGAGCAGCCGGTGAGACGAAGTGCAGACGGTGGTACTAGGGTCTTTTCGGAATCGTAGCCTCAACCATCTTAAGGATGTCAATTGCGCTGACTATCGCGAATGCCCGTTTTGGAGCTGGCAAGGCCATCTGTCCGGCGAGCTTCACGAACTCACCCACCAGTGAAAGCTGGAACTCCCATTCCCGCACACCCGAGCCAACTATGTTCTCTGTGAGTGGCCCTACATTCTCGTGTATCCAGTCGAGGCTCTCCCGGACAGCTGTATTCTCAGGCGTCTGGGTCCGATCATCTTTGCTGCTCAGCCAGGATCGTAGTGCAAGACGCCAAGCTTTCAGGTTGCTCGGATCATAGCTGGAGATACCATGGTCCCAAACTGACACAAGCAGGTCAGCAGCGAGTTCTGCGAAGTCTGATGCCATGTGCATCATCTCGCTGTCAGCAAAGTCGACGACCATCGGCGATTGGCTTGAAAGATCAACGAGTACATTTCTACTGTGCAGGTCGCCGTGACATTTACATAGCATCATGTGTGTGGGCATTGTGCTCTTGGCGCGTTGACCGATGTCCCCTTTCATGAGGAACCGCTCCAGGATAGCCCGATCACTTAGTTCTGCAGGAGCATGGAACTGGATCACAGGCCAAAGCTCTTGAACAGAGCACGCAGCACGCTGTATTATGGGGCGAGAGGGAAGCACTTTGTCTACTAAGGTGAGATAATCTTGCGAGAGGTACTCTCCGTGAAGTTTCGCCATCTCGCCGAACAGCGTGGACAAGAAGCGGCCAATGGTATCCTTCTGAGGATGCACCCGGATCAGCCAGTCCCCAAAGGTGCACGAATTCTCCAGGAATGCGTACGCGATAGCGTGCCACCCATCTGTCGATGCAATACCTCCCCTGGCCGTGGCAGTGAAGTCGTGCCTGAACAGGCCAGGGTCAGGAGCGCGACTCAGCTCAGTCTCGAGGGCGTCACGATCCTTCGATACTTTCAGCAACAGATGTCGCTCCTCCCCAGAGAACGGCTTCCGGCTATAGCAATAGAGCTCGAAGGTAGCTGCGCCCGACATCCCAGGACGAACATGAGCCACTTTAAGGTCTGCGCACTGCGGTACGAGTTGCCGGGCAAGTAGCTTGAGCGTTTCATCACCGATCAGTTGAATTT
The DNA here is from genome assembly GCA_964402955.1 of uncultured Ktedonobacterales bacterium. Lineage (GTDB taxonomy): Bacteria > Chloroflexota > DTOL01 > DTOL01 > DAOUCN01 > CAYOEZ01. The sequence goes on along the minus strand of CAYOEZ010000229.1, from coordinate 4,123 downwards.
GGACTGCAAGAACTAGGTCCGCTTCACTCAAATCCATGTCAATGTTGGTGTATGGGTGGGGGGCGACTTTGTTCGTCTGACCCGACTTGCGAAAAGCACTCTCAATTGCTTCCCCTACCTTCGAGTATACTAGCGTCTTGTCGGGCTCGTGATCCACGAAGTACTTGGAGATGTATTCATGGCCACCTAGGGAAAAGAAGGCGTCCTTGATGCGCTCTCCCTCTCCACCAGGACGGTTCGCCGCAATACTAATGCCGACAATCGCCACGGTGGGATAGTGGTTCCTGCAGTGCTCAACTGCCTTCAGGCCGTCAGCCACCTTCTCTCCCTTGGGATTCGCCGGATCCCTTGGCAGAAGCAGATCTGCAAAGAAGATCGCAAATCGCCAACCCTGCGGTGCTTTTGTCTCCCCATCCAATGCGGCTACTGCTTCGTCGAGGGTCTGCACCCACGTGATCTCAATGTCGCCGAGTGATTGTAGGGTTGGATTCCTCTTCCACGCTTCAGTCAGGACTGGCCAGAATCTCTTGTAATCAATGTCGTCGTCTTCCAGGTATAGAGCATGGATCGTTGCCATTCCCTCAAGCCTCCTTCAGTGTTACCGTGACTCCGTACGTCCAGGGTGATTCAAGTTCCCTTTCGATTCTCACTTCGCCCCCATACGCGGCCAAGTACTCTCTGCATAAGCTAATTCCTCCCGGTTTCGTGTCCCTGCGGCTCGGCACAGTACTCTGGTTCATTATGGTGAGAGCCCAACTACTCTCCTCTTGTTGTAGTCTGAACTTGACATGGAGAGGTTCCTGAGACCCATCCAGCGGATTCTGGCGGTGTTTGATGACATTAGAAAGGATGTGTTCTAGACAGCGCTCAAGGGCTCCCTCGTGACAGAAGACCCGACGTGCAGTATCCAATTGCACTTCACTTAAGTCGATGGCGAACGAGATTCCACCTCCCCGCGACTCCACAAACCGCTTCACACGTTCGACTAGCAGCGGCGATGAAGCTAAATCGAACGGGCACCCGTCTATCATCCTGGACAGGGCGGATGATTGATCAGGGTGAAGACCATTCCAGCTAAAGACAACAGAGTAGAGACAGTCCCTAGCTTCCTTGAGGGCCATCCAGCGATCGAGTTGTTGGACCTTCGCGGGGTTTTGAGCGAACTCAGATAGGACGACACGGATCGTGTTTAGCCACGCCTGGATGGTCCTATGTTCTCGTTCAATGAGTATGTTAGTACTCGATTCGCCTAGAGTTGTCCGGATGTATCTACCCTTAGGCACCTCTCCTAGTTGATCGAGCAACGCTAGAATTGCACTTGCGAACGGTTCCACATACGTGGACCAGTCCTGGAGAATGCGATCCCAATCCACCTCAGGGGTGTCCGTGCGCCGATCAAGCGCCTCCTCGAGGGCGGTTTGATACAGATAACTGAATGACTGGGACACTTCGTGATGGGGATCCGCCAAGGATTCCAAATCCGCTTTGAGTTTAGCCCAAGCAGCGACAGGTGTAAGTTGCCCGGTAGACAACGTCAGCGCACGATAGCGCGCCGAAGTGGCCATCGCTACAACCATCTCCATCGCTGACACCAGGTCGCTGTGACCTGCTGGTTGGCTCAGCCTAGATCGGATTATGGTGGACACACGCTGAAGGGCGGTCGATAGGGAGATCAAGGTAGTTCCGCTACTCGAGCCGGTTGCCCTAAGCAGTAACGACGTGGAGTAAAGCGCCTGAGCAAGTAGGCAGGGCTTATCTAGCACTGAAGCGACTAGATCCGGAATGGAATAGACAAACTTCTCCTCGGAAACCCTACTGAGAACGAGAATTGCGGCTTGGCGGTCTGCATCCAGAGAATAGGCGTCAAGAGCGAGCTGCAGTGCCTTGTTTACTATCGCATCCCGCAGAACCGGTTCATTCAGTGGAGCGTGCTCCAATATGGTCCACTCGTGGGCAATGAGTGTCACGAGGTCTTGTCCTGTGAGCAGACTACCTGGATTGCTCACATCGTCAGGTGTTTCAGCCAATGACGTCAAGATCTCCTTGCGAACGTCTTCCCTAACAGTTGTTTTGTTCTCAGCTTCTCTCACATTCTCCCTAAGTCGCGCCAGCCTGACGTACTTTGCAGCACATGTTTCCACAGGATCAGGCACAAGGGCTAGCGGCAGCTGTAGCGCCCTGCGCGACATGCGAGTTGCGGGGAGCTGCTGGCTAGCTTCTCGTGCTTGCGGCAATGGGATAGCTTCGAGGTCGGCAATGCGGCTCTCGAGGAACTTGCGGAGCCACATCGGATAGTCAGGTATCTGTAAGTCGTCTCTATGTTGCCGCTGCAGAACGCAATAGGGACATTCCTTTTGCGAGTATGACCACGTGCCGAGTCTTGTTATGAATTGCACAGTTACATCCGTTGGTGGCACCTTCCCGAACTTGAACGCCGGGTCACTCAGTTGAGTAATCATACGCAGGTGCTGTTCGTCGTCGAAAGGCAGTTGGCTCACAAAGCACAACACAAGTGCCTTTGCCGCCGTAGCTGCATGTGCTAGCATGGCACGAGTGGTTTGCCCGGTAAGGCAGCCCCAGTCCAAGTACACGACAGCCTCCCGCCGATGCGCCTTCAGAAGGCCATCGGCGGCCTCGCGTTGCTGAACAGGCATCCAGGGTCCCTCGGGGAGTTCATTGAACTGGAACTGGGTCGGTCCCTTCCTGCGCCTAAGGGGCTGCGGCTTCACATCAAATATCTCACCCAGCGCACCTGCAATGACTTCAATGGCCGATGCGAATCCCTGCTGTTCCTGTTCAGTTTCTGGGTACCAAAGCTCCTCTATTTGGCTAACGTTTTTGGTCCTACACCACTCATCAATGATCGCTCTGAATGTGCCTATGATTCGATCTCTAGTTCCTTCCTCGTTCTCCTGTAGGAGCTTGAGCGCGTCTAGGTAGATTGTGAAGTGGCGCCATCCGGAACGCTCGATGTGCCCATACAGTAATGCATTCGTCTTGACGAGCATCTTGTCGAATTCTGAAAGGGGGATTGGATAGTCCACCTGTGTATGCTCCGATTCAGGGCGTTCACTAATCGGGTTAATCGGGCAGGTGGTCTTCTTACGCAGTTCCTCTGCGCTTGGAACTATGTTGACACGTACAAGGGAAACGAGCGGTATTCGTAGCGAGTCAACCTGGATAGTGTCTGAAGGTGCTTCTCGCGCATCAATGACACAAGCTACGAGAAGAGGAACTGCGCCACTCCCACGGATTCGGTTGACCAAGCCGCCTACGGTAGCGCCAGACGAGATGAGATCTGTGAAAACCACGACTGGGTCATCCCATGGTATGGCTACTGTCGCAGGGGTACCATCGATGTGTGAAAAAGCCGGAATTGGATGCAAGTCAGCATCCGCAATTTGGTCCCTCAGACAATCCGCCAAGCCACGGCCCTTTCGCTCATCTGTGACAATGCCAATACTGGTTCCTGGCCGTCCTAACCTGTTAACCTCAGCTCGGATTGCAAGAGCCAGAGAGCCGAGTGAGCGATCTCTTGCTAGACCCTGCAGCAGCTCGTCGGTGCAAATGTAGGCATTCACTCGCCGTTGAGATGGGGAAATGTAGATGCGACCCCTGTAGACCGCAGGAGCGGCTCTGGAATTGACCAACCGGATTAAGTCAGCAGCAAGCTGGGTCCTCAATACCCTGAGCACGTCCGCCACCGTGCAGCGCAGCCTGAGCCGACCGTCCTCAAGCATTTCGACTGCTTGAGATTGCTCAACGAGATCTCTCAGTCGTTGTTCTTGCCTTTGTTCCACTGGGAAGAAGGAGAGAACTTCCTCCTTCGTTAACTCGGCTGTCTCGATCAGCTTGTTCAGTACGTCACACGAATTGGAGTCAAGTCCTACCCATATAGCTTCACCCAGCCTATCGACGACGAGCACAGCATTTGGAACTCCCGGCACTTTGTTTGGGGGAAGTGCTCGATTGTCATCGGTAGGGTAGAGCGATGGGGCGAATGACTCAGCGGATGCCTCGATAACATCGCGCCCGGGGCTGGAGACATTCGCTACTACTATGAGGCATGTGTATTGCTTGGATCGAAATGAGACAAAACGCCCCTCTAATTATGTGAGGGTTC
>CAYOEZ010000228.1:0-7462 GCA_964402955.1 uncultured Ktedonobacterales bacterium | reverse complement strand
GCATGGACCGCAGCATCGCCCCGTGCGCTGACGATGTGGCACGGCAATGCGGGCGCTTCGGGTTGTACCAACAGGTCTACCCCCTTCTGTTCCCCCTCAACCGCGCAATGTAGCGAGTCCCTCGCCCCCTGGCCCCCGATTCTGGGGGAACGCGCGCGACTACTGCCAGGGCGCGGCTCCTGCCGCTCCAGAAGCGGGTTATCTCCGCTCTTGGACGGCGCAAGGGAGCGCCTTGCTACACGGATTGGGAAGGCGGGCGAACGCCCCCTAACGCCCAAGTCTGGGGGAACGCGCGCGCGACTCCCCCCCAGAATTGGGGGGCTGGGGGGGCTCTGCGGCGCTTGCCCAAACAGCAACCGGCGTGGTACAATACGCCCATTCACTCTAGCAAGGAGGCGCGAGCCATGCGCATCAACGAAGCGGAATACAGAAAGAAGGTGCTGGGCTGTTGGCTGGGCAAGAACATCGGTGGAACCCTGGGTGCGCCATTGGAGTGGCGGCGGCAGTTCAACAACGTGAGCTTCTACACGCAAGACCTGGGCGGCGAGCCGCTGGCAAATGACGATCTGGATATCCAGCTTCTGTGGCTGGTTGCTATGGAAGAGAAGGGCGTTGACATAACGGCTCAACGGCTTGGCGAGTATTGGGTGCTCTACGTCACACCACACTGGAGCGAATATGGCACGTGCAAGGCGAACCTGCGCTCTGGCTTGCAGCCGCCTCTCTCCGGCACGTTGAATAACGACTACAAAGATAGCTGCGGAGCGTTCATCCGCGCGGAGATCTGGGCCTGCATCACGCCGGGCTTCCCGCAACTGGCAGCGCGCTATGCCTACGAGGATGCAATTATTGACCACGGCAACGGCGAGGGAACCTATGCTGAGGTGCTTGCGGCGGCCCTTGAGAGCGCGGCATTTGTCGAGAAGGACTTCCGTAAGTTGATCGAGATCGGCCTGTCATATATCCCGGCTGGGTGTGGCGTGACAGGGGCGGTCAAGTGTGCGCTTGCCTGTTACGACAGCGGCAAGACCTGGCAAGAAGCGCGCAATGAAATCCTGGAAAAGTATCGCGGCAGCGCCTTCTTCAATCAGCTTTCCTACGTGTCTGCCGAGGATCAGGCGAAGGGCTGGGCGGTGGGCAAGCGCGGCTATGGCGCTCCGTCCAATGTCGGTATCCTCGTGCTTGGCCTGCTCTATGGCGAGGGAGATTTCGAGCGCACGATCTTGACCGCTGTCAACTGCGGCGAGGACACCGACTGCACGTGCGCCACGGCAGGATCGATCTTCGGCATCATGCATGGCGTTGATGCGATTCCGGAGAAGTGGATTGCGCCGATCGGTCGCAAGATCAGGACCGGCTGCTTGAACATCGGTGAGCTCGGCTTCGGCGCGCAGTTGCCCGGCGACGTCGATGATCTGACCGAGCGCACGCTCACAATCACACGCCAGGTCATTTTGCGCCGCAGGCTCGCGCTTGAGATCAGCAACCTGCCCAGCGATCTATCGGATGTCACCCCCGCATCGCTGATGGCCGGCGATCTGGCGACATCTCTATACGAGAACGTGGGCGGGCCCGTCTACCACTTTGATTTCTTCGATGTCGGCGTGGACTATGGTGACGCCCCGTTGATTCGCGACCAGACGCCCAAGTCGTTGCGCCTGCGCCTGTACAACACCTACAAGATGCAGGCGAACCTCAACCTGCGCTGGTACACGCCCGAGGGCTGGCGCGTCCTGCCCTCGTCGGTTGGCACTGTCTGCTGCTTGCAGCCACATCTGAGGGAACAGCCGATCGTGGACGTGCAGGTGGTGGCAGAGCGCGTGGACCGGCCCATGAACCGCTTGGTGTTGGAAATCACGATCGACGGCCGGCCGACGGTGATGCTTGTGCCCATTACCTTGCTGAATGGTAATGTGTAGAGACGTGGTGTAGAGCAGCGTGCGTGGTGGAGGCCCTGTCCCTGCCCGGCGCCATGCCAAGTGGGAGCTGAGTTCGCTGTGGCCCGCACGATCGTCGCAACGTGGATGTGTGCCGAGCGTTTTGTAGATTCTCAGCGAGGAGTGATGTGATGATCAAGGGAAGAACGATCGTAGCGGTTTCAGCGCGACAGGTCTTCACAGACCGGGGGCATCCCGGTGTGGAGGCGACTGTGACAACGGAGAACGGCTGCCAGGGCGTCGCTATCTGCACGGCTGGCCTGTCGGTGGGGCAGCACGAGGTCGAGTTTGCCTATGACGGCGGCCCACTCTGGCGCGGCAAGGGCGTGCAGCGCGCTGTGGACAACGTGAACAATCTCATTGCTCCGGTCCTCAAGGGCATGGACGCAGCGGTACAGGTGCAGGCCGACGACGCCATGCTGAACATCGGCGGGCCCGACGCCAAGCAGCGCCTCGGCGGCAACGCCACAGCGGCCGTGTCGGCGGCTGTGCTGAAGGCCGGCGCGGCGAGCCTGGGCATTCCCCTCTATCAGCATATCGGGGGCGCCAACGCTGTCGTCCTTCCTGTGCCGGGAGCGGGCAGCCTCAATACGATTGGGCGCTACGGCAACGTCAAGCACGGCGGCGACAAGCCCAGCATGGAGTTTACCTGCTATGGCTTCAACACGTTCGCCGAGGCGTCGTATGCCGGATGGGACGTCGGCGCGGAGTGGGCGGAGGTGCTGCGCAAGAAGTTCGGCGTCCTGCAGGGCTCGGTCGTGCCGGCCGGCGTGGTCAAGCATGACCGTGAGATTTGGGATCTGATGGTCGAAACGATTATTAAGCTCGGCTACGAGGGCAAGGTGGGGCTACAGGTCGATGTTGCAGCAGGCACCTACTTCGACAAGGTGTCGGGCAAGTACGTCGGGCTGTTCTCGGCTGACGATAAGACGCGTGACGACCTGATCAAGACCTTCCAGTGGATGGTCAAGGACTACCACTTCGTCATCCTCGAGGATCCGCTCGATGAGGACGACTATGAGGGACATACCATCCTGACCCGCACATTGGGTATCCAGATTGTAGGCGATGATCTCTTCACGACGAATCCGCAGCGCGTGCGCCAGGGCATCGAGCAGGGCGCCGGCAACACCGTCTTGCTCAAGGTGAACCAGATTGGGACGATCAGCGAAGCGTTCGAGATGGTCAGGTTGGCCTATCGCTACGGCTATGGCGTCATGCCGTGCAGCAGCCGCGGCGAAGGGGTCGACATCGCCGACTACACCGTCGGGTTGATGTGCACCACCGTGCGCGGCGGGGCAACCGGCCCGCAGGCCAACCGCTACTTGCAGATAGAGCGAGAGCTTGGCCGGCGCGCCCAGTTCTGGGGCAAGCAAGGGCTGATGGGGAAAGCCCACTAGCCATACGGAACAAACGACGCAACAATGGAGTGCAGACGTGATCATCAAGAACAAACAGGATCTCCTGTCACACGGCAATAGCGCGGGCCGCGCGGCGGTGCTCGAGATCCTTCAAGCCGGACTGGACGCGCCTGATCCATACGACAACCTGCGCAAGATGGTGCGGGTCGAAGGCGACAAGCTCTTCGTCGGCCTGCCCGAATTCCGGGAATCGGCGCCGGCCGAGCCGCTGGTCTTTGACCTGGCCACGCTTGGGCACATCTACGTCGTGGGCGGCGGCAAGGCCGTGCAGCGCCTGGCCGAGGCGCTCGAAGCGTCGCTGGGCGACCTGATCACGGATGGCCAGATCAATGCCAAGAAGGGCGACACCGTGCGCTTGAAGCGGATTCATGTCACGCTGGCCGGTCATCCTCTGCCCGATGAGGACAGCGTGGCGGGTGGCCGCCGCATACTGGAGATCGAGGCGCGCTGCAAGAAGGGCGACATCGTTTTTTGCCTTGATTCAGGTGGAGGCACGGCGACAACCGCCGTGCCTGTGCCGGGCGTCAGTCTCGCTGATCTGCGGCGTGTCTACGAGGTGCTCTACTTCGGCAGCGGCGCCAATATGCCCGCGGCCAACGCCGTGCGCAACCATCTGGCTCTTGTCAACACCAAACATGCGCGCTACGTCGGCGACGCTACCTTCATCCAAATCTCGTCGCGTGAGATTCCGCGCCGGATTCGTCCTCATCTCTACGAACCGCCCATGGGCGCAACAGGGCATGAGGCGGCGATCGGTGTGCTGAATGCCTATCATTGTTGGGACAAAGTGCCTCAATCGGTGCGTGATTTTCTGCTCAGGGGCGATCCGCAGTTTGGCCCGTTGCGCCCCGAGGAAGTAGCGGGCAAGCCACACTATTGTTACCGGGTGATGGGGCCTGAGCAGATGCTCGAGGCTGCCGCCAAACGGGCAGAAGAGCTGGGCATCAGCGCCACTGTGCTCGCCCTGAGTCTGAACGACATCGAGACCCGTCCGGTCGGCGAGACGCTGGCTCATATCGCGCATGAGTGTGAGATCCTGGGCAAGCCCTTCCGCCCGCCGTGTGTGCTGCTGTGCGGCGGCGAGCTTGTGGTTGCGACGGGAGACGCCACAGGCCGTGGCGGGCGCAATCAGGAGTTCGTGCTGGCGGCGGCGCCACACATTGCCGGCAGCCAGAACATCGTCATCGCGTCGGTGGACTCGGAGGGGAGCGACGGCCCGACTGACGCCGCCGGAGGCATCGTAGACGGCTACACACTGGAGCGGGTGGCAGCAAGCGGGTTTGACTATGCCGCTGAGATGGAAAACCACAACGCAGGCGGTGTGCTCGAAGCGCTTGAAGACACGGTGGTGACCGGCATCTGGGGACAAAACGTGCGCGACCTGCGCGTCATCTATGTCGGAGCAATGCACTGCTAGACCGAGGCTACGATGAGACCAACAGGACGGCTGGGGCGCTAGAGAATGGCCTCGGTGCGGGGTGGACGGGACGCCATCAGGAGGCGAATCATGAACGAGATGTCTAGCAGCGCTCCCGCACGGCGCGCTCCGATCGTGAGAGCGGGCGGCAGCAAGCTCAAGCTCAGCCTCAATGCCTATTCCTTTAGCGGGGAGCTCAACGCTCACGTGCAGGATGCGGGCAAGGGTATGAGCCTGTTTGATCTGCTCGATTTCTGCGCGGCGCATGACTTTGACGCCCTCGATCCGACAGGCTATTTCTTTCCGGGCTACCCGAAGCCGCCGGCCGACGAGTATCTGAATCGCTTCAAGCGGCGGGCGTTTGAACTGGGGCTTGACATAAGCGGAACAGGGGTGCGCAACAACTTTGCCTCGCCCGATAGCCAGCGGCGGGCAGCCGATGTGCGCCACGTCCAGGAATGGATCGAGTGCGCCGCCCGCATGGGAGCGACTGTGCTGCGGGTGTTTGCGGGCGCGCAGCCGGAGGGTTACACCTGGGACCAGGTATCTGAATGGATGGCCAGTGATTTGCGCCAGTGTGTCGAGCATGGCAAGCGCTATGGGGTCATCGTTGGCTTACAGAATCACGGCGACATGTTGCGCTCGGCCGGCGAGGTGCTCAAGATGATCGACCTTGTCGATTCGGAGTGGTTTGGCGCCATCGTCGACACAGGTTTCTTGCTCACCGCTGATCCCTACGCCGATATGGCACGGCTTGCTCCATATGCCGTCAACTGGCAGGTCAAGGAGACGCTGCGCGGTAAAGATAGCGGCGTGAAGATCGACCTGCTGAGAGCGGTGCGTGTTATCAGGCAAGCGGGCTACCGCGGCTATCTGCCGATAGAGACGCTGGCAGTGGCCGGCGAGGCCTATGATCCGCGCCAGAAAGCGGCGCTCCTGGCGCATGAGCTGCGCCAGGTAATACGACAGACTGAAACGGACGACGCCCGTTGATCTGAACAGAACGACTTGCACCCGGCAGACGTCAAGGTACCCGGCCAACGAGCGGACATTTCAAGATAACGACGCCCTTGCAAACCACAGAGTTGGTCATGCCGGTTCAGGCACAACGAAGCATGAAAAGCGTCCAGATACCCGATGTCTGCGGAGACATCGGGTATCTGGAGTACTTTTCATCCGTGGGTGTGGGCCACGGCGCATGGCGACTATCTTGAATTGTCTAGCCAACGGGACGGGAAAGGATGACCCAGGCACATGACCCTGAGCAACGACGACACGATTGCGACAAGTGACCGGATTGAGCCGGCGCTGTTCCTCTATCCGTTGGCACACATGGCGATCGAAGTGTACAACGGTATGGTATCTGTTATGTGGCCGTTCTTCGTCAGCCGGTTTGGGCTGGCATACAGCGCCATCGGTCTGCTGACGATGGTGTTCCGCGGCGGGATGACCCTGCCGCAGATCGCTTTTGCTGCGTTGGCCGACAAGATCGGCTCGCGCTGGATTGCCATTGGCGGTCTTCTCTGTATGGCCATCGGCATGAGCCTGATCGGGCTTGCGCCATCGCTGTGGGTTCTGGTCGTCTTGCTGTTCCTGGCTCCGCTTGGCTCAGCGGCGTTTCATCCGGCGGGAACGGCGCACATGAGCCGGTCGATGCCCTATCGCCGGGCGACGGCCGTGGCCATGTTCATGATCGGGGGAACGCTGGGCATGTCGGTAGGGCCGCTGTTGGGCGCCCAGATCTACGGGCGTTTCGGCCTGTCGGCCTCGCCGGTCTTTCTGCCGATCGGGCTGATCGTTGCTCTGCTGATGTTCCTATACATCCGCGCTGATCGGACGCAGGCGCAGAAGCGACATGCCAACGCCGGGCCGGTTGATCCAATTCCCGTCACAATTGTGTTCCTGATGGTTGTCGCGATCATGCAGGCGTGGCTTGAAACGGGTATGCAATCCTACTTGACGACGCTGCTGACCGGGCGCGGGGATTCGCTGGTGCGGGCAAGCGAGGCGCTCTTCTTCTACTCTGCTGCCGCCGCCGGCGGTATCTTTCTGGGTGGAGCGCTGGCCGACCGCTTCCCGCGCTGGCGCGTGATCGTGATGTCCCAGGTGATGTGCATGCCATTCTACGCCGGCACCTTGCTGCTGGGGTCCGGCTGGTTGCTGGTGGCGTCTGCGGGGCTAGGCTTCTTCTCATCGATGAGTCACCCGGCGACGGTGGCGCTCGGACAGGAGTTGATGCCGACGCGCACCAGCCTGGCGTCGGCCCTGACGATGGGCATGAGCTGGGTCATTGGCACGGTCGGTGTCGTGCTGACCGGCTTTCTGGCCGACCGGATTGGTTTGCAGAGTGCGCTGCTACTCAATACGGCGCTGCCCGCTATTGGCATGGTGTGCATCCTCATGGTGCGCCGTCTTGGTCGCGTCGTTACGCCAGGCTGAAGCCTTGCGCTACAGATGCAAAGCCCTCCGGGCTGAAGCGTTGCCACCCGATATCTCAACTGCGCCCCGCCATAGCCCGTAGGGCTTTGTCGTTGTAGCGCAAGGCTTCAGCCTGGCGGATGGCGGCACGCAAATAACGGCGTCCAGGTCTGCTAGACAGACCTGGACGCCGTTTCGGTATGCCAGGCATGTCATGTAACCAAGGGGTGAAAGACCTCTGCGGGCCGTGATGACCGGAACCGCTAGGC
>CAYOEZ010000227.1:0-7515 GCA_964402955.1 uncultured Ktedonobacterales bacterium | reverse complement strand
TTGATGGCGCGCAGTTGGTCAGGCGTCTCGATGTACGGGAATGATGCTTCCAGTTCACCCTGCCAGACTGTATCGGGCGAGAAGGCCGTGCCCGGCGCCACCTGGCGGGCAGCGTAGATGGCGAGCAGGTCCTTCGCCACCTCCTGCACAGCCTTGCGCGCGCGCCGTTTGGCATGTTCCCAATCGGACGAACCAAGCGACGTCAGCGGCGGGGTTGCCTCGCCGGCGCCAACGTAGCGGCTGACGCGGTCGATCTGGTCGGTCGGGACATACAGCTTGTCACCCTGAGCGTAGGAGAGATGCAAATACTCGCGCTCTGTGCCGTCCAGGTTCAGCTTCACCAGCCCACGGAACACGCCCACGCCATGCTCGATGTGTACAACGTAGTCGCCGACAGCGAGATCGGAGAGCAGGCTCTGCGCGGAGGCGTGCCGTGTCGTGGTGGTGCGACGCGGCTTCGCCCAGCCGAAGACCTCCACGTCGCTAAGCACGGTCACATCCTGCCCCAGCGCCCACCCTTCAGCCAGAGATCCTTGCACCAGGGTAAGGCTGGCGGGCAAAGGCAGGTCACTGATCCCGTCAACCGGCACAACGGTGACATCACGCTCCAGGAGCAGCGCAGAAAGCCGCCGCGCCTGATGCGATGTCACGACGACCCTCCGCCGGGCGCGCGTCAACTGCAGGCAGTCGTCGAGCACCTGCTTCAAGCGGCCGCCGTAGACAGGCGCCGGCGCAAATGGCAGGGGCGCCAATATGATGGACGTGCCTGTTGAGCCCTCGTCGTCGCCGCTCTGGGCTTGCATCAACAGGCGCGGTCGTCGCTTGATCACTGCCTCGACGTCTGACCAGGCCGAATAGGGCGAGGGAAAGTCCGGAGTGACCTCACCCCGTTCCAACTTGCCACTCTTCAATTCATCACCTTCGCGTTCGATGTCTGCGGCGGCGATCGCCAGTTCACCCGCATCGTCAAGAGCCATCAGGCCGTCAAAGTGGTCGAGCAGAGTCATCTGCCCCTGTGTGGAACGGAAGTAAGAGGCATAGAAGTGCCACATTTCGCGCGCCGGTGCGCCGCTGACGCCAGCGCGCAGCCGCTCGGCGTCCTGTCGCCATTGCTGCGCCACACCGTGATGCAGCGCCGTCGTATCGAGCGCATCCAGCGTATCGGCGACGTTAGGCGCATTCTCGGGCAGCACCTCTGCCGGCGGGGTGATCGTGACGGCTTCGATGGGGCCGCTCGATCGTTGCGTGGTTGGATCAAAACGGCGCAGCGATTCGATCTCGTCGCCGAAAAACTCCAGGCGCACGGGATGGTGGCTGGTGACCGGGAAGATATCGACAATGCCCCCGCGATGGCTCATCTGCCCGGGCTCTTCAACCAGAGTGGCCGGCTCGTAGCCCAGACGCAGCCACTGCTCGAGCAATCCCGGCAGCGAGACGTGCTGCCCGCGGCGCAACACGCGGCTGTTCGAGGCAAGGTCTCGCAGGGGGAGCGTCTTGTGCATAAGCGCCCGCACCGGCGCAACGATCACAAGGCCCTGCGCGTCCGCGTCAACGACGTCCAGACCGCTGAGCCGGGCCAGAACGGCCATGCGCTGGCGCGCCGAGAGGTCGCCTGCCGGTACGCGCTCGAAGGGCAGCGTATCCGGTTCAGGGTAATAGAGCACGTTATGCGGACGGCGCGACCAGAGCAGGAGTTGCTCGTGCAGACGGCGGGCGTCTTCGGAACGCGGTACAATCACGAGCAATGAAGCGTCCAAGTCCTGTTGCAGCGCGGCAAGAAGGTACGGGCGAGCGGCCATCGGCAGGGCAGGCAGCCGCCACGCCGTCGACGCGCGCCGCCAATCGCTCAACGTGCTAATAATCTCTTTGAAAGCCGCCTGCTCACGCAGCAGCGGAAGAAGGCCCGTCAGACTCATGCTGTGCACCTCACGCGCCAAACGGGGCTGATCCCACCGATCAGCCCCTGCGACGGGCACATTCTAGCACAGTCAAATGGAGCGCGCAAGGCATATTCTCTTGTCGCGCTGGACGTGATATAATGGCGCGCAGAACGCAAGGAGGAACGTGTGGAAAGAATCGTTGTGATAGACGCCAATGGTCTGGTGCATCGGGCCTATCATGCTCTGCCCCCGCTCAATACGTCCAAGGGTGAGCAAACCAATGCCACGTTTGGCTTCGCCTCCATGCTGCTCAAAGTCCTCAGTGAAGAAAAGCCGGACTACATAGCAGTCACGTTCGACAAGGGCAAGACATTCCGCCACGTCGAGTTTCCTGACTACAAGGCGCAGCGCCCCGAGATGGCCGAAGACCTGCGGCCACAGTTCACACGTGTGCGCCAGATCGTTGAAGCGTTCGGCTTCCCCATTTTCGAGATGGACGGGTACGAAGCCGACGACTTGATCGGGACGCTCGCCCAAATGGCGGCCAAACGCAATCTTGAAGTCATCATTGTCACCGGCGACACAGATACGCTGCAACTGGTGGCGCCTCACATTCGCGTCATCGTGACGCGCAAAGGCATTTCGGACGTCGTGACCTATGACGAGGCGGGCGTGCGTGAGCGCTATGGCCTTGCCCCGCAGCAGTTGACCGATCTGCGCGGCCTGCGCGGCGATGCATCCGACAACATCCCGCAAATACCCGGCATCGGTGACAAGACGGCCGCGTCGCTCTTGCAGCAATACGGCGACGTCGAGAACATCTTCTCCAGCCTTGCCACCGTTGAACCCAAGCTACAGAAAAAGCTGGCCGGCTACGAGGAACAGGCGCTCAAACATAAGCATCTGGCGACCATAGTCTGTGACCTTCCCGTTACGCTCGACCTCGAGCAGTGTCGGGTGCAGTTGCGCGATCGCGACAAGATACTGAGCCTGTTCCGTGAGCTTGAGTTCCGTAGCATGGTTGACCGCCTGCCCGCAGCGCCGGCGCAAACCGCTACGCCGCACGGGGTGCGCCAGATGGGGCTTTTCGGCGAGGAAGCGCCAAAACCCGCCTCGCCCGCGCCCGCTGGTTACAAAGCCAACCCTACCATTGTCGACACGCCGGCCGCACTCGCGAGCCTGATGGCGACGCTCAAGGGCGTCAAGCAGGTGGTCGTCGACGTGGAAACGACCAGCCCGGAGAGCATGACAGCCGGCCTCGTGGGCATCGCACTCGCCTTGCCCGATGAGTCGACGTACTACGTACCTGTGAGCCACGACGGAGCGCAGCAACTGTCAGGGCAGCAGATACGCGCCGCTCTGGGGCCGGTCCTGGCCGACCGCAGCGTGCAGAAGATCGCCCACAACGCCAAGTACGACATGACCGTACTTATCCAGCACGACATGCCTGTGCATGGTCTGGCCTCCGACACAATGGTCGCCGCCTATCTGATCGGCGAGAAGGCAATGGGACTGAAGGACCTGGCTTTCACCCGCCTCAACGTCACCATGACACCTATTACGGACTTGATCGGCAAAGGCAAAGAGCAAACGACCATGTTCCACGTGCCTGTGCAGCAGGCCGCGCCCTACGCCTGCGCCGACGTCGCCATGACGCTGCGCCTGCACCACCTGTTTGAGCCGCAACTCAAAGAAATGGGCCTGCAGAAACTGTATGCGGACATCGAGATACCACTCGTGCCGGTGCTGATGGGAATGGAGCGGGCTGGCGTTGCGCTGGACGTTCCTCTCTTGCATGAAGTGTCACGCGATCTGGCCGGCAGAATCAGCGCCCTCGAAGACCGAATCTACGCCAACGTCGGCCATCGCTTCAACATCAACTCGACGCAGCAACTCGCTGGCGTGCTCTTCGAGGAACTGAAGCTGGCGAAGAACCGGCGCACCAAGACCGGCTATTCCACCGATTCGACTGTGCTCGAGGAATTGCGGGGCACGCACCCGATCGTCGATCTGATTCTGGAATACCGCCAGCTTGTCAAGCTCAAGTCAACCTACGTGGACACACTGCCCCTCCTGATCAACCCGAACACCGGGCGTGTCCATACATCGTACAACCAGACGGTCGCTGCGACGGGCCGCCTCTCATCGAGCGACCCCAATCTCCAGAACATACCGATCCGCACAGACATCGGCCGAATGGTGCGGCGCGCCTTTGTCGCCCAAGGGGAGAGGGTGCTGCTATCGGCTGACTACTCGCAAATCGAGCTGCGCATCCTGGCACACTTCAGCAAGGATCCTGCGCTCATCGCCGCCTTCGAGGCCAATGAAGACATTCACACCGCCACGGCCGCAGCCGTCTACAACGTTGCGCCCGATCAGGTGACAAAGGACATGCGCCGCGTCGCCAAGACGATCAACTTCGGGGTGGCGTATGGCGTGGGCGGCTATGGCCTGGCCCAGAACACGGGCCTGGCCCAGGCCGACGCCACGCGCCTGATCGAAGAGTATTTCGCCCGCTATCCCGGCATCAAGTCGTATATCGACGACACACGTAAACAAGCGCACCGCGACGGCTACGTGTCAACACTGCTGGGCCGGCGCCGCTACCTGCCCGAGTTGAGGGCGCAGAACCGCCAGTTGGTCAGCGCAGGCGAGCGCATGGCCATCAACATGCCCATCCAGGGCACAGCCGCCGACCTGATCAAGATTGCCATGGTGCGGCTCGACCAGCAGATGGCAGAACAACATCTGAAAAGCCGCATGATCCTGCAAGTTCATGATGAATTA
Source organism: uncultured Ktedonobacterales bacterium (assembly GCA_964402955.1). GTDB lineage: Bacteria > Chloroflexota > DTOL01 > DTOL01 > DAOUCN01 > CAYOEZ01. The sequence continues at coordinate 2,848 of CAYOEZ010000227.1, read as the reverse complement.
GTCTTTGAAGTGGAGCCGGATGAGCTGAATGTGCTGAAACCGATGGTGAAGGACGTGATGGAGACGGCCTTGACAATGATCGTACCGGTCAAGGTTGACGTGAAGGCCGGCAAGAACTGGGATGACATGTCATGATACTGATCACGCAACTGAAGCGATTCATCCAATCATTCCTCAGGAGAAGCAAGCCGATGACCATTGAAACAAACGGGACAGCGTTAACGGAGTATGTGAAGAAGAATCCAGGCTTCACTCATATGTATAATAGCTACGAGCCTGACATGGCGACGGTCGAGCAGATCAAGTCCGTATTGCCTGCTGCCCATGTGATTGTTGTGAGCGAGTATTGGTGTGGCGATTCGCGCCGATTGGTGCCGCGTATGGCCCGCATTGCCGAGCTCTTGCCCGGCTGGACATTCGAGTCGCAGCCCTGGGACAGCACAGCCCGCGCCAAACCGTTGCAGGCGCGCGCTATCCCGACCTTTGTCGTCTTCAACGGTGACCAGGAAATCGGACGCATTGTCGAGAACCCGTCGCACGGCAGCGTCGAGGGCGACCTGCTCGCGATTGCACAGAAGACCTGAACGCCTGTCATATCTTTCCCTCTCCCGTCACGCACAGCCGGGAGAGGGAATTCGCCACAGTATTGACATAATGCTTCACCTCTCACCTCCAAACCCTCACTGACGCAATTACTTCCTGCCACGCGGCTTGACATAACATCACCATTGATTCACATAATCAAACGGACGTGATGCGAGCCTCCCTCCTAATCAGGGAAGCGGGGAAGGGGACTATTGACATAACGCTACTCAGGTGCAATACTTCGGTCACGGGGGGCTGGAGAGGGATTTCTCAGGCAACAGCGCCTGGTTCCGGATGTGGTATGGTGGCGACGTAGCGTATATCACGAGACATCTGTGCCCAGTTACACGCAACGCTGGCGCTGACAAAACGCCCGCAATGTGGTACAATCCGACTGTGCAGAAGCAAGGTGACCAACGGTCGTGGCATGGAGTGTTGATGTGAAGCGCAGAATCGTTCTGATCGGTTTCAGTGCAACCGGCAAATCCGCGGTCGGGGAGCGACTGGCGCAACGCCTGGGCTGGAAGTTCGTGGATACGGACCGGGAGATCATTCAGCGTACGGGCAAGACGATCCGCGAGATATTTCATGGCGAGGGAGAAGAAGCTTTCCGCGACCATGAACGCAAGCTCCTGCAGGAAGCGAGCAGGCGGCAGGGGATAGTGGTCGCGTCCGGTGGTGGGGCGGTGCTTGTGGAGCAGATGCGCCATATCATGGAACGCTCCTATTTTGTCGTCTGCCTCGAGGCGCGTCCGCAGACCCTTCACCGGCGTCTCCTCATAGATAGCCAGGCGGGGACCAACCCGATTGCGGCGCTGCTGACGCAGGGTAATGATGCGATTGGCCGCATTTCATATCTCAAGCAATTCCGCCAACCATACTATGCCATCGCCAACTGGACCGTGCACACTGACTACTTGACGCCCGACGAAGTTGTTGAGGAAATCATGCACGGCTGGACCTACCATCTGAAGAGCGTCAACGCCAGTAAGTCGCCTGCCCGTCTCGACTACCCACTGGGCGACGCTCGCGAAACCGATGCACCCTATGATACAAAGGCATGGGACACATGAAGGTAGCTTTCTGTGATTGCTTCTCCGGCATAAGCGGCGATATGTTCCTGGCCAGTCTGGTCGACGCCGGCGTGCCATTAGTGCACCTCCAAGAGCAGCTTGCGCTCCTGGCGCTGGCCGAGAGCTACACGCTCATCGCCAGTGAAACACACAAAGGCGCGCTGCGCGCTTGCCGCGTCGACGTGCAGATAGAGGAAGCGAGCCCGTCGCGCCACCGCCATCTCTCTGATATTCTCGACATGATCACAGCAAGCGCGCTGTCGGATCGCGTCAAGAAGGATAGCTGCGCCGTTTTCCAGCTTCTGGCCGAAGCCGAAGCGCGCGTGCACGGTGAGCCGATCGAGCACGTGCACTTCCACGAGGTGGGCGCAGTCGATTCAATCGTGGACATTGTCGGCGCAGCCATAGGGCTTGAGTATCTGGGGATCGAGCAGCTCTACTCGTCGCCATTGCCGTACGGATCAGGGCAGGTGCAATCGCAGCACGGTCTGCTGCCCTTGCCGGCGCCAGCTACGCTACAGGTGGCGCAGCTCGCGCACATTCCGCTTGCGCCGATGGCAACTGACGTGGAGTTGGTGACGCCGACTGGCGCAGCCATAACCGGTGCTCTTGCCACGTTTGAGAGGCCGCCTCTGGTCGTGACCGGTCTTGGCGTGGGTGCAGGCAAGCGCGACCTGGCGTGGCCAAACATCATGCGCCTGATTGTGGGCGAGACCAGCCCCGCCGGCAACCGCCAGATGGTGCTCATCGAGACCAACATCGATGACATGAACCCGCAGATCTACGGCCACGTCATGAACCGCCTGTTCGAAGCCGGGGCCAGGGATGTGTATCTGACGCCCATCTACATGAAGAAGAACCGGCCCGGGACGATGCTGGCTGTCCTTGCGCTGCGCGAGGATGAGCCCCGCCTGGCGCGCCTGATTCTGGAGGAAACAAGCACGCTCGGTATGCGCGTGCAGCCCGTGCAGCGCTACGAGGCGCAGCGCAAGATGACGACGGTGACGACGGAGTTTGGCGAGATTCCCGTCAAAATGAAGATACTCGACGATGTCATTGTGCAGGCGACACCAGAGTACGACGTCTGTGTGCAACTGGCGACGCAGCATGGCGTTCCGCTCGCCAGAGTACACAGCGCCGCGATACTGGCCGCGGTCTTCGTCCTGATGGGGCTGCAGCCCTGGGCGGAG
>CAYOEZ010000226.1:1388-7528 GCA_964402955.1 uncultured Ktedonobacterales bacterium | reverse complement strand
AACCAAACAGACACGACTTCCGAAGTTCGCCAGACCTCGGAAGTCGTGTCTTATGGAAGAGGAGAATCAGCGGTGAGCGTGCAGCCAACAAATAGCCGTGAAGAAGCTGTTCGAGATGTGCGCCTGATGGCCCGCCGCACAGCCCTGCTCTACTATCACTTCGCCAAAACGTTGGTGGATGAGTTGGGCGAGGAGGAGGGCAAGCGGCTGATCGCCAAAGCGATCTGGGCCTACGGCGAACACTGCGGCCGCGCTGTGCGCGAGAGCGTCGAGGCGCTGGGCCTGCCGCCGACAGAGGAGAACTTCAACAAGATTCCCGACCTGCCGAAGCTGGGCTGGGACGTCAGTACGATCACGCTAGAGAATGGTGAGCAACGCTCGATCGCCACCTTCTGCCCGCTGGCCGCTGTCTGGAAGGAACTGGGCGCCGAAGACCTGGGCCGCCTATACTGCTACGTGGACCAGGCCAAGTACCACGCCTACAACCCGGACTACGAGTATACGCACACGAAGAATGTGCTGGATGGCGACGCGTGGTGTGAGTCTTGGGTCAGGAAGACTAAACTATAGGGGGCGCAGCGCCCCCAAGCGTTGACGGATGTCTTTCAGCAAGATCCTGCCGCGGTATCGTACATCACTTCCGGAATCTGCACGTAGCGGTCTGGCTTTTCTGTATTGCGGCGGATGGCAAAGAACCTGCGCTCGATCTCTTTGAGAACAGCCGCGTCATAGTACACCATCCCACACTCCAGGCAAACCTCAACCGGTGTGTTGGGTACCAGCAGGTAGTCTCCCTGATAGCTGTACAGGTATTCAACCGTGCGCTTGTCCCATCGGTCACGGCCACAGTAATTACATCGCTTCATTAGGCATCCTTCTTTCGTGTCCACGGATCAACAAACCTCGGTGGCTGCGGCACATAAACGGTGATGAGAGCAACCTTGTCTCCTCGCCAGCCGCAGACAACATGAACGGGCACACTCCCTGCCTGGCCGACGATGAGGCAACTTTCGCCTCGCCCAGTATCGTCATACTCCTCAAGTATCTGGCCGTTGAGGAGCGCATCTTCAACATCGGCGAATGTTAGCCCGTCAGCCCTGCGCTCAAGATCAGCATGGTGGCTGTAGACGTAGCGATTCTGCCGCACCTGTGTCTTGATGCCCTCAATATCCATCGTGCGCAGCTAGTCTCCTATGCGGGCGTCCATCGTCTGTGCCAATGTGATTGTAGCACGTTGCTCTGCCAAGGTCAACGGCTAACCTTAGGTGCAGCAAGCAGCGCCCCTACGCTACGACCACCTTCGCTACCTTCCCCTTGCCCATGCGAATCACCGCCGCCTTGACGCCGTCGAAATCGCGCAGGTCGGCCAGCACGACCACACGGCGCACGTCGGCGGCAGTCAGGCGCTGCTCGTTGAGCGTTACGCCTCCCTGCTCGATCAAGCGGCGCGCCTGCGCCTTGGACTCAACGCCGACCGCGGCCAGAATCGTCGTCAGCGCCACGCCTGCTTCGGCCTCGGCCGCGGACATGGTGTAGGTCGGCACGTTCTGGGGCAGGCCTGTGCCCTTGAAGGCACGCTCGGCGTCCTCGCGCATGCGGCGGGCGGTCTCTTCGCCGTGCACGATACTGGTCACCTCATAGGCAAGACGGTGCTGAGCAGAGCGCGGGTTACCGGTCATAATCTCGTCAATCTCGTCCAGCGGTAGGAAGGTGAAGAGACTGAAGTTGCGCGCCAGGTCCTGGTCTGGGCAATTGACCCAGAACTGGTAGAAGTCGAAGGGCGTCGTGCTCGATGTACCCTCGGCGGCCAGCCAGATCGTCTGGCCGGTCGTCGTCTTGCCCATCTTCTGGCCGGTCGGGTCCATGAGCAGGGGGAAAGTCATCGAGTAGGCATCGCCGCCGCGCTCCAGGCGGGCCTTCTCCGTGCCGGTCAGGTCGAGCCCATTACCGGCGCGTGCTTTGGCCTCGTTGTATTTGCTGCGAATCAGATCGGCGCCCTCGCGGATATTCAGCCACTGATCATTGCCGCCCATCTGCACGCGGCAGCCGTACTCGTCGTTCAGGTGCAGGTAATCGAAGCCCTGCAGAGCCGTGTAGATGAACTCGAATAGCGAGAGCGACTGGCCGGTTGCCAGGCGCTTCTCGAAATCCTCACGCTTCACCAACTGGTTGACGCTATAATGCGGCGTCACCTCGCGCGCAAACTCCAGTAGATCTATGTGCAGCCAGTCAACGTTGTTCAGCATGATCGCCGCCGGCTTGCCAGACAGCGCTCGCTCCGCCTCGAAGTTGGCCAGCTTCATGCCTTGCACCTGGGCCTTGACGGCCAGTGCGTTCTGCGCCACTTCGCCGGTGCTCATCATCTTGCGCGATTGGCTGCGCAACGATGGGTCGCCCACCTGCGCCGTACCTTCACCGAGGATGAAAATCAGGCGGTTGCCGGACTCTTGCAGGTAGTGAAAGACCATCAGCGACATCAGGCTGCCAACGTGCAGTGACGGCTTGGTGGGGTCAAAGCCCTCGTAAACGGTCGTTCCCGCGTCGAGCAGCTCGCGCAGCGCGGCGCGGTCATCGCTTTGTTCGATGTAGCCGCGCAGCTCGAGCGTATCGTAGACGGTCTCTTTGAACGTGAACGGGGGCGTGGCAAACTCGGCGACGGGATGAGCGGCGTCGAGCATGTACACGTCCACCCGGCCGCCGCAGAAGCGGCGAATCAGCCCGGCCAGCTCACCGGCGATGAGCTGCCCGTACTGGCGCGTGAATGGGGGCAGGATGTCTATGTTGACCGTGATGTCGCACGAGGCCGGTGTGACCATCGTGTGTACGCCCTGCTGCCACACCCAGCGGCGGCACATCACCTTGCGCTTGTCGGCGAAGATGACCTCGCCCTTGGTCGGGCGTTCGACGCGGTTGGAGGCAAAACCAACGAAAAGCTCGTTGCCTTTCGCTACACGCAGGCCGATGTCGCCATGGACCAGGCCGAGATCGTCTGTGCCGCTGGGAATCAGATGCTTGAGTGAGATGTAGTTGGAGATGGCGACCATCGGGTTGTGGTAGGGGATGAGCGCCTCGTCCGCATCCAGCACGCGGCGCGCCCGGGTCACCAGCGACTGCACTGAGGGCATGACCTCGTCCGGATCAGCGCCGAACGAGCGGAAGGCGGCGCGCCAGGGCGCCAGTGTGGGATGCGTGGCAAGATCAGCCAGGGCGGGGTCATGGCGCACAGCCTGCGCCGCTTGGCTGAGCATCTGCTGTAGCTCGGCGCTCTGCCCGCTGTTGTCTATGTCCTGTGCGACGATGGCAAAGCGGATGTAAGCGGGGAAGGCGGCGACGAACTCGGGCGAGAATGTGTAGCGCATAGACCCCCCATAAGAAAAGAACCTTTCACGCGTCAGCGCGAAAGGTCTATCCTGGCAAGAGATGGTGGGCGGGGAAGGATTCGAACCCTCGTAGCGCGTTAAGCGCGACAAATTTACAGTCTGTTGCCATTAGCCACTCGGCCACCCGCCCACAAGCAGAGCGGATTATACGGGAAACGGCGGGGGATGTCAATAGGGTTTTCGGAAATCGAGCCAGGCAGACCACCAGGGTCGTGCAGGCCCTGGTGGTCTGCGCGATACACTTAGCGCGCGGGCGGCAGCTTCAGCCGCTTCAACTGGCTGGCCGCTTCCTTCATCATGAACATGAGATCGCTGGCGACGCCGATGAATTGGAAGCCTTCGTCGACGCGCTGCTGCGTCTCCTCGTTGTTGCACTTGATGCCCACGGCCTTGCCCAACTTCTTGGCCGTGGCCAGCACGCTCTGAATCATCGCCTCGTGTTCGCTGCCGGCGCCCGTCTTGCTCGTGCCCAGAGACATAGCCAGGTCGCTGGGGCCGACAAAGGCGGCGTCAACTCCCTCAACCGCCAGGATGGCGGCGGCGTTGCGCACGGCCTCGATCGTTTCGATCATGACCACCACGGCAATGTTCTCGTCGCACCATTGCTTGTAGTCGCCGTCAAGGTAAGGGGCAATGCGCCCGCGCATGAAGCTGCGCACGCCACGCGGGCCATATTTGGTGTGGCTGACCACGGTCGCCGCGTCGCCCGCCGTGTTGACCATCGGCACAAGCACGGCCAGAGCGCCGGCGTCGAGCGAGCGCTGGATCCAAATGGGGTCAACCCAGGGCACGCGCACGACAGGCGCTGCGCCGCCAAGCTGGATGGCGCGCATACAGGCGACCATCGTATCGAAGCTGGCGAGGCTGTGCTGCACGTCTACCAGCAGCCAGTCATAGCCGACGGCCGCCAGGCTCTCGGCTACGACCGGCGAACACGAGGAGATCCACGCGCCGATCGAGGGCAGGCCGTGCGAGAGGTCGTACTTGATTGGGTTACGGGTGATCCTGGTGATGCCGAGATTAGACATCGGAACCTCCCTCCTATCGTGTAGGGCGCACATTCCCGTGCGCCGTGGGTCATGTCAGGCGGGAATGTCTGACCTACACGTCGTGCCGTGGGGCACACATTCGTGTGTGCCGTGGGTCACGTCAGGCAAGAATGCCTGACCTTACTCGCGCATCTCTTCCGGCGAGACGTTGCGCTGCGGGCTGTGCGGGCGATCGGGCGCAAGCTCGATCGTGGGCGCAGCCTCGCCGGCCTCGACCATGCGCGCGATCAGCCGGCGGCGCAGCACCGCCGCCAGCTCACGGTGCGACGAGAAGCCGATCAGATTGGCCAGCTCGTAGGGGTCGGCCTTCAGGTCGTAGAGGCAATCCTCAGTGTAGCGGTCAGCGGCAGGAACATCCCACCCCGACTTATCCTTCGCCGTCACGCTATACTTCCAGCGCCGCGTGCGCACAGCGCGCCCGACCTGCGACTCGCTGATCTGCACAAACACCTCGTCCGGCCACTGCACCTGCTCGCGGCGAATGAGCGGCATGATCGAGCGGCCCTGCATCTGCGGCGGGACGGGCAGGCCGGCGGCGTCGAGCAGGGTCGGCGGCAAGTCCACCAGGCTGATCAACTGCTGCACCTGCCCGCCGCCGACAAAGCCGGGCCCGATGATAGCAGCGGGGATACGGATCGAGCTTTCGTGGCACGAGCGCTTGTACTCGCCGTTGCGGGTCTTAAAGTGGTTGCCATGGTCAGTTGTGAAGAGGACGATCGTGTTGTCGAGCAACCCCAAGCTCTTGAGCGCGTCGAGCAGGCGGCCCAGCGCTTCATCGAGCCGCTTGACCATGCCGTAGTAGCCGGCCAGGTGCTGGTGGGCAGAACCGCCCAGCGCGGCCAGGTCGGGAGGCATCCAGCGCCCGCGGTAGCGCTCTTCATAGCCGTCGGGCGCGGGGTAGTCGTCGGTGCGGTTCTGGAAGTGCGGCTCGATGTAGGAGACAAAGAGGAAGAACGGATCGGTCTGGTGGGCGTCCACATAGCGGATGGCGGCATCGGTCAGCGCATCCACGCGGTAGCCGGGCAGACGCATGGGCTTGTTGTCGTTGTCGTACATGGTGACATCGTAGGCATCGGAGGTGAACTCGAGCAAGTTCGAGCCGAGCCAGTAGTCATAGCCGCCGCGCCATTCCTTCGGCACGGGGCCAACGGCGCCCAGCCGGCTGGCGGAAGAGTCTATGCCGTCGCTCTGTCGCTCGTAGAGATGCCACTTGCCGATGTAGCCGGTAGCATAGCCAGCGGCGGAGAAGCAGCGGGCCAGCGTCTGGCTGGATTGCGGCAGGGCGATGCCGTTGCGCCAGACGCCCGTGTTGGTCGCGTAGAGGCCGGTTTGCAGGCTGGCGCGCGCCGGCGCACAGACAGGCTGGCAGGTGAACGAGTTGGCCAGATGTGTGCCCTGCTGCGCCATGCGGTCGAATGTCGGCGTCAGGTCCAGCGGGTTGCCGTGGACGCCGGTGGTGTCCCAGCGCTGCTGGTCGGTGAAGAAGACAATGACGTTGGGTCGTCGGTCGGCCATTCAGGAGTCCTCCAAAGTGGTTGTGTAGGGTATCATAGCAGATCAAGCTCCAGAATGGTGTAGGAATGGGGTGCGAGATTCCAGGAAAACCGGGGACCCAGCCCGGTCGCCTTTGTGCTCGTTGGGTAGACGTTATCTGGATTGGCGGGTGTGTTCATGGCCATCGGATCTGCATGATACAGGACATGCGACGCGC
>CAYOEZ010000226.1:0-1378 GCA_964402955.1 uncultured Ktedonobacterales bacterium | reverse complement strand
GCGTGGCGGGCAGGGCGGCGGGCCGGGGGCTCATGCGCCGCGCCCTGGGGTCGCACGCGGGCGTCGGCGAGGTCAATGCTCACCTCCAGCGCATCGTCCCTGTGGCGATTGACGAGCGACAGATAGAGCTTCCGCTGCTTGGGATTGAGAGTGACCGAACAATCGAGATACGACAGCCCGGTCATCGGCCGCAGCTCGGCTCGCCAGACAGGTGAGCGTGTGGCAGGAGCAGACGCCTCGTCAAAGGTATCGCACTCCACCAAGGCGTCGAGAGCGACGGGGCCACTATGACGAACCTGCATATAGAGCGGCCAGTAGACCGGCTCGCGCCAGACATCCTCCTTGTTGACCATGATCAGCCCGACAACGTTGATAGACTGGGCCACGTTAGCCAGTGTCACTTCACGGCAGCGTCGTTGCATGATGTTGATAAAGGTCGCCACGGCCAAGGCATCGCGCAAGCTGTAGGATGGCCCAAAAGGATTGTAGATCGGGTGATTGTGCATCATGCCGCCTTCCGGTCTGGCGTTCCACTCGGTGACAGCGATGGATAGGTCGCGCACATGGTGGTTGCGCATACGGGCGAGGCGAATGACGGAGCTCATGTACTCAATGGCTGCCTCGGCTCGATGCGGCCCCGCCAACATCGTGCTCCAGGGATCCTCGGGCCGGTCGCGCCAATAGGTATGGAAGGTGATGTAGTCCACGTATGGGCCGACCTCGGGCACGACAGCCCGCACCCACTCCGGTGAGAAGTCCTCATCGCCGCCAACTGCTAGAATCGAGATCGAGGGGTCGAGAGGGCGCAAAACCTTGGCGAACTCACGGGCCTGAGTCGCGTACTCCTCGGGTTTGCAGTGCCCGACTTCCCATGGCCCGTACATCTCATTGCCAATCTGCCAGTACTTGACGTTGTAGGGCTCTGCGCGCCCGTTCTTGCGCCGCAGATTGGTATACGCGGTATTGAACCTGCTGTTACAGTACTCTAGCCAGGCTGCGCCCTCTTCCAGCGTAGCCGTGCCCGTGGCCAGGTTCATCTGTGGCTCGCTGCCCATGCGCTGGCAGAAGGCCAAGAACTCATCCGTACCAAACTCATAGCGGGCCTCGCAGCCGAAATGCAGGTCAATCTTGCGCGGTCGCTGCTCGCGCGGGCCAACGCCATCCAGCCAGTGATAGCTTGTCCCTGTGCAGCCGCCCGGCCAGCGCATGATAGCGGGCTGCAGGTCCTGGATGTAGCTGACAACGTTACTGCGTAATCCGTACGCATCGGCGGTCGGGCTTTCCGGATCGTAGAGTCCACCTTCGGAGCAGCCAGGTCGCCGGCTCATGAAGTGCCCATAGATGTTGCGATTGATCATGCCGATCTTTCTGTCCAGAT
>CAYOEZ010000225.1:0-7545 GCA_964402955.1 uncultured Ktedonobacterales bacterium | reverse complement strand
CTTCGCTCCGCTCGCAATGACGGGTCCGTCCAGACCTTTTTGCAGTGGGCACCTGCCATATTGAGCTGACCGATCACGAGCTGACACTGGAAGAGATCGTCCTGACATCCTCTTGCTCAGGCGCCGTTGCGGCATGTTCTCCGGCGGGCGAGCAATGAAACGGTCATGTTTCTCTTGACCAGGAGGCGCGGATGTGGTATAATGTAGGAGTCAACAAATTGGTCCTGCTGCAGGCCCGTTGTCTCGGGCTGGCAGCGCAAGCGGATGAGAGAAGCGGATGAATAGCAGACCGAATACCTCGCAATCGAGAATGTTGATTGCCGTGGGCATACTTGTACTGACGGTGCTTGCATGTGGCGCGACATCGGCAGGCCCTGCCCCAACGGCTACTCCGGTGTTGTTCGTAACAGCGCCGAAAGGCTCAGTAACTCCGCGCGCCGTCCCGACACTCGTGCCGACCTATACGCGCGTGCCAACCTGGACACCGACGGTCACGTATACCCCAACAAATACACGCACCACCACACCGACGCGCACAGTAACGCCAACGTTCGTCCCAACGTCGACTCCTTTGGTCTACCGGCCCCCGGAGCCTGTCAAGGAACCGGACTGCACGCCGCCGGAGCAACGGGCGGATCTGCGCGGCAAGATCATCTTTGTCACTGACCGTGAGAGCACAGCCGCATGGGTGCACGATTCATACTTCATGATGGATGAGGATGGTAAGAACCAGAAACCATTGAGCGCATCGGCGCGTTGTTCCCAACTGGTCTTCGCCTACTTCGAGCAACGTTTGGCCATCACCAGTGACGGAAAGTGGCAGTTGACCGTTGAAGACTCTGGCCAGGGTACAAGCATCTTCCTGCGCGATGCTGCTGGCGTCCTTGCACGGCGTGTCACGACGCTGGATAAGATCAACTACAGTCCTGCCTGGGCGCCTGACCAATCTCGTCTGGCTTTTGTCAGCGAGATCGATATGAACGACGAAATATACACGGTGACGGTCGATGGCACAAAGACGCGCCGTCTTACCTTCAATACCTGGGAATGGGACAAACACCCCTCCTGGTCTCCTGATGGCAAGTTTATCGTTTTTTGGTCGAATCGGGAAACCATGCGCAAGCAGATCTGGGTCATGCGCAGCGACGATGGTGGAGGCGCACGCAACATCAGCAACAGCTCATCCAACGACTGGGATCCCATCTGGGTTCTCCAGTGAGCATGTCTCGTACGTCACAACAGGAAGGACGACCATGCGCCGGAGAATAGCGTGCTGCACTGTTCTGGTCTTATTCTGTCTTTGTGTCTTGAGTACTGCGTCGCCAGTTCTGGCTGATGACAAGACAGCGGCGCCGGCTGCGAGCCCTTCGCCTGTCGCTCCATCTGGCGCCAACGTCGTGGTGCGTGTCGACGCCGGCGGCGGCGGCTTTGCCGATGCTGTCTCAGGGATGACCTCGGAGGCCGATCGTCCCTATGCTCCGGCCGGGACCGATGGCTCGACTGTCGGCTGGGGCTATCTTGGCCCACGCTGGATGCAAGTCATTGGCGCAAGCCGGCCCGTCGCTGGAACGTCTGCATCCAGGGTGTACCAGACGCAGCGCCAGGATCCTACTGGCTATCGCTTCGATGTGCCCAATGGGCAGTATCGGGTGACGCTGCGCTTCGCTGAGCTTTATGTCACGGCCGGCGCAGGTACGAATGTCTTTGATATATTCTGCCAGGGCCAGCGTGTGCTTGGGTCTGTGGATATCGCCAAAACGGCAGGCCTCTACAGAGCTTATGACCTCACGTTCTCTGCCAAAGTGACGGCGAATGTTCTCAGTATTACGTTTGTGCCGAAGGTCGGCGCCATTGCTATCGCCGGGCTAGATGTCGAGAGTGAAGCTGCGATCGTTGCGGCGCAAACACCGGGACCGACGAAAACGCCGCTTGCGCTTCCCTCGGCTGCTGTGACGACCACCGTTGCCGTGGCGGCGACGTCGATCACGTCTACGCCAGTGGGACCCCAACCGTCGTCGTCGCCCGCCACAACACTGCCAGCGGCGACGCCGACTGCATTGTTGACTGCGACCCCGCTACCCACAGACACGCCGACGTCCACGAGCACAGCCACGAGCACAGCCACGAGCACAGCAACGAGCACAGCGACGGGCACGCCGTCATTCACACACACCCCGCTGCCGTCCCTGACGGCGACATTGGCGCCAGCGCAGACCGCAACGGCCACGGCGGCGCCATCACAGGCTGCCGCTGCTGCCCCGTCACAAACGCCGACGGTCAAGCCGTCGCCGTCAGCCACCACGGCTCCCGCAACGGCGACAGCGCTGCCGTCGCCCGCTCTCCTGCCGACGCCAACCGTGGCCGGCACGCCTGAGCCGCCACAGTCTGAAGCTGGCCGCCTGACGCGTGACAACTTTACCGTGACGTTCCGGGAAAGCGACCGCCAGGGTGCGCTCGATGTGCTGGATGCCATGCAGACGATCAAGACGCGGCTTGCCGATGAGACTGGTCTGAGCCTTGGAGCAGTGGATGTGCGGCTTTTCTCAACGCGAGAGGAGTACAACCAGGCGCTGCGCACAACTGTCCCAGCCGATCAGGTCGGCAATATCGTCGATCAGGAGCACATCTGGTTGTTGGCGCCCAATCGTGACAATCCGACTGAGAGCACCGACATCCTCAGGGGCGTGCAGGTTGAAATGACGCGGCTGGCGCTGAATGCCGTTCCCAATATGCCGACCTGGCTGCGCGATGGCCTGGCAAGCTATGAAGCGCGCTTGTGGAATGACGCCCGCCAGCAGTACATACGCAGTCTTGTCTCGATGCGCCGCATTGCCAGCCTGCGCAGTCTGGATGGGCAGACCTACAACTATCTGGGCGGCGCGATTACAGCGCACACCGTTGTGGACTACATGGTCAAGACGTACGGGGCATCGCTCCTGCCCAAGCTGTTGTCGGCGCTGCAAGATCGCACCTTCGATCAGGCGCTGCGCGATAGCGCGGGCGTGGCGTTTGCCGACTTTGATCGGGCATGGGTGGCCTACGTCACCAAGACCTACGGGCGTTAGTCGTTCGCGGTGTGACGTGGACGGAGAAGGCCGGATGAGATCTCATCCGGCCTTCTCCGTCTATGTCTATGGGGGTGCTATTCGAGCGTGAGTTGATCGCCCACCTGCGTCTTGCTGCGGGCGAGTGCGCCGGCGGGCAGCTCGATCACGGTGCGCCCATGCCGGACCAGCGGGCTGATGCGATTGGGTCCCATCTCCGCGATAAGGCGGAGGACACGATCCGAGCGATCGAGGAAGATGACGTCGATCGGGAATCTCATGAAGAAAGTATGGATGCTGTCGGTCGGGCGAATGAGCATGCCCTGTCCGTCGTTCAGGCCCTGGCGACCCAGTAGACCGCCTAGACGCGTGAAGAATGATGTTGCAAGCTCCACCTGTTCGGCGACAATGGTACCCTTGTCCGGGTTGAGAACGCGCACAGTTGCTGTCATATTGCCCTTTTTCACCAGCGCATGAGGACCAGCATTGCCCCTGCTACAAGGAATGGTCCATAGGGGATGTAGTCGCGGCGGCCGATGCGCCGGGTTGTGAGCAGGACAAGAGTCGCCACGCCCCCCAACACGATCCCCGTCGCCAGCGTGGTCAGGACAGCCGGGAAACCCGTGGCCATGCCCAGGAAAGCAGCGAGCTTCACATCGCCGGCGCCCATGCCGCCAGGCATGATGAGAGCAGGCAGGAGAAGCACGGCAAAGCCGGCGGCAGCGCCGATGAGGGCTCTGCTCAGTGTCATGTCCGGCATCGTTGGCGCAACGAGCAGGGCAAACAGTGCCGCCGGCGCCAGCACCCGGTTGAGGATGAGATGGTGGTCGATGTCTATGCTGGTGACAATGACAAAGATCACCGTGTAGATGCTGTAGACGATGGTACGCCAGGTCAGCCCGTGCTGCCAGGCGAACCAGCCAAAGAGGGTGGCCAACACAATGGCTATGAGGCGGCGACGCAGTGTTGCGCGCTGCGTAACCTGCTCGAGTCCGACCGACAGATGAGCGATCGCCCTATGCACCAATGGCGTCAACGCGGCGCCCACAGCAGCCCAGGCGACCATGATAAGCACTCCCCCTATGTTGTCCAGAGCTAGCCCCCTCCAAATGCCTTCATCAGTTGCATCGCCGCTGGCCCAAGAATGACAATGTAGACAGCCGGAAAGATGAGAAAGATCATCGGAAAGAGCATTTTGATGGGGGCCTTGAGCGCCTCCCCTTCGGCGCGCAGGCGGCGCTGCTGGCGCATCTGGTCAGACTGCACACGCAGCACTTTGACTAGGCCGACGCCGAGCAAATCGGCCTGGATAAGGGCGCTGACAAACGACTGCACATCGATGACGCCGGTGCGGTCGGCCAGGTCCTTCAGTGCGTCGCGGCGCACGCGTCCCATACGCAGATCGGCCAACAGTCGCTCCAGCTCTTCGGCCAGGGGGTCATGTCTCTTCTGCACCACTCTGGCCAGAGAGGCATCGAAACCCGAGCCGGCTTCCACGCATACCGTCAGCAAGTCAATCGCATCGGGTAGCGCTTTCTGGATGGCCTTCTGACGCTGCTTGACCTGACTGCCCAGCCACATCGATGGCAGCATGAAGCCAAGGATCATCAGTGGCAGCGCGAGCGCGAACGATGTCACGGGGGGCAAGTGCATGAGGCTGCCGTAGAAGATGAAGCCGCCGCCGAGGACCAGGGCGACCGTCAAGCGCCGGGTCTGGAACTGTGGCACGCTCATGGTGCTGAGGAGGCCTGCCCTGATCATATTCTGGCGGGTCAAGGCCACCTGCGCATTCGGCGTCATGCGAAAGATGAGGTCTGTGAGACGGTGCAGGGTGGGCAACAGCAGGCGCTCAGCGATGGGCAGGCTCAGCTCCATGTCCTCAAGCGACACCGTCGGCTGCGCGTAGCGGGCCAGGCGCGCCTGCAGCGTACTGTCCTTGCGCTCGAGCATAACACCGAGCACAAGAACCGTTAGCCCGAGAAAGGCGCCGAGCAAGACAACTGGTATCATGGTTGCGTGCTCCTACACATCTATCTTTGCCAGCTTCGATAGGACAATGCTACCGATCATCACCATTGTGACCGCGATGCCCATCATGATCAATCCCATCGTGGTCGACCACAACGCGGACAGGTAGGTGGGGTTGACCATGAAAATGAGCAGGCCCAGGCCAAAGGGCAAGCCGGTCAAGACCGTAGACGACAGGCGGGTTTGTGAGGTGTAGGCCTTCACCTGGCCCTGAATGCGCACACGGTCGCGAATGATGGCGCCGATATTGTCGAGAATATCCGAGAGGTTACCGCCAACTTCCAGGTTGATCTCGATTGCGGTCACAACCATGCTCAGATCCGGGCTGTTGTTGCGCCGCAGCATGTTCTTGAAGGCCATATCATAGGGCAGACCATAGCTGACCTCAGAGACGACGCGCTGAAACTCATTGGCCAGGGGCGGCGGCATTTCGGTCGAGACGAGCTTCATCGCCTGAACCAAACCATAGCCGCCGCGCAGCGAGTTGCTCAGGCTGTCCAGAGCGGACGGCAGTTGCTCGTTGAAGGCCTGCAAACGCTTGCGTTGGGCGCCGGCAACGTAGAGTTTGGGGAGCAGCAGTAAAGGAACAGCCAGGAAAACCCCACCGATCGCCGAATGGAAGAGCAGCGGGCCAATGAGCAGACCGGCAGCCAACATGGCGAGGTGCAGGAGAAGGTATTCGGACACCGTCAGCTTGATGTCGGCCTGGGCCAAACTGCGTGAGATGGATGTGCCAAGGCTCATGTGCGCAAGCCAATGGTCAATATCGGCCAACGGTCCCGCCGCCGACTGGTCGATGTTTGCCGTCGACTGGTCAGGACTGACGTAGTTCTCCAGTCGCTGGACAGACTCGTGCTTGCGCTGGAGCATCGATACCACGCCCACGAACAGCAGGAAAATGCTGATTCCTGTCGCGGCCGCTATCGCACCCATCTGATACGTGCTCATCCGTCTCCCCCGTCTCCGCTAGCGCGTCTGAAAACCTATCTTACCAAAGAGGTCGGGCGGCAAAGTCAGCCCATACTGCAAGATCTGCTCATAGCAGCGTGGCCGCACGCCGGTGGCTTTGAGTTCGCCGACGATCTTGCCTTCGCGCATACCCTGCTGGGCGAAGGTGAAGATGTCTTGCAGGACGATCAGTTCGCCCTCCATGCCCACAACCTCAGTGACTGCCACAACCCGGCGCGTGCCGTCACGCAGACGTTCCTCGTGAACGATCAGGTTGATGGCGCGGCTGATTTGCTCGCGAATGGCCTTGACGGGCAAGAGATAGCCGGCCATCATGACCATTGTCTCGAGACGTGAGAGTGTGTCGCGCGGGCTATTGGAGTGGGCGGTTGTAAGGCTTCCATCATGGCCGGTATTCATGGCCTGCAGCATGTCCAGCGCTTCCTTGCCGCGGACTTCGCCCATGACGATGCGATCGGGCCGCATACGCAAGGCATTGATGACCAACTCGCGCAGGCCGATCTCGCCCTTGCCTTCCAAATTAGGCTTGCGCGCTTCCAGGGTAACGATGTGGTCCTGCTGCAATTGCAGCTCGGCGACGTCTTCGATGGTCACAATGCGTTCCGTCGCCGGGATGAAGCTCGAAAGCACGTTGAGCAGCGTCGTCTTGCCGCTGCCCGTGCCGCCCGAGATGATGATGTTGAGACGGGCTTTCACGGATGCTTCAAAAAAGGCCATGACATTGGCTGGAACGGTGCCGTAGTTGATGAGGTCCGCCGTGTTGAGACGCTTTTTGGGGAAGCGGCGCACGTTCATGACCGGCCCCACCAGAGAGACGGGAGGGATGACAGCGTTGACACGCGCGCCGTCGGGGAGGCGGGCATCAACCATGGGCGAAAACTCATCGATGTGCCGTCCGATGGGCGCCAAGATGCGGTGTATGATGCGTGTGACGTGCTCATTGCTATCGAAGTGGACGTCAGTTTTTTCGAGCTTGCCTCTGCGTTCGATGTAGATGGAGTTGGGACCGTTGACCATGATTTCCGTGATGGTGTCGTCGTGGAGCAACTGATCGAGCGGGCCAAAGCCGACAATATCGGCGATGATCTGCTCAACCAGCCGCTGGCGCACACTACGCGGAATGATGATTGTCTCGCGCTGCATGGCTTCTTCAAAAAGGATTTCCGCCTGGCGCTGCGTTTGTTCGGGTGTGGCAAACTGGCCATCGGCCGGAAGCGACGCAATGATGTAATTCAGGACGCGTTTTTTTAACGCCTGCCAGTCGTTGGGGGATGTCGTTGTCATCCCCGACTGGCCAGGATCACGTTGTGCTGCTGTCTGTGCTGTGTCCGCCGCTTGTGGCAGGATGCGCCGTAGTGCCATATCATACTCCCTCAGGAACGGTACCCGTCGTGTCTCTTAGTACTACTACCGCACATCGGCCAACTGTCATTCTGCCTGCCCCCTGGACTGCCCCCTGGACTGCCCCCTGGACTGCCCCCTGGACTGCCCAGGGCAGGCAGGG
>CAYOEZ010000224.1:0-7584 GCA_964402955.1 uncultured Ktedonobacterales bacterium | reverse complement strand
CCTTGTAGCGCGTTTCTGCCAGCACGGCCTGGCTGTTGTCCAGCGTCATGCTGGTGGAGCCCAGGTTGTCGCCCAGGAGGTAGTTGGGCAAGGCTGTCCCCAGGCGGGTGGCGATACGTAGGCTGCCAGCGTAGTAGTACGAGCGCGCGGTAGAGGTCGCGCTGTCCCACTCGAAGTAGGCGCCGATGTAGGCGGTTGTTCCGCCGCCCATCGTCGCTTTCACGCGCTTGCCATTGCCATCATAGACAAACGTGGCGCTGCCGCTGCCCGATACGCTACTGAGCCGGTTCTCGGCGTCGTAGCTCAAGCCATAGCTCGTCGCGCCCAGGTTGCGCGTGGTCATGTTGCCGGTTTGGTCATAGGCGAACGACCAGTTCTGCGGCGATCCGACCGTAGTGACGGCGTGTTTGTGGTTGGCGTCGCCGTAGGCATACGTTCCCCAGCCATTGCCGTCGTTCTTGAAGGTGAAGCGGCCGGCCGCGTCATAGCCATAGGTACCGTAGTAGCCCTGCCCGTTCTCGAAGGGCTGCACGTCGATCAGCCGGTTTAACCCATCGTAGATATACGAGTGGCGCACGTCGGGCGACCAGGTCATTCCGCTCGTGCTGAACTCGCGGTAGGCGTCATAGTAGGCGTAGCCGGTGTAGATGTAGTGGATGAAGCGCCACGATAGCCCGCCTGGCATGCGCGTGCTGTAGCTGCCGCGCACCGTCAGGGGCGCGCTCTCCTTGAAGGCCTCGACGTAGAAGCCACGCGCCGAGTCATCGAGCACAATGCGCACCACGTACCAGACGTTGAGCTCGACGTTGCTGATGATGTCAGCCGGATAGCGCGCCACGCCAGTGCCGTTGTCGAAATACTGCACCGAGAGCCGTTTGCCGCGATGCACCACCCCGAAGCGGCGGTAGGTCGGGTCGTTGGCCTCGATGCTGACGTGGGCCATCGTGTTATCGGCGCTCACCTTCAAGCGCACCTGCATGCCCTCGCCGCTGGTCAGCACGTAGCCCGATCCGCCGCTGTTGCCCCGGTAGAAGTACGATGTCCAGGCGCCCGGACCCTGGCTGCGCAGCACGTTGTTGCCGCCGTCCGAGACGATCGTCTGGTAGCTCGAAAACGTCCAGTTGTTTGTGTCCAGGCTGTTGAAGTCGTCCTGGAAGGTATACGTTGTTGGCCAGTTAGCGCCCGCACGCGGCGCCTCCGCTGCGCGCTGGATGTTGCCCGCGCCATCGTAGGAGTAGCGGATGTCAAAGCGCGGCTCGCCGACCGACGTGGCTGCCCGTATCCGCCACAGAGCGCCGTAGCTTGTCAGGCCGACCGCCGGTCCGCTGTCATAGTCGCCGCCCACCCCCCAATATCCCCAGGTCATGCTCGTGCCGTTGCCCAGGGTGGTGGTGATCGGCCGGCTGAGGGCGTTGTAGGTGATGCCGGCAGCGTAGTTCATCGTGTCCGTCATGCCGCGCACGGAGCTGACCAGACCGGCATTGTTGTAGTACGTGTCCACACGCTCGCCGGTCACGCCGCTGTTGTTCTTGGGGTAGGTCGACGAGATAACCCGGTCAGCCGGATCGTAAGCCCACTTGCTGACGAACGTTCCTGCCCCGCTGATGAGCTTGGTCTCCTGGGTCATGCGCCCGCGCGCGTCGAATGTCCACTGCGTGTTGCCGCTCTGGTCGTCCATGCGCGTGCGCTGGCCCTTGCCGTTTGTCCCCTGGTCATAGGTGTACTTGACGTCATACACGCCGCTATCCGCGGGGCAGGGCGACGGCCAGTACACCTTGCCCTTGAGCCGGTTCTGCGCGTCGTAGTAGAAGCAGATGGTCTGGTTGCGGGCGTCGGTCTGGCGCGTCAGGTTGGCGGCCGCATCGTAGCCGTAGCTCCAGGCGCCCATGTCTTGATCGCTCATGCTGGTCTTGCGCCCGGCTGCGTCGTAATTGATGGTGGTCTGCGCGCCGATGGGGTCGTTTGTGCTGGTCAGGCGATCGGCGACGTCGTAACCGTATGTGGCCGTTGCGTCAGATGGATCGCTCCACACCGGCAGCCCGGAGTAGATGCCCAGATACTGGCGCGCCTCCTTCAGCCGCCCCAGCACGTCGCTCTCCTGCAACGTCATGTGGTCCATGGGGTCGATGGCCGCCGCCTGGCTGCGCCCGCTGCCCGGGTAGTTGTAGTAGCTGCGCACGTCCGTCCCGTCGGGATTGATCGCCAGCGTCGGGCGGCCCATCATGTCATAGGCATAGTGCGTGGTGGGCTGGTTCCAGTCCGGCGTGCGGTAGGTCAAGGCCGCGCCGCTATAGCCGTAGGGTACCGTTTGTGAGATGACCTTGCCCAGCGGGTTGTAACGACTGTTCACCAGGATACTCTGGTTGGTCACCGCCGCTTCGGCCTGTGTCTGAATCACGCGCCCTACCCCGTCGTAGAACGTCACGCTATCGAGGTACGACGTGGCCGAGCAGGTGGTGCGGCTATCGCACTGCGCCTGTTGCACCCTGAACGGAGCTGTGCTGTTGACGTAGTTGGTATAGGTGAAGACGGCCGTGGCCGCGCCCGCCGTGCTGTCGCCTGGCTTCCACAGCTTCACCTGCCGCGCCCATTGGTCGTATTGATAAGTGGTGATGGCGGCGTTGGGGTCTGTGACCTGTGTCACCTGGGCGATTGTCTTGTTCCATGCGTAGATACTGGTGAAGGTGACGCCCCCAACCGGCGGCTGGGTGACACTGGTGGGCAGGGCAAAGAGCTTGGTCCAACCGCCCGTCGTGTCGTAGACAGTCGTGGTCACGTTGCCTTTGGGGTCAGTTACGCTCGTCTGGTTGCCATAGCTGTCGTAGGCAGCCTGGCTGTCGCTGAAGACTGCACCATCGCCACACGTGTCGGTGGCCAGGCGCGTCTTCGTGACATCGCCCTTGACCGGAAGCTGGTTGTAGCCCGTGTTGCCGTCATAGAGATAGCGGATGTCGGATTTGCAGACGCCGCCCACGTCGCCATCGAGCAGTATCTGCCGCGCCGGACGATTCACGATGTAGTTGGCCCCGGCCGTCGTGTAGGGGTAGTACCAGGTCTCTTGCGTGCGGTCGACGGTTGTGGTGGTGTCCAGCGATTCTTTCACATGGGTCAGGTTGCCGAACTGTGCGCCGTTCTGGTGATCGCTGGTGTAGAAGTACCTGGTGGTGTGCGCGGTATTGCTGTTGCCGGCCCAGGCGGTTTCGTCGGCCTTGTAGACCCAGGTGGTTTCCCGCTCCGTGGCAGACGTCCAGGTCGTGTCGCTTTGCGCGATGACCGCGCCGCCAACGCCATCCTTCGTCTGGGCCTGGTAGACCTTGCCTTTGCGCGCGTCAATGCTGTTGCCATTGCGCTGGTGGAAGGCGTTGCTGGTTGCTTGATAGACCGTGTTTGCGCCATCCTTCACCTGGCGCTCCACATTGCCGTAACCGGCGAACTCGAAGTTGGGGCATTGTGGGAAAACGGCGCCGGAGACAGCCCAGGGATTCTGGCTGACAAACACCGTGCGCAGCGTGTTGCCCATGCCGTCGCCGATGTCCTGCTGGCTGACGCGCCAGCGCCGCGTATTCGTTCCGCAGCCCTCCACCCAGATGTTGCCCACATCCTCGTAACTGTAGGCTACGCTCCCGCCCTGGCCGTTGTTGGCCGTCTGCAACAGCACGAAGTTCAACCAACCATAGAACTTCTGATAGGTGAACGTCCAGTCCGGCAGTTGGGCGCCCGCTGTGCCCAGTTGGCGGATGTAGAGCAGGGTCATGATGCTGACGGTCGAGTCGCCGTTGTGCAGATAGTCGTGGTTCAGTTGATAGGTGCGCGCCGTGGCAAAGTTGCTGTCCAGCGTGCCGTTGCGCACTTTGACCGTGATGGATGTCAGCCGGTAGTCGCTCCAATACACTTCGGCGTAGCCGTTGTTGTAGCCGACGACGTGCGTGTCGCTGCGGGTGCTGTAGCCGAAATCGACGCGCACTGTGGAAAGGGCTTCTCCCTTGGCGAAGTACTCGATACGCGTCGGGCGCACGGCACGCACGTAGGCGTCGCTGGTGCAGACGGCCAGGCTACGCGTCTCGTTGGCATAGGTGATGACGGCCCGATTGGCGTAGGCATCGCGCACCTCGGTCAGGTACGCCTCGCGCAGCACGCGGTAGCAGCCGTTGTCGTTGATGTTCCAGGCCATGCCGTTGCCCCAGGAGGCGCTGCCGAAGGTGTAGGTCATGCCATCCGTTGTGCGCACAATCCAGGGGTCGCTGTTGAACTTGTCGGCGCCGTGGCTGACACTGGCAAACGTCTGCGGATCAGTCTGCCAGCCATTGCCGAGTGTGCTGGTCAGTTCGACACTCATCCCTGGCGCATTAAGATACGTCTTGTTGCTGCCGGCCGGCAGCGTGTTGACAATCGCGCCCAAACCGCCCAGATTCCATCCCCAGCCCACAGAACTGGCCTGGCGGTTGAATTCGTTTGCCCGCTGCTGATCGAGGTTTGTGCCCCCGTCATACTCAGCGCCAGCGCGAATGCCGTTGACGTTCTCGCTGGAGTAATCCAGGCTCAGGCTCAAGCCGAGTTTGCCTGGTCCAGGTGGCAGGTTAAGAGGGTAATGGATACTGCTATTGCCGCTCCAATCGTCGCTGGTGAAGCCGTGCACAGTGCGCAGGTCTTGCGCGCCATAGCTGAGCAACGTCGTCACGCCAGCAGCGAACGTGCTGAAGTGGTCAATGGAGACAGTCACCATGCCCTGGCCCCAATCCACCTGGCTGCCCAGCGCCACCCATTCGCCCTTATCGTTCAGCCAGAAGATGGCCGGGCTGCCCTGCAAGCCGTCCAGGTCGATCGAGCGGAAGATCACGGTCGCCAAAACCGGTTGGGCGAAACGCGTCACGGCCGCGCCCAGATCGTCCAGCGCCTGCACGGTGAAGACGTGGAACAGATGCGCGGGGGTTTTCGCGTCGCGTGTCTGCGGGGTAACCGCGACGGTCACCGTACGCTCGACCGCGCCGCGGGGAAACGAGAGGACGACGCGACCGTCAGCAGAGCGCACGACCCCGCCGTTAGGGCCAACCATAGGGCTGGACGGCGGGGGGGCAGGCGGCGCGGGGGGAGCGCTCTCGCCGTCCGCTGGCGGTGTGCTTTCGAACAGGACTGGCGCGTCTGCCGCCGCTTCCGGCAGTGTCTTGATTGCGGCATCCTCTCCGGAGGGGTGTGCTTGCTTGGCAGGAGCCGGGCGCTGTATTGCGCCGGCAGGAACGGGAAACAGAGCGAGGACAAGGGCGATGATGGTAACAACATGGAGGGCACGCCACAGGACAACCTTTGTCTTGTTTATCTCAGACCTCCAATCACAATACATGCTGGCCAGCGGCACATGAGAGGGCTGCACAGCAACGATGGTACAGAGATGAGGCAGCCACGACGCCAGAGACAAGGATTCCCCAAGGTTCCATGAGAGAGTACCACAGCGCTCTTACAAAAGTGCTTACAGAAGGTTAAGAAATGACAGATGGGCGACTGCCAGCCATTGGAACCTGCCGAACCAGCCCCCCGTCGCTTTGATCGCAACCTATCACGACGACGGCGTCCTGGCGCAGGCTGCCTCGTTTGGCCTGGTGGAACCCGACAACATCGTGCTCAGCGTGATCAAACGGGCAGAAGACAACGACGACATCATCGTGCGCTGCTACGAGACGGCGAAGCAGGCGACAGACCCGGCGTAGCCCCTCACCGAAACGAATCTGCTGGAGTGGGCCGATAGGCAGCCTGCGCAGTATGATCGCGTTTCACAGGCTACGATGTCATCGCCCGGCGCGCTGTGCTGCCTGACAGTATCTCATCGATCTGGCAGGCGAGCAGCACGTTTTGGACAGCGCTATTGAGATACACACCCGTTGTCTGGTCGGCAAGATACTCCATCGCAATCACCCCGTCCCAGTTGGCTTCCTGTAGCGTCCGGATGATGGAGCGAAAGTCGATCGTGCCTTCGGCCATGGTGGCATACAACTGCCCCTTTCTGGCCTGGCGGGCGTGCATATGGGCTGCATAGGCGTGCAGCGGCGTCACCTGGCTCTCGGCCATGCCCAACGAGGCGAAATGGGAGTAGTCCAACGTATAGGTGAGGCCATGGATCTCTCTGGCGCCATTTCCAGCGCAGCGCCGGGCGTCTCCAGGAGCGAGCCGGTGTGGGGCTCCACATTGAAACGTATGCCCTGTGCGCGGGCGATCGCCAGCATCGACTGAAGCATTTCGACTGCGACATCCCACGATCCCTGCGCCCCCAGCGTCGCCTGATGTATGCCTGGAACCCCCATGACGCTTCTAAAGCCAGACTGGACAGCAAACGCGCACAGTCTCTCGAAACGGCGCAAGGCTTCGGCGCGCAGCACACGGTCGGGGTCATTGACCTCAACGCGCTGCCCATCCACAAACATGCGGGTGTTAAACAACTCCGCAGGCGCCAACTCGTAGCGCAGCAGCAGGGCGCGTGTGGTTTCTGCCCAGCGATCCGGGTACAGAACAGCCTGTTCCTGATCGATCTGAGCGTCGGCGCCGATCCTGGGCGCCGACACATCCACGTGGCGGAATCCGAGGTCATGCACCAGGCGGAGACTATCCTCAAGAAGCTTGCCCAGGACAAAACTGCAACAGCCAAGTCTAATCATTTTGACCATCCTTCGTGGATCGTGGCAGGGCGCATGCGGCAGAGAGTGCAGACGGCGTTATTGTGGGATTGTGTGTGATGGGACAACTCTGAACAGGCACATACAAGGATTCTAGCACATTATGCAAGGATGCGTCAATCTTTTTCAAGAAACGCAAACTATTGACAAAGTTCGACAGGTGTGATACAATCTTTTCATCATCGTTCGACAAACTACCTCTAAAGTTCAACAAGACCATAGCGGCCAAAGGCGGCAGGAACTGTGACTATTGCTGAGCGGCGACAGCGTGTCCTGGCTCTGGTCCACGAAGAAGCGGGCATCCGAGTGCCTGTGTTGGCGCAGCGGCTTGACGTTTCCCAGGGGACGATCCGTAATGACCTCGATGCGCTGGCCAAAGCAGGGCAACTAACGCGTGTGCGCGGCGGCGCTGAGTCGGCCAATGAGCCTCTTGTCCAGGGCGCGCTGTTTGCAGCAGCAGCCCGCGTCAATGTTGCATCCAAGAGCCGCATTGCCCGCTGGGCGGCCAATCTCGTTGAAGACGGCGATTCCATCCTCCTCGATGCAAGCACGACGGTCTACCACCTGGCCCGTTTCCTGCAGGACCGCCGCGGCCTGACCGTCGTCACCAATGGTCTCGATGTTGCGCGTGCTCTGGCGCAGAACCTCACCAACACCGTCATTCTGCTTGGCGGCATGCTCAATTCCAGCGGAACATCTGTCACTGGTCTGGTGAGCGGGCGGTTTCTGGCAGATCTACACATCAACAAAGCGTTTGTCTCCTGTACTGGCTTCACCCCCGAAGTTGGACTGACTGAAAACGACATTCGTCGAGCCGAACTCAAACGTTTGATGATCGAAAGCACCAACCACGTTGTCGCACTGATCGATTCATCCAAGTTTGGCCGGGTCGATCTCGCTCCGTTTGCCCAGCTTGATCAGG
>CAYOEZ010000223.1:0-7617 GCA_964402955.1 uncultured Ktedonobacterales bacterium | reverse complement strand
TCTTGAGTTGTCTGGGCCGGCACGGTCTCAGCAATCCTCAATATGACTCGGTCCCTCGCCCCCTAACCCCCAATTCTGGGGGAACGTGCGCAACTCCCCCCAGAATTGGGGGGCGGGGGGGGCATTTGCACCGACATGAACCGCCTGCCAGGTTCATTCTGAGAATCGCTGGCATGGTTTATTGCGAAGGGGCTGTGCCCGCACAGTCCAGACGACGAGGTAGCTCTTCGTACTACGCACCAATCACCTCCCACCCCCGCGTCTGTGCCAGCGCACGCAACTCTGCATCAGGGTGCACCGCTACCGGGTGGCCTACCAGGTCGAAGATGGACTGGTCGTGGATCGAGTCGCCATAGGCGAAGCTGCTCTTCCAGTCGACATCGATGCCCTTCTGTGCAAAGAACGAACGCGTGCCGTTGGCCTTGTCCGCGCCCACCATCACCGGCAAGATGGAGCGCCCCGTGTAGCAGCCATCAGTCGCCTCTAGACCTGTGCCGACGACGCCGGTCGTCCCCAGCGCCGCGCCGAGCCGCTCCAGGCAGGGCAATGGCATGCCGGACACAAGCACCACGGCATGGCCTTGCGCCTGGTGCTCCTTGAAACGGGCCATCACGTCAGGGCGCGCGGTGGGCAGGATGTAGTCGTGGACGATCCAGTCAAAAGCTGCCAGCGCCTGCTCCTGCGTCCAGCCCTGCATGATACCGCCCAGGTTGCCGATGGCCGCCCGCCGCAGCCGCTCGTCGCTGACCAGCCTGAGTTTGCGCAGAGCGAAGAACGGCAGCACCGTCAGGTAGTAGCGGTTGGCAGCCGCACGGTTGCCGTGCGCGCGGGCATAGCGCAGCAAGCCTCTGCCCATCTGGGCCGTATGAAGCGTCCCCTCAACATCAAACAAAGCAGCAATCATGGCTATCTCCTGGCCGTGCTGTCATTCGCTGTTGTCAGTATAGAACAGTCATCGCACGTCGTCAATGCGCCCCTTCGCGCCTGGCTTGCCTATCGCTCCAGCCTATGCTATACTCTGTGTGCGGAGGTGACACATCGTGTCCAAGGATACGAGCAGGCCTGAGCCAATGGAAGTTGTGCTCATCATCTTTCTCACGCTGGTTGTCATTGTCGCCATTCTGACCATTCTTGGCCCCCAAATAGAAACCTTCATCCATTCGTTGACAGGGCGATAGAAGAGAGCAGGGAGCAGGGAGTAGGGGGCAGGGAGCGCACACGGCTATGCATCCGTGGACAGTTCCGTGTAATCCGTGTTCGAATCCGTGACCAGTGCCGTGGACAGCTCCGCTCATATCTGCATTACATCCTGAGAGTCTATGACAACGCGACCGACCTGGCGCCTTCTCGATAGCGGCGCCACCGACGGCTACACCAACATGGCGATCGACGAAGCGATACTGCTTGCTGTACAGGAAGGGCTGGCTCCGCCCACCCTGCGCCTGTATGGATGGCAGCCTGCTTGCCTCTCCATCGGCACATTCCAGAGCGTCGCCGGCGATATCGACAGCGCCGCCTGCGCCGCCCACGGTATCGACTGGGTGCGCCGCCCCACCGGCGGGCGCGCCATCCTGCACGCCAAAGAGGTGACCTACAGCGTGGCAGCGCGGCAGAATGACGAGCGCGTGGCTGGCGACATCATGCAATCCTACCGGCGCATCAGCCAGGGCCTGCTCGCGGGCATGCATCTGCTGGGTGTGGACGCAGTGCTCGCTCCCTCCGCCATCGCGCCGGCGCCTACTGGCGCAGCCAAGCCGGCAGCCTGCTTTGCAGCGCCGTCGCAACACGAGATCATGGTCGGCGGACGCAAGATCATTGGCAGCGCCCAGCGGCGGCAGGGAACGGCGTTGCTGCAGCACGGCTCCGTCCTGATCGACCTGGACGTCGGGACATTGATGTCGCTGCTGCGCTTCCACTCCGAGCAGGAGCGCGCGACGATGACCACCCGCGTGCGCGCCGAATCGGTGACGCTCAATAGGCTGCTTGGTCGGACGCTCAGTTATGGCGATGTGGCGCCGGCCCTTGCGCGGGGTTTCACTGTGGCGCTGGAGATCGACCTTGTGCCGGGCAGCCTGACAGCGTGGGAAATGGAGCAGACCGGGCGCCTCCGCCGCGACAAATACATGGCCGATGAATGGCGCTTCAGAAAATAACGCGCTGCGCATCGCCACCGCCTCCTTCAACTCGCGGCAGGATATCGACCTGGCGGCAACGCGGAACGATCAGCCGGGACAACTAACGAATCAGTCTGGAAGGCGTCTTTGTATATAGCGCACGGATTTGTCCTGGCGTATGGCCATGACGAGAGACACGTGCAAGAGGCTCACCCGACCGAAAGGTACTTAAGGCGGAGGAATCTATGCGTCTGAATCAATTCGTTGGTCTGGCAGATAGCGATTGCAGCGCCCTCGAGGGGCCGTCGCTTCCGCGCGGCGCCATTCGCCTCGACACCAGCATCGGCAACTTCGACTCCGACAGCCTGACCGTTGTCGAGAGCAAGGTTGACAAAGACGCGGCGGCAATCGTCTGGGAAACTCCCGACAAGGCGTTGCGCATCGACAGCCACTGGACGTGCGATGATGTCACAGGCGTGTGGCGGCGCAAGGACACATTGCGCAACGCGAGCAGCAAGGGCATCACCGTCACCTGTGCGCTAGCGCGCTTTGTGCTTGCTCCCGGGCAGTATGAGGTATATAGCCAGAGCAGCAAGTGGTGCCGCGAGAATCAGGGCGCGTGGCAGCCGCTGCAGCACGGCGCCCTCGTCGTGCATTCCGAGGCCGGGCAAACCTGCCGCGGCGCCAGCCCATACATCTGTGTGAGCGAGACACGGCAGAAGACGGGCATGGCTTTTCACATTCTGCCCTGCGGCAACTGGACTATACGCGTCGATACCAACACCGCGAAGCTGGGGGCGCAGCCGTTCCTTATCGTTGAGCTGGGAATGGACGACCGCAGCCTGCGCCTGAATTTGCCGCCCAACCAGACACTTGAGCTGCCCGAGATCCTCTTCTATCCCCTCATCGACAATGACCCGGCGCTGACGGCGCCGGCGTTGCACAGTTATGTCGCCAAGAACCTGCTGCCACCAGTCCGCCGAATCACACCGGTTGTCTACAACACATGGTTCTTCATGAACGAATGGTTCACCGTTGACGCGCTGCGCCGCCAGCTTATCGCGGCCAAGAACATCGGCTGTGAGGTCTTCGTCGTGGATGCAGGCTGGTACGGAACAGGCAGCGGCGGCTGGTCGGAACAGGTGGGCGACTGGCGCGAGAAGATCGGCGGCGGCTTCAACGGCGCCATGGCCGCCTTCGCCGCCGAGGTGCGCTCGGCCGGGCTGGGCTTTGGCCTGTGGATGGAGCCGGAACGGCTGGGCGGCGCCGTCCCCATCCTCAAGCAACACCCCGACTGGTTCATCACCACCGATGGCGGCAAGTTCTACTACCCCAATCTCGACAAGCCAGAGTGCTACGCCTACACGCTTTCTGAGATGTCGCGCCTGGTGGATACTTACGAGCTCGTGTGGATGAAGATCGACTTCAACTTCGAGCGCGGGGCCGACCCCAGCGGCGCCCAGTACTACACCTACTACGCCGCCTGGTATCGCCTGATGGACGAAGTGCGGGCAAAATATCCGGGGGTGTTCTTCGAAGCTTGCTCGAGCGGCGGCCTGCGCCTTGACCTGAATACGCTGTCGCACTGCAACGGCCACTTCCTCAGCGACACGGTGGCGCCACTGGACGTGCTGCGCATCGGCCAGGGGGCAGCGCTGCGCATTCCGCCCGGTCGCATCACCCGCTGGGCGGTACTGGGAGCACCAAAAACGGCGGCCGGGCTGCGCTTGCGCGGCAATCGCGGCCAGGATGGCCTGATCGCCCCTGCCGGCGCCACCTGGGAGCGCACCGTTCCTGCCAATGTCGACCTGGCGGCCTGCGCTGCTCTGCCTGGCATCTTTGGCGTCAGCGGCGACATCGCCGGCCTGCCCACAGCGGCGCAGGAACGGCTACGCTACTACGTAACATTCTTCAAGAAATGGCGCCACCTCATTACCAACTCGGCCGCAAACCTGCTCACGCCTCCCCGTGCGATCGAGGACGGCAAAGGGTGGGCCGCCCTGCAGATGCAGGGGTTGCCGCGCTGGAACAACAATGTAACTCTGCTCTTTGTCTACCGGCTCGACGACCCGGCCAGCAAGATGAGCGTCCGCATGCGCGATCTTGACCCCGCCCTCAACTACAGCGTTAGCACCGACAACAATCTGCTGGCGCAGCGCACCGGCAAGCAGCTTATGGACGAGGGTTTGACCGTTGATGTGGCCATCCGCAACAGCGCACGCGTTCTCGTCGTCACCCCGTCGCCGAGTATCTCGGGCAGCGGCGCCACCAATCGCAAGTAGCCCCGAGGTCTCGACACGAACGTGCGCACCCTAAGGGTCTTGCAGACCCTTAGGGTGCGCAAAAACCCCGGACGTCTGCTTGTTCTTCGCTCTAGAACACGCTCTGTTTCACGCCAAAGGCGTTACAGATGGCGCGGATTTCCTCAGGGGAGAGGCCTTCGCCCTGTTCATTGTTAGCCAGGTTCAGGCATTCGTAACGCGCCGTCGTTTCGGCATACTCCACGCGGTCGCTGGCTCGTTTCACCGATTGGTCAGAACGCGCCATGACGCCGTGCTTCGCCCACACCACCACACGGTGTTCACGCAGCCCCTGCAGTGTCCTCGCCATCAACTCCGGCGAGCCGGGAATCGAGAACGGCACAAAGCCGACCCCTTCTGGCAGGTTGATGATCGCCTCGGGCTGCCAGCGCAGCAGGTGGCGGTTGAGATAGGATTCATCCTGGTAACGCGGGATGTGGCTGAGGTAGGTCAGGTGCAGCGGCTGGGCGTGAATGATGGCATGGAAAACGGTCTGCGTGCGCAGCACCTGGTCGTAGTGCACCGCAACATGCGAGTTGAACTCGCTGGTCAGTCGCTCATAGAGACGACTGGGCGAGGTGTAGAGACGCCCCGTCAGGCCGCCCTCGTTGACGGTCACGAAGCCCAGGTTGCCCAGCGGGTTGTCGATGACCTCCCGCAAACGCCGGCCAGAGCCGGTCACCAGGAACGAGTTGCCGGCCAGCTCAGGCACAGGCTGGGGCAGGTCGATCGTCTCTTGCTCCGGAAACTTGCGACGCGGGTCCATCGACCAGCCGATGTAGACCGAGATATTCCCCGCCGCGCCTTCGCTGGCTTCGATTTCCGAGACACGCCGCCCCGCCGCGCCCACCATCACCATCAACTCATCGAGCTCAGGATACGGTTGGGGTATCGTCATCGCCTTCTCCTTCGACTGCCAACAGGCTGCCAATTGGCTGACCGGCAATGCGCGTCTCCGCCAGCTTCACGTACTCAGCGTCGATTTCGTAACCCACATAGTGGCGTCCACTCTTGAGCGCCGCGATAGCCGTCTGCCCGCTGCCCATGAACGGGTCCAGCACCACGTCGCCGGCAAACGTGTAGAGCTGGATGGCGCGGTAGGGCAGTTCGACGGGGAAAGGCGCAGGATGGCCCACCTTGCGCGCCGGCTCAGCGCCGAATGTCCACACGCTCTTCGTGAACTCCAGAAACTCGTCGCGCGTGATCGTGCTCGTCGGGTCGCTTCCCCTGCGCGAATATGTGCCTTTGGAGAAGATCATGACGTACTCATGCACATCGCGCAGGGTCGGGTTCTTGGCCGAGCGCCAGCTTCCCCAGGCCGTCGAGGGGCTGCCGCTGGCTGCCTTGTTCCAGATCACCTCGCCGCGCATCAGGTAGCCTAGGCCGATCATGTCCTCAACGATGAAGGCATGCAGCGGGATGTAGGGTTTGCGCCCCAGGTTGGCCACATTAATGCACACGCGGCCGCCGGGAACCAGCACGCGCTTCACCTCGGCCCACACCCGCTTGAGAAAGGACCGGTACTCAGCCAGAGTGAGGTCCTCGTCGTACTCTTTGCCGACGTTATAGGGCGGCGACGTCACCATCAGGTGCACGCTGTTGTCTGGAAGGTCATCCATATGCTCGCTGCTGGCGCAGAAGATGCGATCCACGCTTTCGACCGCAAGCGGTGTCTCTACATAGGCCACGTCTTCTTCCACCGGCATCCCCTCGTAAAGACGGCTGGCGTAGAACGAGCGCGCGTCATGGTTGATCCGCCCCGGCGAGCCAAACGCGCTTGTCTTGGTCTTGAGTAACTTCTGTGCAGCCATTATCTGTCCTTAAACGTCCAGAATGCGCCAGTTTGGGTGCCGTGCGACAGCCAGGGTTCATCGCCAGTCACCTAACCAGCGTACCTGCCCCGGCCAATCCTGGGCGTCGGTCTCAGAGAGCAGCCGATCAAACGCCGTGATCAACTCCGGCAACGTCCATCGGTTCTGAGATGCCAGAATGACGCCGCCATGGTGTGGGAAACGCTCCGCCAGGCGCAAGAAATGCACGACATCGTAGGTGCATATACAGCGTCCCTGTGCGGTCGCGGCAAGCAGTTGTTCTTCATCGCTGGCGTCGAGGGCAATCCAATCAGTAGGCGTTCGCGTTACGTCGTGACCGCGCTTGAGAAGTGAACGATGCAGATCTTTGTCGGAAATGTCGGCGTCCAGATGCAGCTTCGGTCTAGGCATGCTCTACTTCCAGAGCATCCTCAGCCCGGATGTTAGCATCGATTTCGTCACGGTGCGCTTCGTAGAAAGCCAATGCGTCGCGAACCTGAGCTTCAGTGAGATCGTGGTTTTCGGCGATCTTTTCCACGGGCAAACCCCAGCGATGCACAGAGATGGCGATTGTCTGTACGCGGATGCCTGTACCGCGTATCACTGGAACGGGCTGCCCGGACACGCCGCGGCGATACGCCACCAGTGGATACTTAGGATCATCCACACATTGAGCCAAAGCTCCGACTTTCTCGGCAACTGCCCACAGAACAAACTGATTCAGCGAAATGCCCTGCCTCCCCGCCCACGTTTCGGCATCCTGCTTCAGTTGAGGTGGCAGATTCAACGGATAACGCGCCATAGTCGACTCCTCAGTACGGATGATACATTTCCATCCGCACAAAAGGTATCATATATCACATCGTCGGCGATGTCAAGATCAGAGAAGCACAGAGGTATGGCGTGCGTCCAATCTGCCGAAAGAACGTCTCCGAGCCGGCTTTCGGTCTAGTTTCGTACGTCTAGATTCTGGAAACGCGCACAAGCGTCAACGAACTCCTGATAGGCAGGAATCAGGTTCCCTATCAACCGCTTCTTCTCGCCTAGGCTTACTCGCACGGACCACGCACGGAGTTTAGTGGCATATGGATGGGAGCCGATGGAGTTGCATCGCAACTCATGGCAGGCAGAAAAGCCAGCGTAAATAATCTGGTATTTCTCCTTCAACGCACCGAGTAGATTACCGTACTCATCCTCAGCGATGTGCGTTTTGTTCTCAATCACTCGAACAACTTTGAGAGCAAGCACGTGATTGAACCCATCAATGGACGTCACGAAGGTATCAGCATCGGTGTCCTTGCTTCCGACAGACCGCCGAAGCAACTCAACTGCTTGTCGGTAGTCGGGAGCGGGGTCAAGGAATCGTTTTAGGCTCCCCGCAGACGGCAGCCC
>CAYOEZ010000222.1:0-7645 GCA_964402955.1 uncultured Ktedonobacterales bacterium | reverse complement strand
TGTTACACCCATAGAAGAAACCGCCGGATACGCTGAGTACGTCCGGTGGTGTGGGAGGACGGGGGCCGCGAGGCCCCCTCCTACCCGATTGTCGGGCAGCCCCTCGCCGCCTCAGGACTCTGCGACAACTGGATTGGCCAACACACCCAGCTTGTCGATCGTGATGGCGACATGGTCGCCCGCCTTCATGAAGGGCGGGATTGTCTTCGCCAGCGCTGTCTTTGCCGGCGTGCCGGTCGAGATCACGTCGCCGGGTTGCAGC
This sequence comes from uncultured Ktedonobacterales bacterium, assembly GCA_964402955.1. Lineage (GTDB taxonomy): Bacteria > Chloroflexota > DTOL01 > DTOL01 > DAOUCN01 > CAYOEZ01. The sequence continues at coordinate 7,383 of CAYOEZ010000222.1, read as the reverse complement.
GTCATCACGTCGCTGAGGTAGAAGATGACGTAGGGGATCGAGAAGATCATGTGGCGCGTGTTCGTGCGCTGCAACTCGAGGCCATTGAGCGTGAGAGCCAGCTCCAGTTGGCCCGGATCGGCGATCTCATCGGCGGTGACCAGCGCCGGCCCCATCGGTCCAAAGGTGTCGAAGGATTTGCCGATCATCCACTGGCTCGTCCGTCTCTGGTAATCGCGCGCGCTGACGTCATTGAAGATGGTGTACCCCGCCACAAACTGGAGCGCCTCAGACTGGGTGACGTGCCGGCAACGTTTGCCAATGACGACAGCTAGTTCTGCCTCGTAGTCAACCTCAGCGCTGGCTTTGGGAACGATGATGTCCTGGCCGGGGCCGATGATCGTGTTGAGTGTCTTGCAGAAGAAGGTAGGGAACTCGGGCGGCTCGGTGCGGCCCTGGCCCATGTGGTCGTAGTAATTGTGCCCAAGGCAGATGAGTTTGCCCGGCCGCAGCAGCGGCGCGAGGACAGCGACGTCGTTGGCGGCGATCAGGTATCGCTCAGCAGTGGCGAGCGCGACCCGGGCTGCCGCCATTGCCTGCTCTCCGGCATGCAGAAAAGCGACCATGTCGTTGGGAAGGGCCGGTTGGGCCTGGCTCAGGTTGAGAACATACGGGTGGCCATGTCGCTCTGTCTCCAGACCAAGGCGGGGCGAACCGTGATACAAGAAAGTGACAAAACGCACATTTTCCTCCGTCCTGCGCAGTGTTGCTTACGTGCTTCTATCCAGCGTCTGCAACTGTGAGCGGAGCAGACGGATCGCTCTTACAAACTCGTCATCGCCCGCGCCGGTGCAACATGAACAAGGTGCGGCCGGCGCTGATCTGGTCGAGGTTGTAGTCATGCAGCACATACCTCATTGGCAGAAACTATAGCACAGATGCTCCGTCCGGTCAACCGTTCTGCATAGACGAATGGTACGAGGATTCCTGCGGCCTTGCCTACGAACAGGTGTTGACGCGCCTTACTGCCCGTGCTATATTCTCTGTGGCAAGCGGCACGCGCTCATCGGCGTCGGCCCGGCCTTGATCATCGAGGTGTCGGCGCCGAGCACGCGTGGCGATAATTTCTTCGCCGACACGCAGATCGGCGACAGGGGCGTGATCTAATACAGCTCACTATGTGAGGGAGGATCAGCAATGAAGATCAGCTTGACCAGTCTTGGTTGCCCGGCATGGGATCTGGACACGATTCTAGCCCGCGGCCGCGAGTATGGTTACGATGGTGTTGATTTCCGTGGCCTGCAGAATGAAATCGACATAACGAAACTGGCGGCGTTCACAACCGGCGTGACAGACACGCGACGCAAGATCGCTGACGCCGGGCTGGTGGTCAGCGGCATCGCCACGAGCATCACCGTTTGTGACGCCGCCAGGCAGCAGGCGAACATCGAGGAAGCCCGGCGCACGATTGCGGTGGCGCGTGACCTGGGGTGCAGCAATGTGCGCGTCTTTGGCGGCGGCGACCTGACCCGTTTCAGCCACGCCGAGCTGGCTGCCACCGGACTGACGTGCGTTGAGGCTCTCTTGAAGCTGGACGGGGCGGAGTCGCTACACTGGCTCTTCGAGACGCACGACAACTGGGTTAAGTCGACCGACTGCCGTCTGCTGCTGGACAGGATCACCGATCCCGCTTTCGGCGCGCTGTGGGACATCGGCCACACGCCGCGGGTGGGCGGGGAGACGCCGCAAGAGACCTATGCTGCGATCGGCCCGCGCGTCGGCTACACGCACGTCAAGGATGCTCTCTATGATCCCACGCACATGCTTGCCATGGCGGATGGCTGGCGCTATGTCTACCTCGGCTCTGGCCAGCTTCCGCTCGCCGAAGCGATTGCTCTGCTCAAGCAGAATGGCTATGATGGCTGGTTCATGTTTGAGCATGAGAAGCGCTGGCATCCGGAGCTGCCCGAACCGCAGGACATCTTTCCTGCCTTTGTGACCTGGATCAGGCCGCTGCTGGCGGCATAGCTTTACCATTGCCCGGCTGCATGGTGGATGCGTGCGACCGGCGATGGAAACACAATCGCCCCGCGCTTGATAGCGCGGGGCGATTCGCATCTATTCACGGTAATGGTGTGCATGTAGGGGCGCTGCTTGCTGCGCCCGTCCGTGTTGTCTCAATAGCGTGTCTGGCGCAGCAAGCAGCGCCCCTACGTCGTTAGCTATCCTTTCCGGAGGCTAGACGCCACCATAGGCGGAAATGCCACCATCAACGACGAGAGTGGCGCCATGCACGAAGCGTGAGACGCCCGAGAGCAGGAAGAGCGCCGGGCCAACCAGGTCTTCCGGCTGGCCCAGGCGTGCCATAGGCGTGTGGGCGAGGATGCGTTGTCCACGTTCGGTCAGTGCGCCGGTCTGCTGGTCGTAGAGCAGGAAGCGGTTTTGCTCGGTCAGGAAGAAGCCGGGAACCAGGGCATTGACGCGGATGTCGGGCGAATACTCCTGACTCAGATGCACGGCCAGCCACTGCGTGAAGTTGACGACGGCTGCTTTGCCCGCTGAGTAGGCCACGCTGCGGGTCAGTGGCCGGTAGGCGCCGTAGGAAGCGATGTTCAGGATGTTGCCGCTCTTCTGCTGCGCCATGTAACGGCCGATGACCTGGCAGGAGAAGAACGTGCCCAACAGGTTGAGATCGAAGACGTAGCGCACGGCCTCTTCGGGCAGATCAAAGAACGACAACTGCGGGCTTGTCGTCGCCTCTTTCTTCGCTCCGCCCGCGCCGTTGATCAGAATGTCGATATGGCCATACGTTTCGATCGTGCGGGCAGCGACCATCTCCAGCGTTGCCTTTTCGAGTACGTTGGCCTGCATGGCCACGGCCTGCCCGCCGCCAGAGCGGATGGCAGCGGCTACTTTCTCGGCCCGCGCCAGGCCCAGCCCCAGCACAACCACGCTGGCGCCGCATTGGGCGAGGGCGCTGGCCATGGCGCTGCACAGCACGCCGCCGCCGCCCGTGACAACGGCTACCTTTCCGGAAAAATCGAACGGTTGGCGAATGTCCATGGCTTACACCTTGAAATGCTTGAATTGAGGCAGGCAGGCGCGATTCTGCTCGAACATCTGGTTGACCATGGTCTCGATCTCCTGCAGCGAGAGCACAGCGGCTGTCAGCGGGTCGTGGGCGATGGCCTGGTAGACGAGGCGCGGGTTGCCGGTCAATGCGGCTTCGACAGCCATGTCCTCGACCTGTGCGCTCAGATTGGTCAGGATGGCGCACTGCGGCGGCAATGCCCCCACGGGCACAGGGTTCAGCCCCTTCTTGCTGGCCCAGACCGGCACTTCCACGCACGCGGTCTGGGGCAGGTTGGTGACCAGGCCGGTGTTGGGCACGTTGCCGTTGTACTCGAACGGCTCTCCGCCCTGCAGGGCGTTGATGATGTAGGCGGCATACTCGTTGCCGCGCTCCAAGGGGATGGGCGTTTCTGAGGCGAACCACTTCTTGGCATCCTCGCGCCAGGTTGCTTCCCGTGCGCGGTAGTGCCTGATGACGTAGGCGTACTCGCCGGGGTTCCAGCCTGTGCCGTGGGTGCAGTACTTCTCGATGAGGTAGGGCCGCTTGCGGAACCACCAGTTGTACTCGGAGTTGTGGCCGCTGGACTCGGTGACGTAGTAGTCGAGGCGCAGGAACATCTCGTTGCGCACCTGCTCCTCATTGTAGATGTCGGCGCGCCCGGTGACCGCCCGGCGCAGCAGCGGGTAGGCGTCTTTGCCTTTCCACTCGTACTTCAGGTACCAGGACAGGTGATTGATGCCGGCGCAGGTGTAGGTGATCTCTGAGAAGGGCGCGCCAATCCAACGCGCCAGCATAGCTGCCGTCCCCTGCACGCTGTGGCAGAGACCGGTCAGCTTGATTGACGATGCCCGTTGCAACGCCCGGCAGTTCATCGCCATGGGGTTGGTGTAGTTGAGCATGGTGGCGTTCGGGCAGTAGCGCTCCATGTCGTGGGCGATGTCCAGCATGACAGGAATAGTGCGCAACGCGCGAAAGATGCCTGACGGCCCGCGCGTATCGCCGATGTTGGTGTCCACACCATACTCTTTGGGAATCTCGAGGTCGTACTTCCACACGTCGGGGCCGCCGGCCAGAATGGTAACGAGCACAGCGTCGGCGTCTTTGAGCGCTTCGGCGCGATCCATCGTCGCGGTCACGGTGGCGGGATAGTGGCCCAGGTTGACGATGCGCTGCACGGCGCGGCGGGCGAAATCGAGGCGTTCCGGGTCGATGTCCATCAGGGCAAGGGTGGCGTCTTTCAGAAGCGGGAAGGTCAGGAGGTCACGGACGAGTCCGCGGGTAAAGCCCAGGCTACCGGCGCCGATGAACGCAATCTTGGTCACTGTATGCTCCTTGGGTGTTGGTCTCGGGGCGTCGCCCACGAGCGCATCGGGCTGAGGTGAGGGACGTGGCATTGCCCGGGCGGACGTGTTGCTCGTCCATTATAGCACAGGCAGGCGATCTTTCAAGCGACGCGCCAGGGAGCGTAACATGTTGGGGAAAAGCACATGGCGCATAGTCAAGCCAGACTAGCGATTGTGCAGAGCCGCCGCCAGCACTTTCAGGCTGTTCGCGGAGCAGATTGCCCGATTTCACCTGCCTGTGTGTCCCCAGCGTGATACGGTCTCGGAGATTGGGAGAGGGGCGCAGGGACGAGGATATGCAGAAGGACTATGCAGCGTCACGGAAAGGGAAACAGGCCGCGCAACGGCAAGCGTGAGCCGCCGCCCGAACGCAGCGGAGGGCGGCCGGCACCACGCGGTGTTGGGCGGCCATTACTGGGAACGCTCATCAGCCAACGACAGAGTTGAGCAACTCTTCGAAGCGGTTGACGAAGAGGGTGTGCCCCTCGTTCGGATAAAACTTGACACGCGCGTTCGGAATCGCCTTTGCTTGAATGCGGGCCAGCTCGATGGAGAGTAGCTTATCATCTTCGCCGTGCCAGATGTCAACCGGCATCTTGATCTCTTGCAGCGAAAACCCCCACGGACGCGCTTCGAGCATCCAATCCAGCGCCGAGCCGCGCGTGCCCTGACGAAATGCCTCGACCACCATTTGCCCGAACGTTCGCGTTACATTGGGTCGGGCCAGCACCGCCTTGTCCACCTCCGACAATTCCGGGAACAAAGATAGGACGCTGGCAGGGTTCTTGTGCGCGTCACGCGCAATCTTCCACAGCATCAGCCGGAACAGCCAGGGCATTTTGTCGGCCATGCCGTACACTTGCTGGTCTTGCTTGCTCAACGACTCTTTGACGCCGGGCAGATCAAAGGGAGCGGTGCCGCTGACGATAGTGGCGCTGGTCAGCCGTTGCGGGATCTTCCAGGCGCAGGCTGCGACGAATTTGCCGCCGCTGGAAATCCCCATCACGGGGAACCGGTCGAGGCCCAGCTTGTCGGCAAACTCGGCGACGATATCGGGATAGGTGGCGATGGTATACGGCCTGAAATCCGAAAGCCCGATGCCGGGGCGGTCGGCAATGATGACGCGGATATGCAGCCGTTCGACGATCTCGATCAAGTCCGGGTTGCTTAACTCGAACCGCGAACTGGGCAAGCCGTGGAAGTACAGGACTGGCCTGCCCTGGGGGTCGCCATATTCGGCATAGCCTATGGCATGTCCATCACTCAGTTTGACTTGGTTATCGGTCTTGACTGACATGTTGCCCTCCTTTCAATAGTGACCAATTGGCCTTCTTCCGGTCAAACAAAAAAGCGGCAGCCAGCCAGATGTCCCAGTCTGTGGGAACACCAGACAGCCGTCGCTGCGCCTACCACGGAGAAGCTATGGAGTTGAGAATGGAGGGGAGACGCTGCTTCGTTGCCACCAGATAGCATAGCAAGCGATTCAGGGTTTATCTGCTAGCGTAACGAGATCATCATAGCATATCCGTTGCCCGTTGGCAAATCAACGGGAGGGAGCGTAACATGTTGGGGACGAGCACATGGCGCCTAATCAAGCCAGGTTAGCGATTATGCTGAGCCGCCGCCAGCACTTTCAGCCTGTTCTCGGAGCAGATTGCCCGATTTCACCTGCCTGTATGTCCCCAGCGTGATACGCTCTCTGCGCCAGGCGCCAGGCTGAAGCCTTGCGCTACAGATACGAAGCCCTAACTGGCCGAAGCGCTGTGCCCGACAAACGGGGTTCCGTCGTTATGGCTACACACACAGAATGTCCGGAGTATTGCTACAGATACCCTCAACGTCGAGTGTGCACAGGACAGCGATTTCGGAGGCGCGTTCCTCGTGCCAGAGGATGACCCCGAGGCCGGCCGCGTGCAGTTCTGCCAGGAGCGCCGAGGTGACAAGTGCGTGCGGCTCAGCCGCCTTCTTCTCCCAGCAGAGGTGTACGTACCCGGCGCCCACGGAGCGCGCGGCAGCGACCATCTCGCTCGCCGGCAGCACGGGCGACACCAGGACCGACGCGGCAAGCTCTGGCGCATAGTCCTTGATCTGGCGCACGAGCGGCAGCAGGAACGATCCGACGATGACCTGATGTCTGGCGCTGAAGTTGCAGGCGCGCAGCATGTCTGCGACGGGCTGTGGCGTGGTCGCTCCTTTCAGCTCAATGTACAGGCCGCACTTGCCCCGCACCGTAGCGATGACATCGGGCAGGGTGGGGATGCGCTCGCCCTGCCCGATGTCGACCTGGTGCAACTCCTGCAGCGTGAGATCGGCGATGGCTCTGGGCTGACCATCAAGCGGGACGGAATCGTTGTGAATAACCACGATGTGCCCGTCTTTGCTCATGTGGACGTCAAGCTCGCTCATGTCTGCGCCCAACTCGACGGCGCAGCGAAAGGCGCGCAGCGAGTTCTCCGGCTCGTAGCCTGACGCGCCGCGATGAGCGATGACGAGATACCGGCGCTGGCCACCCATGTGCCTTCCTCCCTCTGGGGATACCGTGTGCGTGAGAGCAGAGATACGCTGGGCACGCCGTTTTTCAGCATGCCCAGCGTGGTGCTCAACCTACCAGTACATTTTCCAGTCCGGGTGCTGGCTGCGGGTCAGCGCCTCCATGTAGAAGTAGTCGCCCCACAGGTTGCCCTCGTTGACGCCATTGCCGCCCGGCTTGCTGTAGACGCCGTGGCGCAGCAGATCGTTGGCGCCGGGTACACCGTTGCTGGTATAGTTGGCCGCTAGCGAGGCCAGGATGTCGTGCGCAGCAGATGCATAGCGCTGTTGCTCAGTCCCGGCCGGCAGCGAGCGTGCGATCTCCTGCAGGCCGCAGACGGCAATCGATGCCGCTGAGCTATCGCGTTCCTCGCTGCTGCCGTCGCTGTAGACGAGGTCCCAGTAGGCGACCTTGTCGGCGGGTAGGTGGGCCAGGAAGTAGTCGGCGATGCGGCAGGC
>CAYOEZ010000221.1:0-7673 GCA_964402955.1 uncultured Ktedonobacterales bacterium | reverse complement strand
GCTTCGTCGCTGAGGAGCGCTCCTCGCAGAGACAGTTTCTGCCGTCAGGCATACCACCAATGGGGCGGTATGGGATTCTCGCAATGACGGTTGGGCGAACACGACCTTTTCGCAGTAGGCACTTGACACCACAAACGGCGCAGGCGAACACCGGAACAAACAGCGGCGTTCGTCTGCAAGGTACCCGCTTTGTCTACTGTTTAGGGCTCGTCGGGAGCAACCGCATAGCTGATGATGCCCACCATGCCAGGCCCGGAGTGCGCCGTGAGCGCTAACGATAGCTCACCGCTGAAGCTCTCACGCACATCGAGCTTACTCTTGAGAGTTTCCAACACACTGAGGCAGTCATCCGGCGCCTGATCGTGGAAGACAGCAATACGCGCCGGCTGCGGGGCAACCGAGTTGACCGTCACCTCGATGATGCGCTCCAAGGAGCGTACACGCGTGCGCATGCGCTCATATGGCCGAAGCACGCCATCTTTGACGTAGAGAATCGGCTTAATGCTCAACATTGACGCCAGAATCGTCTGGAAGGTCGAAACGCGTCCCCCCATCTGCAAGTACTTGAGCGTATCGAGGGCGATGTAGTGATGAAGCCGCGCGCGAATGCCCTCCACCATTGTCACGATCTCCGACAGGCTCTTGCCAACCTGGGCCGCGCGAGCAGCAGCAATGGCCAGGAAACCAATGCCCATGGAGATGGCCTTCGAGTCAACCACGGCGATCGGCACATCCGGCGCCAGCTCTCGTGCTGCCATGGCCGCCGCATAGCCGCCGCTATGAGCCGCAGTCAGCGTACAGCAGAGGATCCCCGCTGCATCCTTTGCTGCCTCCTGAAAGACCTCCACGAACTTGCCGATAGGAGGCTGAGATGTCTTGGGGAAAACGCCATCAGCGATACGCCGGTGAAACTCGTCGCGCGACAGGTCGCTCTCATAGAACGTCTCGCCGCCGAACTGGATGCAGTACGGGACTTTCAGGATACCAAGCCCGTGCGCCAGATCATCTGGCAGATTGGAGGTTGTATCAGTGACGACCTTGACCTGCTTCATCGCATCCCTCTCCGAACCAGTTACTTTCCTGTCCACTTGCGGAAGACGAGTGTCGCGTTGTGCCCGCCAAGCCCCATGCTGTTCGACATCGCCACGTCCGGGTCGGCTTTGCGCGCCACGTTGGGAACATAGTCCAGATCACACTCAGGGTCGGGATGCTCATAGTTGATCGTCGGCGCAAGCCAGCCGCTTTCAAGGCTCAGAATTGTGAAAATTGCTTCGATGGAGCCGGCCGCGCCCATGCAGTGTCCTGTCATGCTCTTGGTTGAGCTTACCGCCAGCTTATAGGCATGTTGGCCGAAGATCGCTTTGATGCCGTCCGTCTCATTCTTGTCGTTCAGAGCAGTGCCGGTGCCATGCGCGTTGATGTAATCCACATCAGCCGGCTGCACGCCAGCGCTGCGCAGAGCGCGTTTCATCGCCCGCGCGATCCCCTCACCCTCCAGCGCCGGAGCAGCCATGTGGACGCCATCAGCCGACGCAGCGTAGCTGAGTTGTTCGGCATAGATGCGGGCGCCACGCGCCAGAGCGTGCTCCAGGTCCTCCAGAATGACAATGCCGCAGCCCTCGCCGATGACGAAGCCGTCGCGCGTGGCGTCGAAGGGACGGCAGGCATGCTCCGGATCATCGTTGCGACGCGAGAAGGCGCGCATGGCCGAAAAGCCGGCCATAGTAAAAGGCATAACAGCTGCTTCGCTGCTGCCCGCAATCATCGCAACGGCGTCGCCGCGCCTGATCGTCTCTGCCGCCTCGCCAACGGCTGTGGTGCCGGTGGCGCACGCTGTCACCACGCACATATTGGGGCCTTTGGCCTGGTAGGTGATCGCCAGTTGGCCACTAGCCGCGTCGGCCAAAACAATGGGAATAGCAAACGGGCTGACGCGCCCGGGCCCGCGTGTATTCAGGACATTGAGTTGCTCCACCATCCAGCCCACGCCGCCGATGCCGGAGCCAACGATGACACCGATGTCATCGGAGTTCTCGGGGGTGATCTGAAGCCCTGAATCACGCAGCGCCTGGCCAGCGGCCGCAACGGCAAGCTGCGTATAGCGATCCATGCGCCGCGCTTCTTTGTGTTCGATGAAGTCAGTCGGATTGAAGCCTTTGATCTCACCGGCGATCTGACAATCGTATGCCGATGGGTCAAATGCAGTGATGCGGGCAATACCAGAGCGGCCGACCATCAGCCCCTGCCATGTACTGGCGACGTCATTGCCCAGAGGATTCAGCGTGCCCAGCCCTGTCACGACAACCCGCCGCCTGCCATTGCTTGTGTTCATTGTCCCCCTGCCTTCTGTCTATAAAACCGTCCATGTGAGCCAGACATTACAGGATAGGGGCGCACTTCAAAACCACAGAGGCACAGAGGACACAGAGTGAACTACAAATGGGCTTGTCCGCGTCCTGTTGGCGTCGGGAGGCGTCAAAGCGACGGGCCAAGAGATGTTCTCCGTGCTCTCTGTGTCTCTGCGGTGAGTACAACACACTATCTTGACCTGTCTGCATGTCAGCACGTCCTCTGGACATGTGTCGTTATCCAGCGATCTTCTTGAAGATGACCGTGGCATTGTGGCCCCCAAAGCCAAAACCATTGGACAGTGCCGCTCGCACTGTCGCCTTGCGGGCAACATTGGGCACGTAGTCCAGATCACAGTCCGGATCGGGCGTGTGGTAATTGATGGTGGGATGGATCACGCTGTTGTAGATTGTGAGCACACAGGCGATGGCCTCGATGGCCCCTGCCGCCCCAATCAAATGCCCCATCATCGATTTGGTCGAACTGACCGCCAGCTTGTAGGCGTGCGCTCCGAAGACGGTTTTGATGGCCGCGGTCTCGCTCTTGTCATTGAGTGGGGTCGAGGTACCGTGTGCGTTGATGTAGTCGATGTCTTCCGGCTGAAGAGCGGCCTTGGCCAGAGCAAGCTTCATGGCCCGCGCCGCGCCCTCGCCGCCTTCAACGGGAGAAGTGATGTGATAGGCGTCTGAGGTCGTGCCATAGCCGCACAACTCGGCATAGAGACGGGCGCCGCGCTTGCGGGCATGTTCAAGGTTCTCCAGAATCAGCACCGCCCCGCCCTCGCCAAACACAAATCCGTCGCGGGTTGCGTCGAAGGGACGCGACGCTGTCGTTGGATCGTCGTTGCGTCTCGACAGTGCGCCGGCATTGCTCAGCGACGCCAGCGCAAAGGGCACCAGCGCCGCATCACTGCCTCCGGCAACAATGACATCCGCATCGCCGCGCTTGATGATCTCCATGGCCTCGCCCAGGGCGTTGTTGGCCGTGGCGCAGGCCGACGCCACAGAGAAGTTGGGGCCACGGAAGCCATAGGCAATGGCGATATGCGCCGAAGCGGCGTTGCCCATCAGCATAGGCACAGCCAGCGGGCTACTGCGCGCCGGGCCACGCTGATCGAGGCTGCGAATGGTATCGACAAGCGACTGCACGCCGCCGATGCCGGTTCCGATGACCGAACCAACACGCGTTGTGTCTACATTGTCCTTGCTAATGCCGCTGTCAAGCAGAGCTTCACGGGCAGCGCCCAGGGCAAACTGGGTGAAGCGATCGGTGCGGCGGATGTCGCGCTGCTCCATGAATGCACGCGGGTCGAAGTTCTTGACCTCGCAGCCGAAGCGCACATCCAGATTCGACGCATCAAACAAGGTAATGGGACCTGCGCCCGAGCGGCCCTCAAGCAGAGCGTTCCAGGTCGTGGCAACATCCAGACCAACGGGAGTGATCGCTCCCAGACCAGTGACAACAACACGCTGGTTCGTGCTCAACGTGGCGCCTCCTATTCTCGATCTCCCGGCCGGGGAGACGGCTGGGGTGAGCGGTCATGCCATATGCGGAGAGATACTAAACAACTAATCACCTTTACTAACACTCACGCGTTCTGAACGATACGTGCGTAGAACCCACGCCATGATCGCTACGCCAATGACCTGCACAGCAAACGAGATGAAGAGAATAGAGGACAACCACAAGAATGAACGGAACGGGCCTGGCGATGAAAAGCGTCAACAAGAATAGCGAGCGCGCCACACCGCAGATCACAATCATGAAGCGGAAACGGTCGGGGGGACGAACAGAGACGGCCAGGGGTGTCAGAAGGCTGCCTGCCAGCGGGTGAATCAATGCCTATACCCCCACGGCGTTTTTAATGATCTCGATGCGGAAAAGCCGTCCTGCAGTCGTCAACTCGACGGCCACCACATCGATTCGTTCATCCGCTGGTAGCCCGGCATTGGCGTGAGATTGGCGGTAGCTCAGCGCCAGTTGCACCAGGCGCAGCTTCTTGGCGACGTTGATCGAGTCTTCCGGCGTGCCGTAGGCGCGGCCACGTCGTGTGCGCACTTCGACGTAAACCAGGCATGCCCCATCCTCCGCCACGATATCTAGCTCACCCAGTCGGGGCACGCGCCAGTTGCGCTCGCGAATGACGTATCCCTGCTTCTTCAAGTAGTCAGCAGCCAGGTCTTCGCCAAGATTACCCAAACCACGGCGAGGGTCGCTCATAGGTCGTCGCAAGCGGCCAACAGCGCCTGACGCACCGGCGCGTATGAATGGCGATGGATGACGCAAGGATGGTAAAGATGCAACGCCTGACAGTGTAGCGCCGTCCCATACCCCTTGTGGCGTGCAAAACCATATCCGGGATAGACGCTGTCAAGCTCCGTCATCAGCGTATCACGGTAGACTTTGGCCATCACAGAGGCTGCGGCAATACAGAGGCAACGCACGTCTCCCTTGATGAGAGCCTTTTGGGGGATAGCAACATCGGGAAGGTAGACGGCGTCGATGAGGAGGTACTCGGGCTGGATGCTGAGGCCGGCCACGGCCAGCTGCATGGCCTGGCGTGTCGCCGCTGCAATACCGACGCGATCGATCTGCTGGGCGGAGACGCGGCCCAGGCCGATGGCGATCGCCTCGGCCTGGATCGTTGCACGCAACATAGACCGCTGGCGCGGCGTCAGTTGCTTGGAGTCACGCACACCATGTAGCCGCTGCAGCACGCCAGCATCCGCTGGTAGGATGACGGCGCCGGCCACCACATCGCCCGCCAGCGCCCCCCGGCCGACTTCATCGAGACCCGCCACCAAGCGAAATCCACGCGCATGAAGGGCCAGTTCCTCGGCCATGTCCGGGTCCTGGTGTGGCATTGCCGCCTCTCACCTCTACTCCTGAGTTGTCTCAGTTGCCGGAGTCTGCTCCACAGGCTCGCTGGGGACCGCAACAACAGCACTCTTGACAACCAGTCTCTTCTCGCGGATACGAGCGGCCCGGCCGACGCGCCCACGCAGATAGTAGAGCTGAGCACGGCGGACGTGACCGTGGCGCATGACTTCGATCTTGTCAACACGCGGTGAGTTCATCAAGAAAGTGCGCTCAACGCCAACCCCATGCGAGATACGGCGCACCGTGAAGTTCGCCTGGGCGGCGTTTTTGCGCGTGCGCATCACCACACCTTCGAAGACCTGAATACGCTCACGAGCGCCTTCGACAACCTTGGCGTGCACACGGACGGTATCACCAGCCAGCAGTTGGGGTGTGTTCTTCTTGATGAGGCCTGCTTCAACAGATGCCATCAAATCAACCATAGAGCGTGATCCCTCACAAAAAAGCGAGGCCGCAAGCCTCGCGTCTTACAGGCGTAACATAACCTGACCTTGCTGTATCAGCACGGCTGCGGTATTATATCACAAAGCACAAGCGCGTGCAATGGCAAAACGACCCCAAAACCGTGCCACCGCCCTTATCAGATCAGACAATTCCTAACGTAAACAGGACACAACGTTCAACATTCATCATTGTCTGCGCACTGACCGATCCCAATTTTCGCATGAGACGCGTCGCATCCACAGCCCGCAGTTGATGCCCCAAAGCCACCGAGTCACTCACCAGTCCACCATCTCCCTGGTTGATCTTAGCACACGATGGCAGTTCTGCACGGCGCAGGTTGGTCGTCAGAGGCACAACCAACACAGTTGTCGTGAAGGCATTGATGCTGTCGTTTTGGAATATGAGAACCGGACGTACTCCAGCCTGTTCTGAACCACGAACTGGATTCAGGTCCGCCAGCCAGATCTCACCGCGCTTGATGATCATCGTGCATCCTCTGCGATCAGAGATGCATTATACTCGGCGAGACCTTCCTCAGCAATGCGCCGGTCCTCGTCACCAAACTCTCTGTAAAGGGCAGCGATGCTCTCCACTTCCAGTGGCGGCACACCATGGAGACGCGAGCGAAACCTAAGAAAGGCCAGATAGTTGGCAATTTCCTCGAGCTCAGCCTCGCTCAGACTATCAAGACTATGAGACACGTATTCTTTGATTGTCATACAGAGCCTCCCGCTTCTCCGGTCATCGGCTTACCAAGGGTGTACCCAAAGTATACAGCAAAGGCGCGGCAAAATCAAACGTGACCTATTCCTTTATCCTGTGGCCTGTGCTACAATGGGGACATGAACGGAAACAACACGTTTTGGATTATCAGCAACGCCCGGGCGGTCACGCCACAGGGCATCGTCAGCAACGCGACGATCGTGATCGACGAAGGCCGCATCCGCAGCATCGGCGATGCGCCCGCTCATGCACCGGCCGGCGCGCAACACCTGGACGTGCAGGGAAACCAGGTTCTGCCCGGCTTCATCGACCTGCACATTCATGGCGGTCGCGGTTTCGACGTCATGGACGGCACGGTCGAGGCCGCGCACGGCCTGGCCGCACACCTGGCGGGCCACGGCGTGACCGGATTCCTGGCGACCACTGTGACCGCATCATTCGATGACACGATGGCGGCGGCTCGCATCGTCCGTCAGGCACGGGCGCTGCCGCACGCCGGCGCTGAAATCCTGGGCATGCACCTGGAAGGGCCATACATCAATCCAGCACGGCGCGGCGCGCAGAACCCGGCCTATATCTGCCCGCCATCCGTCACCGAGATCGACGACGTTATCGCTGCCTCCGCTGACTGTGTGCGCCTGGTCACGCTGGCGCCGGAGATGCCCGCAGCGCACCACCTGGCCGCACATCTGCACCAGCGCGGCATCATCGCCTCGATGGGCCACACCGACGCCACCTACGAGCAAGCGATGGCGGGAGTGGCTGCCGGTTTCTCTCACGTCACCCATCTGTACAATGCCATGCGCCCCTTCGAGCACCGTGAACCGGGCATCGTCGGGGTTGCCCTCAGCGAGCCGCGGCTGATGGTTGAAGTCATTGCCGATGGACTGCATGTCCATCCTGTCTCGGCGCGTGTGTTGATTCAGGCGCGTGGGACGCAGCATGTTGTGCTTATCAGCGATGCCGTGCGCGGCGCCAGCCTGCCCTATGGCTGCTATCGCGTGGGCGGACAAGACATCTGGACGTCGGCAAAGGGCGCCCGCACCGCTGAAGGACGGCTCGCTGGCAGTCTGCTGACACTCGAGACTGCTCTACGCAACGTCATCGCCTGGACTGGCCTACCCTTGCACGAAGCGCTGGCGATGGCGAGCCTGAATCAGGCGCGCGAGCTGGGTCTGGATGGACGCCTGGGCAGCGTGGCGGTGGGCAAGGATGCAAGCCTGGCAATTTGCAGCGCCAATCTTGACGTGTTGGCCACATTTGTCGGCGGGCGTCTC
>CAYOEZ010000220.1:0-7740 GCA_964402955.1 uncultured Ktedonobacterales bacterium | reverse complement strand
GTCACTGACACGGTTGCTCCTCTCCCGTTCTCATCTGCACTCCATTATAGCACATCGGAGCGTTCATGGCACACCCGCTACCCGGCAACTGGTCACCGCTATCTGGTGATGGACGCTAACGACGTAGTGGCGCTGCTTGCTGCGCCCATACGCATCAAGCTAAGGACCCGAACACATCGCCTTTCGCCCCCCACCCCCAATTCTGGGGGAGACGCCGCGTACAAACGGAAGGACGCAGTGCAACGGCGGCGAACGGAGCGGCCACAGCGCCTTGCGGATGCTGTTTCCCCCAAAGTTGGGGGGCAGGGGGGGCAATCCATGCGCCGCCACTCACTCAACTCAGCCCAATGGGCAAACACTGGGCCTGTAGAGGTTCACGACAAGCGCGACATGCCCCGCCACACGTTCGCCACGCTGATCAATTGGTCTTAGCTTGATACGCATGGGGCGCTGCTTGCTGCGCCGGACGCGCGCCGCTGGGACGGCTCAGGGGACGCAGCAAGCAGCGCCCCTACAATATGCACTATACGGAAAACCATCGCCAGTCCCGGACACCCTGCTCAAAATGCTTGTCCAATGCTGACCAATGTGGTACAATCCGACGAGGAGGTACGGACCATGCTCCTGGCTATTGACGTGGGCAACACCAACATCGTCTTTGGTGTCTTCCAGAGAGAGAAGCTGGCGGCAAGCTGGCGGGTAGAGACGGACATCCACCGCATGCCCGATGAGTACGCCATGCTCTTGAAGAATCTGCTGGAAGCGCATGGATTGCGCTTCAACGATCTCACGGCGTGTATCATTGCCAGTGTGGTCCCTCCGCTCACTGGAACCATGCAGGAGCTGGCGCAGCGCTACCTCGGACGAACTCCCCTGATCGTGGGAGCGGGCATCGATGCGGGCGTGCGCATCCGCACGGACACCCCTGCGGAGGTTGGCGCTGACCGGATCGTGAACGCCCTCGCTGCACATCGCTACTATGGCGGTCCGTGCGTGGTCATCGACTTCGGCACGGCGACGACATTTGATGCAGTCTCGGTTGAGGGTGACTATCTGGGCGGCGCCATTGCGCCAGGCATCGCCGCCTCTGCCGAAGCGCTCTTCTTGCGTGCAGCGAGACTGCCGCGTATCGAGTTGTCTGCTCCGCCTCGTGTCATCGGCACCAACACAACGCACAGTATGCAGTCCGGTGTCATGTTCGGCTATGTTGGCCTGGTTGAGGGGCTGGTGGCTCGTTTCCGCAAGGAGATGGGGCCAGAGATGAAAGTGATCGCGACAGGTGGGTTGGCGCCGGTTATCGCCCGCATGACGGGCATCTTCGACGTCGTCGATTCCGACCTGACGCTGCAAGGTCTGCGCATGATCTTTGAACTGAATCAATGAACGTTGTCAGTACCATAGGATGCATATGAACCTGAGAGACAAGCACGTGATTCTTGGCGTTACGGGTGGTGTTGCCGTCTACAAGGCCGCTGACCTTGCCAGCAAGCTGAGGCAGGCCGGCGCGCTTGTCGATGTCATTATGACCGAGGCCGCCACGCAGTTTGTTACCCCGCTCACGTTCCAGGCGGTCACGGGGCGACCGGTCTTCACAGGCATGTTCCAGGGGTTGGCCGGCGGCACAAGCCCGTCGGCGATGAACATCGCCCACGTGGAGTTGGCGCACCGTGCCAGCCTGATCATCATCGCTCCTGCCACGGCCAACACGATTGCCAGGTTGAGCTATGGCCTTGCCGATGAGTTGCTCTGTGCCACCGTGCTTGCCTCGTCGTGCCCGCTGCTGCTTGCGCCGGCGATGGAAAGCCATATGTGGCTGAACGTGGCCACGCAGGAGAACATGACCAGGCTCAAGCAGCGGGGGGCGTTCGTCGTCGGCCCCGGTGTCGGCCACCTGGCGTCGGGGGCAACCGGGCCGGGGCGCATGTCTGAGGTCGTGGAGATTGTGGATACGGCGCGTTATGTTGTCGGGATCAGCGGGCGGCTGGCCGGCAGGCGCATCGTCGTCACGGCGGGGGGCACACGGGAGCCGATTGATCCGGTGCGCTACGTGGGTAACCGCTCCTCGGGCAAGATGGGGTACGCCGTCGCCTCTGCTGCCAGAGATCGCGGGGCATCTGTCGTATTGGTCAGCGCGGCCGGCGAGCAGCCGGCGCCGGCGGGCGTGACGTTGGCGCCCGTGCAGACGGCCGCTGAGATGCACGCCGCGGTTTTTGCGGCCTGCCGGGCGGCTGATGCATTGGTGATGGCGGCGGCAGTGGCCGATTTCCGCCCGGCGCAGGTGAGTGAGCAGAAGATCAAGAAGGCAGCGGCCGGGTTGAGCCTGCCGCTCGTGCGCACGGTTGACATTCTCGCCGAGGCAAAAACGGCCTTTCCCGATCTGGTCAAGATCGGTTTCGCCGCAGAGAGTGAAAACCTGATGCAGAACGCACGGTCGAAGCTGGAGGCAAAGGGCCTGGCTATGATCGTCGCCAACGACATCACCTCGCCCGGCAGTGGTTTCGGCACGGAGACCAACCAGGTGACGTTGTTGTTCGGAGATGGTCGCATCGATGTGTTGCCGCTCATGAGCAAGGCCGAGGTAGCGGAGCGCATTGTCGATGTTGTCGAGGATTTGTGCAATGAGCAGCGCCCGCGTGCTCGTGAATGACACTCTCACCGCCGTACCTGGCTTGCGCGTCGGCCACGCTACCGACGCCATGAACTTGACCGGCTGCACGGTGATCCTGTGCCCGCCGCCAGGCTGCGTGGGCGGCGTGGATGTGTGTGGGTCCGCACCGGGAACACGTGAGACCGATCTGCTGCGCCCGGGCCAGCTCGTCGAGCGCGTCAACGCCATTCTGCTGACCGGCGGGTCGGCGTTTGGGCTGGCTGCCGCAGACGGGGTGATGCGCTTTCTTGAGGAACGCAATATTGGCTTCCCTGTGGGCATAACCGTTGTGCCAATCGTCCCGGCGGCGGTCATCTTTGATCTGGCCATCGGCGATTTCCGGGTGCGGCCCGACGCGGCCATGGGCTATGCGGCATGCGAGGCCGCCAGCGGCGGAGCGGTGAGCGAGGGCAATGTGGGCGCCGGCACGGGCGCCAGCGTGGGCAAGATGCTGGGAATGATGCAGGCAATCAAGTCAGGCGTCGGCTCGGCGAGCATCACTCTGCCAGATGGCTTGATTGTCGGCGCCTTGATGGTTGTCAATGCCCTGGGCGATATCATCGATCCACACAGCGGGCAGATCATTGCCGGGGCGCGCATTCCCGGGCAGGGGTGGGCAGACTCTGCGGCGTTGCTCGTGCACCAGTCGCCGCATACGCACGCGACGGGAGCCGCCAGTAACACGGTGATCGGCGTCGTGGCGACCAACGCCCGCCTGGATAAGGCGCAGGCCAACAAGGTTGCGCAGATGGCGCACGACGGCCTGGCCCGAGCGGTGCGGCCGGCGCATACGATGGCCGATGGCGACACGATTTTTGCGCTCTCTGCGGGCGACATCCAAACGGATGTGTCGCGCGTGGGCCAGGCTGCGGCCGAGATGGTGGCTGAAGCCATCCTGCGTGCAGTGCGCAAGGCGACCTCGGCAGGCGGGTTGTTGGGATTGGCCGGCGAGGCGCCGCTCTCTTGAGGAAACCACAAAGATGACCACGAAGACAACCACTGTTCTCTCTGCCAGCGATCCGCAGGCGTTGGCTCAGGCTGTGAGCATCTTGCGCTCGGGTGGGCTGGTGTGCTTTCCGACCGATACGGTATACGGGGTGGCTGCGCACGCCTATCTACCCGACGCGGTGGAACGTCTGTATGTTGTCAAGGAACGGGGGCGCGACAAGGCCATCCCCTTGCTCCTTGGGCAGTCTGGCGATGTGCAGCAGGTGGCGCGCTCTGTGCCGGCGTTGGCGCATCGCTTGATGGACCGCTTCTGGCCCGGTGGTCTGACAATCGTGTTGTGGGCGCAGACTCACGTGCCGGATATTGTCACGGCAGGCACGGGCAGCGTCGCTGTGCGCCTGCCCGATCATGTGACGCCGCGCTTCCTGGCGACTGCCCTGAGCGCGCCGCTGGCCGCCACCAGCGCCAATCTCTCGGGCCAGCCAAGCCCGCGCACGGCCGCGCAGGTCGAGGCATATCTCGGCGGGAGGGTTGATCTCATTCTCGATGGAGGCGCCTGTCCGGGAGGCGTTGATTCCACAGTGGTGGATCTGACCAGGCAGCCGCCGCACATTGCACGCGTGGGCGCCATAGCGGCTGACGAGTTGCTGCGTATGTGGGCGGATACCAAAACATTGTGATCAATAGTTCGTCTTGTTCAGTAGATCGTCTTATCAGGTGAGGAAGTGGTACAATGAGGAGGACGGAGATGTTACATAGATCGGGACGCATGGTCATCTCGCTCTTTGCGATGGCGTTTGCGGCTCTCGTTATGGTCGTCGTGTTGAGCGCTCCTGACGTAGCGGCCTCAGCCGGCTCCCCAAGCGTGGCGGCATCTGGATTGCTTGCCGATGAGCCAACGCCGACGGAGACTCAAACGACAGAATGCACTGTGACCGGTAGCAAGGCCGAATACGGACAGTATGGCCAGAGCCTGTGGATCACTCCCACCGTGCAATTCGACATTGATCTGGGCGGCATTCAGTGGGTCACGAACTGGCGTATCGAAGGCGAGGTTGGCCGAGCCATCACGATCGACATTTCGCTTTACCACTGTCTGGGTGACATCAGCACACTGACCTACTGCGCCCAGGACCGCGCTGCGTTCACCACAACCCATGTCTTGAGTTTCACGCTGCCCACGCCCATCTATGACTTCTCGGTCATGGAGCCGGTGCAATGCTGTGAGCTCGTCGAAGCTGATCTGCTGCGCGTCAATGGCGAAACCTGGGGATCAAGCTTCTTCGATCGCAAGGCGACCGCACCGTACTGCAACCCGACGGCGACGGCGACGGCCACCGCGACGCCAACTGAGACGCCCACCGCGACGGCAACGCCAACTGAGACGCCCACGCGCACATTCACGCCCACGCGTACGCCCACGCGCACATTTACGCGCACTTCGACGGCTACCCCCACACCGACCGACACGCCTACGTCCACCCCCACGCCAACGCAGACTGCGACGGCGACGTCCACGCCCTCCATTTGCGGCTGGGGGCAGGCGGGAACCGCGGAGGAGAAGAACCCCTACACCGCGCCGATTGTCTATCCGGGAGGCGCTTTGGACATCAAGTGGTGGTCGGACGGCGGCGCCGGCACAAGCTGGGCCAGGCTGATTGGCGACGGGAAGCTGGTCAAGATCTGGAATGACCGTTTGAACCCGGCGAGCACCCGCGTATGGATCGATGTGCTCATCGACCCAATAGTCGGGCCGGTTGTCGTGCGCAGAGAGTGCTATCAATTGTCGCCGTGTTACCTGCACACGCGTCGCGGCCAGACCTACTATGTCCGAGCGCAGGTGTTGACCGGCGTTGGTTGTTCGCACTGGAACTTCGACGATCCGTAAAGAGCCATTGCATAGCACGAACGACAGTATCGCCGCCAGAGAAACCTCTGGCGGCGATACTGCTTTATCCTGGGTGCGCCCCGTTCTCCCCCTACATGGGGACGAGTTTGGCGTCTGCGCCAGCAGGCATCACTCCTGTGCGGGCGCCCGGTTGAACTGTGTCTCATACAGGTGTGCGTACAGCCCGCCCTCCGCCAGCAGCGCGGAATGTGTTCCACGCTCGACGATCTCACCGCGATCCATGACCAGAATCAGGTCAGCGGCAAGGATGGTGCTGAGCCGGTGGGCGATGACGATGCTGGTGCGCCCGGCCATGACGCGCTTAAGTGCGTCTTGGATGAGGGCTTCGGATTCGCTGTCGAGCGAGCTGGTCGCTTCATCGAGCACGAGGATGCGGGGGTCCTTCAGAATGACACGCGCCAGGGCGATGCGCTGCTGCTCGCCGCCGCTGAGCCGGTAGCCACGCTCACCGACGATCGTATCATAGCGGTCGGGCAGGTCCATGATGAAGTGATGAATATTGGCAGCTCTGGCTGCGGCCTCAAGATCGTCCTGCGACGCATCCATGCGGGCATACAGCAGATTGGTGCGAATAGTGTCGTGGAAGAGATGTGTCTCCTGTGTGACCATGCCGATCTGAGCCGTCAGTGAATCGAGCGTGACCCCGGACACATCGTGCCCGTCGATCATGATCTTGCCGTCGCTCGGATCATAGAGGCGGGGTACGAGGTAGGTGAGCGTTGTCTTGCCTGCGCCGCTGGGACCAACGAGCGCCACGATCTGCCCAGCGTGCACGCTGAACGAGATGTGCTCCAGCGCATCATCGCGCGCCTGGTTGTGCGGCTGATCGGCCTCGCCGCGCACGCCATGCCTCCCGTCAGTCTCCGCAGCGCGGCCTGAAAGCGCGGCTTTGACGCGGTCCATCTGCCCGAAGCGTTGCACGTCCTTCAGCAGCGTACGGTCGTTGATCTCGTAGCGGAACGAAACGTCATCGAAGGTCAGATCGCCCTTGATATTCTGCAAGACCAGCGCCCCGGGTTTTTGCTCGATGTCCACCGGCAGGTCGATGACTTCGAAGACACGCTCGAAGCTGACCATGGAGGTGGCGAAATCGACGGGCGCGTTGGCCAGTCCCTGTAACGCTCCGTATAGGCTGCCCAGGTAGGAGCCAAAGGCGACGATCGTGCCGATCGTGAATGCCTTGTGGATGACCATGTAGCCGCCGATGCCATAGACGAGAGCTGTGCCCACTGCGCTGAGCAGGCCGATGAGGACGAAGAACGTGGTGCCCATGACGGTGCGGCGCACGCCGGTGTCGCGTACCTGGCCGGCGCGCTGCGCGAAGCGCTCCACTTCACCGTCGATTCTGCCGAAGAGCTTGACCAGCAAGGCCCCGCTGATGTTCAGCGTTTCGTTGGCCATGGCGTTCATCTCGGCGATGGTCTCGAGCTGCTCGCGTGAGATGTCGCGCAGGCGTGCTCCCAACTGGCGCGCCGCCAGGATGAAGAAGGGCATGATGGCGACGCTGACGAGCGTCAGTTGCCACTGCAGGGTGAGCATAACAGCCAAGACGGCAGACGCCTGGACAACGTTGGTAATGATGCTGACGATGGTGCTGCTGACCGCATTCTGAGCGCCGACGACGTCGTTATTGAGGCGGCTCATCAGCTCGCCGACACGGGTGTTGGTGAAGAAGCGCAACGACATGCGCTGCAGGCGAGCGAACAGCGCCACGCGCAGCAAGTAGATGACGCCTTCGCCCACCCACGCGTTGAGACGGCGCTGAATAACCGTAATGGCGCCATTGGCGGCAGGAATCAAGAGCAGGCACAACCCCAGCAACAACAGGCGAGTCTCATCGCCATTGGGGATGGTGCGGTCAATCAGGTCGCGCATGAGCAGCGGCAGCAGCAGATTGAGGCCGGTGCTCGTCATGATCAGCGCCAGGATAGCCGCGATCTGCCAGCGGTAGGCGTAGGTGTAGTGCAGCACGCGCTTCATCAGAGCCCAGGAGAGCCGGGGTTTCTCGTCCGGCGCGCTCAGAAAACTTCCCCAACCTCGTCCGTGTGCGTGCATTGCCGTTGTATCCTCCCTTGTGCCGCTTGCTTTCGGTGGCTGTCCCTGGAACCACTGCTGCACATCGTGGAATCTGTCATTCTGCCTGCCCCCTGGACTGCCCCCTGGACTGCCCCCTGGACTGCCCAGGGCAGGCAGGGCAGGCAGGGCAGGCAGGGCAGGCAGGGCAGGCAGGGCAGGC
>CAYOEZ010000219.1:0-7768 GCA_964402955.1 uncultured Ktedonobacterales bacterium | reverse complement strand
CCGCGTTGCGTCGCGTCACGTGCCACGCCAGGCGCAGGCCCCACAGCGCGACGACGACCACGAGGGCGAGGCGGCGCCACCCCGTGCCGTCACCGGCGAGGCCGGCCACGACCGCCACGACCACGAACCCGAGGCCCCAGGTCGTGTCGACCACGCTGACGCGCCCCTGCCTCGCGGCGACGACCGCGGTCGCCGCCATGAGGACGACGACCGCGAGGAGCGAGAGACCGGTGACGGCCAGGAAGTTCGAGCTGTCGAAGGTCATGACCAGATCGTAGGGCGCTGCGGCGGCAGCCCTGACACCCCGCGGTCCGGCCGGACCGACAGGATCTGGTCGACGCCCATCCGGCCGTCCCGGAAGGCCATCGAGGCACCCACGAGGTAGAGCCGCCAGACGCGGGCGACTTCTTCACCGACCAGGGCCACGGCGCGGTCCCAGTTGGCCTCGAAGGTGTCGTACCAGGCATCCACGGTGCGGACGTAGTGCTCGCGCAGCGCGTGCACGCTGCCCACGGCCTGGACAATCCCATCCTCACTGACGAACTGCACGCGCGGGTCGGCCTTGATGGCGGCCAGACGCGCCGCTGGTATGGTTGCCGCAAAACCCTTGAGCGCGCTTTTGTAAACATGATCCGCAGCCAGACCATGCGCACGCTCCAGATCGCCCGTAGCGGATGCGGAGTCTTCGACATCATCCTTGAACACGACGATGTACCGTCCCGGAACACTCTGGGGTGAAGCCGCGCCAGCGTCGGCAGCGGCTGGCGCCAGTCCGGGGCCAGCGAGGGAGAGAATGAGGGTTGCCAAAACGGTAAGTGTCACGATTGTTCTGAACATGCCTGATCTCCTTCTTTCTTTGCCTGATAGGAGGCAGAACGCCCGAACCGCGTTTCGCGCCGAGGCGGATCGCGAGTGGCGTCGCCAGGATGTCCTTCTTCGACGCTGCCACTATAGCACAGAATGCCGCGAAAGTCAAGCAGTTTGATCATATTGTAGGGGCCTGGGCTCAGAGCGCGGCCCGGGGGGTGCGAGGGCCTGGTGGGAGGGGGTGCATTCAGGTCTTGCACGGCATCGCCAAACCGTGTATACTGTCGGCGCTGTGGATTGGGCAACAAGATGATCTGGCGACCACCATTCCACGCGCTCCTGATGCGTTCGTGCGACAGGGACCGGCATGCGAATAGCGATTATGGGTATCCGCGGCTTACCGTCGACGTACAGCGGATATGAGACCTTTGCCGATGCGGTTGGTTCGCGGCTGGTGCAGCGCGGCCATGATGTGCTTGTTTATTGCCGGGCCGGGCTTTTCCCGCAGCGGCTTCCGACCTATCGCGGTATGCGCCTGATCTATGTGCCGTCGCTGGACACGAAGGAACTCAGCACGCTCACGCACACCTGGATGTGCATGGCGGATGTTCTGCGCCAGCAGACCGATGCCATCCTTGTTTGCAATGTGGCAAATGGTCTGCACTTGATTGCGCCGCGCCTGGCCGGAAAAAAGACGATCATCAATGTTGACGGTCTGGAATGGAAGCGGCCCAAGTGGAACCGTTGGGGGCAGGCCTATTTTCGTTTTGCTGCCCATATGGCGTGCCGTCTGGCCGATCGCATCGTCTGTGATGCGTCGGCGATGACGGACATCTACCTGCGCGAGTTCGGCGTGCAGGCGACAACCATTGCCTACGGCGCGGAGATCCAGACATCGACGCAGCCCGATGTGCTGGCGGGCTATGCGCTGCAACCCGGGCGCTACGTGCTGGTGCTTGGCCGCTTGATTCCTGACAACAACGCCGATCTTGTTGTGCGCGCCTATGCCAACGTCAGGACAGATATGCCTCTGGTGATCATTGGCGACGCCAATTACAAGAGCGCCTTTGTGACGCAGGTGCGCAGCATGAGCGATGGCCGGGTGCGCTTCGTCGGGCATATCAGCGACAGCGTGCACGTGCGTGAGCTCTATTGTAACGCCTATGCCTATGTGCACGGGCACGAATTCGGCGGCACAAACCCGAGCCTGTTACAAGGCCTGGGGGCGGGCGCCTGCATCCTGGCGCTCGATACCCCCTTCAGCCGTGAAGTTCTGGCTGGCGACTACGGCCTGTTCTTCCGCAAGGACGCAACCGATCTGACCCGGATGCTGCAGTACATCATTGATCATCCGCATGTTCGTGACCGTTACGCGGCGTGCGCTCCGCAGCGCATCGGCGACGTCTACACCTGGGAGCACATCACTGACCAGTATGAGGAGCTCTTTCGCAATGTGATGGGCGCCAGGTGATTGGCGGCACGCCAGCGCCACAGTCCGCTGCGTAACTCGCCCTGTTGGCCGCTACTTTTCGCGCTCGCCAGACGTTGTTGCTATCAGAACGACCAGCAACGGAGGAATCATGTCAGCACGGCACAGACGGCCCTTCACCTTCCTGGCAAGCATTATGGCGCTGGCGGTGGCGGTCGCCCTGATTGTTCTAAATGGCCAGCGCGTGTCGGCTGCCTTTGGCCTAACGGAGGCAACCACTCGCTACCTGACCTTCACCGTCAACCGCACGGCAGTGCCTGCCTGGGTTCTGAACCGTGAATTGACATTGCGCGTCAAAGTCGGCGCTGTTAGCTCTGTCGTTGTGTCCGCCAACGGGCGCACGCTCCCCGCGACCTATGACCCCATTTCGGGCAGGGTGATGTTTACCAGCGACGCATCGGCCATTGCCCTTGTCCTATACGACTCGATCAGCGACGCCGCCACGATTGGGCGGATCGATGTTCCCATGCTGCGCGGTGACAAGCGTTGGGCCCTGAGCATGACGTTTGACGATGGCTACTCATCGCAATATGAGTATGCCACGACCTACCTGGAGAAGTATGGCTGGACGGGCGGCGTCGCCTTCAACGGTCGCTCTCTCGACGACCCCCACGCCCTGGGCAAGAGCTTCATAAACGATGCGCAAATGCGCGATCTCTTTGCGCGCGGGTGGGGGATCTTCAACCACACCTATAGCCACTACTACGTAAGCCAGTTTGCGAACACCACCGCCGCACTCAACGATGTGAAGCGGGGAAGTAACCGTATTGCCGCTGGCGGCGTTCCCAGCCCGACGGTTTTTGTCGCGCCCTATGTTGACCCGGCCTATTGGGACATCGTGCGCACCAACAGCGTGGCGGCGGGCATTTATATCTACCAGGGGTCAGGTAATCCGATTCCGATCATGGAGAGCCTCAGCCCCAATACCACGAATCTCCTGCAGATTGGACGCGATGGGATCGACCATGTTGACCCGCTCGTCGACACGACCCACCAGAAGGCGATGGAAAGCCCGGCCAGTCACTTCTGGCTGTTTCTCAGTACACACACAATCGATTCCGGCTGCGATCCGGTCGAGACGACGATGGACTATGTCTACGACAATTACGGGGCCGGCGGCAGCGACGAAGTGTGGGTGGCGCCGCTCGATCGTGTCTATGGCTACTGGATGACGCGGCGGACATCGGTTGTGCCAGCCACCGCTTCCGTCAACGCGACCAGCCCGGTTATCGTGGACAGCCGGCCCAGTCCGGCCTGGGTGCTGCCTGACTCTGGCGAACAGGTGACCTTGACCGTACGCGTCGCCGATCCGCAGGGGCCGGGTAACATCGCCAGCGTGCAGTCGAACCTGTCGGCGGTCGGCCAATCGGCAGCCACTGTCCTCTTCGATGACGGGGCGCACGGCGACGGCGCGGCGGCTGATGGTGTGTTTGGCGTGTTCTTCACGGTTGCGCCGGGCATAGCTACGGGCAGCAAGATGTTGCCGGTGACCGTGAATGACGCCGACGGGCACAGCGCCGGCAGCAGCGCCATCTTGACCGTGACGACCACCCTGCCGCCCGCGCCAACGCCAACGCCGTCGCCCACCCCCGCCATCGGGCCGATCAATGCCCTTACGGTGCGCCAGGGGTTGAACGGCTACAACGGCGCCAGTGACACGACGATCGGCGCGGCCAGCCCGGCGACGAATTATGCGACGCTGGGCAGCATCAATCTGGACAATCGCAGCTCTTCGTTGTGGCGGTCGATGATCAAGTACGACCTGACGAGCCTGGGGCTGCCGCCGTATGCCGTCGTCACCAAGGCGACGCTCAATGTCTATCTGGTCAACCAGAGCAACGACCGTGGCAACTGCCTGAATGTGTTCGAAATGACACAGCCATGGGTGGAGAATCAGGCCAACTGGAACGTGCGTAAGACAGGCGTCAATTGGGCTGTGCCGGGCGCTGACGACTCGACCGACCATGCGACCAACATCACAGGCAACCGCTCGCTGCTGAAGGGGCTGAATCTGTGGCGCACGGTCGATGTCACTGATCTGGTGCAGAAGTGGATCGCCGACGCGGCGACGAACAACGGCATGTTCTTTTTGGCGACGGGTGTGCAAGGTGTGCAGAGCCAGCTATTCTCATCAAACTATGGCAACGCCGCCCTGCGCCCATACTTGCAGATGCAGTGGGCTTTGCCGCTCGACCTGCCCACAGCCACGGCGACGGCAACGCCAACCAGCACGCGCACGGCCACCGCCTCGCCAACGAGTATCGGCACGGCCACCGACACCGGCACGCCGACCGAGACAGGCACGCCAACCAACACGGGCACCGTCACACCCACGCCGTCTATCACGCCGACGCCATCCATCACGCCGACTCCGACGGATACGCCGGCGACCCCGCCCTACCAGCGGCGCGTCAACAGCGGGGGCGCGCTCTACAGCAGCAGCGCCATCTGGGACGCCGATCAAGCGTATACCTACGGAGGGTGGGGCTATGTGGGCGGCAGCGCCTACTCGACGGCGGCTGCGATTACGGCAACCAGCGATCCGACACTCTATCGCAGCGAGCACTGGTGGTCGGGCAACGGCAGCTATCGTTTCGACCTGCCCAATGGTCAGTATACAGTAACGCTCAAGTTCGATGAGATATACTATGCCATGAGTGGCCAGCGCGTCTTTGACGTGCGTCTCGAGGGCGTCACGGTGCTCAGCAACTTCGATCCCTATGCGGCTGCAGGCGCCAAGAACAAGGCCGTCGACCGTGTCTTTGTCGTTGCCGTCAATGACGGGCAACTGACCATTGATTTCATCGGCCGCACTGGTGGACCAAAGGTCAATGCCATTGCCGTCGAGTCGGTCGGTCCGAGTGTTCCCACCGCGACACTGACGCCGGCTGCCACCGGCACCATAACGCAGACGCCGACGATATCGCCGACGCCCAGCGAGACAGGGACGCCCACGCAGACGTTGACGCCCGGTCCCACCTGGACGCAGACATCCACCCCGACGGTGACGGCAACCCGGGCCGTGGCGCTCTACCAGAAAGCCGTCAACGTGGGCGGACCGCTGTATGTGGACGGCGCTGGCGTGTCGTGGCTCGCCGATCAACCGTATGCTGTTGGCGGATGGGGCTATGTGAACCCCGCGCCGCCCGTGCTGTCGAGCCTGACCTACGCCAACACACATGTCATTGCCGGCGCGGCGGATGGAAAGGTCTACCAAACAGAGCGCTTCAGCCTGGCGGCCTATCGCTTCACGGTACCTAACGGGACATACGACGTTGTCCTCAAGTTCGCCGAGATCTACCCGTACACGCAGGCGACCAAGCGCGTCTTTGACGTTGGGATCGAGGGAACGACCGTTCTCTCTGCTCTGGATGTCGCGGCCAGCGTCGGTCTGTGGCATGCTCTGGACTACACGTTTCCGGCAACTGTCACGGACGGCGTTCTGTCGATTCATTTCACACCGCGTGTGGGCTACCCGAAGATCAACGCCATCACGGTGACGTATGTTGGACCCTAGCATTGTGGAAACGACTGCATGACCCGGGAGTTAGCAACGGATGCTCGATCGCTCAAGCTCGCGTTATGTGAGCCTGCTCTTTGTGTTCGACATTGCTGTGACGCTGGCGTCGCTGGCCCTGGCGGCATGGTTGCGGCCTCACTTGCCGTTTGGTAAAGAGCTGGTGGAGCCAGGCGGACGGGTTGGCGCGGCCATCTATGTGACGGCAGTCATGGTGTGGTCAATCGTTCTACCGATGGCTGCTGCCTATGATGCGCGGCGCATCGTACGCGCACGCGATGAGGCGCGGGCGGTTTTTGTCGGCGTCACACAGGCCACGCTCATTCTTGCCGGCTTTCTCTACCTGACGTTTCGCTATCTGTCCCGCTTGTTGTTTGTCACGTTTTTCGTCATCGACCTGCTTCTGATTCTGGCCGTCCGCCTGGGGCTGCGGGTCGTGCTCAAGGGTAATCGTCCGGCGGCGGCGGGGCATCGGGTCATGATTGTCGGTGTGAACAAGGTGGCCGCGTCGGTGGGCGAGCGCATCGGTGAGTTGCGCTGGATGGGGCTGGAGTTGGCAGGCTACATCGCAGAGGACGGCATGGCTCATAGCCAGAACCGTGCTGACGACGGCGCCGCCGAGCCGACGCTGAATGGGCCGGTGCTTGGTTGCCTGGCCGATGTTCCGGCTCTGGTTCGTTCGCTCAAGATCTCGGAATTGATCATCGCCCTGCCCCTGCGCGCGCATGAAGAGATACCGAACATGATCAGCGACCTGAGCGACGTTGCGGTCAGTATCAAGGTGGTGCCGGACTTTTTTGACCTGGTGTACTTACGGTCGAGCGTCGAAGAGCTGGGCGGAATGCCGTTGATCGGGCTCAAAGAGCCGGTGATTCCCCCGTATGCGCGGGCGGCCAAGCGGGTCCTGGATATGGTCGTGTCGGGCCTGGCGTTGATCGTGTTGTCGCCCATCGTCGTGCTGGTTGCAGTCTTGATCAAGCTGGACTCGTCGGGGCCGATCATCTTCCGCCAACAGCGGGTCGGCGAGGGTGGGCGTCTGTTCTGGATGTTCAAGTTTCGCACCATGATCGAGGACGCCGAGAAGCGCGAAGCGGAACTGATGGCGCGCAGCGGCAATGGCCAGATCATCTTCCAGAAGCGTCCCGATGACCCGCGACTGACGCGCCTGGGGCGGCTGTTACGCCGCTTCAGCCTGGACGAGATACCGCAGTTTGTCAATGTGCTCAAGGGCGAGATGAGCCTGGTGGGGCCACGCCCGGAGTTGCCGCTGATTGTGGACAGCTATGCGCCGTGGCAGCGCAAGCGGTTCGCTGTGCCGCCGGGGATGACGGGCTGGTGGCAGGTGCATAGCCGCAGCCAGCAGCCGCTGCACCTGCGCACCGAGGACGATCTCTATTACATTCAGAACTATTCGTTGTTGCTCGATGTGCGTATTCTCTGCCAGACGGTCGGCGCGGTGATTTCCGGGCGGGGAGCGTACTGAGGCGGGTGGCCCGGAGTCGAGTTGGTACCTGTTCACTGTTGGGGTAAGGTGGCTTCTTGTAGGTCGGCTTTCCATAGCCGACATGGTTGTTACAACGCGAAATGCCAGGTATGGAAACCTGGCCTACAACATGCGCGGGACAACGGTGAACAGTTACTCGAGTTGTACGTGTAGCTTCTTGTAGGTCGGCTTTCCATAGCCGACATGGTCGTTACAACGCGAAATGCCAGGTATGGAAACCTGGCCTACAACATGCGCGGGACAACGGTGAACAGTTACTCGAGTTGTACGTGTAGCTTCTTGTAGGTCGGCTTTCCATAGCCGACATGGTCGTTACAACGCGAAATGCCAGGTATGGAAACCTGGCCTACAACATGCGCGGGACAACGGTGAACAGTTACTCGAGTTGTACGTGTAGCTTCTTGTAGGTCGGCTTTCCATAGCCGACATGGTCGTTACAACGCGAAATGCC
>CAYOEZ010000218.1:0-7838 GCA_964402955.1 uncultured Ktedonobacterales bacterium | reverse complement strand
TCTCCAGCGCGGACGCCGCGATGCACAGCAGCCCGATGGCGATGAGCGGACGCGCTGGATTATCGCAAAGACACTGGGCCGAAAATGGACGAAAGCCTGCCCGCATGATGCGCTCGGACTGCTGCACTTGCTCGCGGCAGATGAACGCCGCGCCGTGCGCGTGGCTGTCGGCAGCAGTGTGAAGGCGCTGGCCAAGACCAGCCCGGCCGAGACGCTCTCCGCCCTGGCGCAGTGGGCGGACGATCAAGATATGGGCGTTAGAGGACTGGCAGCCGAGATTGAGAGTAGCTCAGCCTGAATCTTGCCATCAGCGATCGTAAGGATGCCGACCGAGGGCGACATGGTTGCCCCGGCCGGCTCTTTTTCTGCCGCAGCCAGCCATCGTTGCAGGGCGAGCCGTCGCAACAGCGGCGGGTTCTTCGCCAACTCGGCTTGCACCATGTCGAGTGTCGGGTGATACACGGCGCCGGGGCTGAAGAGCAATTTGCCGTGTTGCCAGGCCATGTGCGGTCGCTGATGGCCGAAGAGAATGGCATCGCTGTCCTTGAAGGCCCGTTCCAGGCCGAGCAGGAAGTTGTTCCATGCCTGCTGGCGGCTGGCGTGTTTATCCGGGCTGGGGGGACTGGGCAAGCGGCGATAGAGGGGCAGCGTGCCATGGACAAGCCCTATGCGTATTCCCGCCACGGACACAATCAAGCGGCGGGGAATGGTCAGCGTGTCATGGTCGCCGCGCACGGCAACAACCGGAGCGATGCGGCTGAGATCGCGCAGCAGATACGGCTCGGTGATATTGCCCAGGTGGAAGATGAGGTCAACATCCGCCAGCGTCTGCATAACGCCGCCGGGCAGAGACGGCTGGTATTGCGGGACATGCGTATCGGCCAGAACGCCGATGCGATAGGCTTTCATGGGGAACCCTCCTTCATCTTCGAATGGGCAGGCGAGCAAGGATGAGGCCGCCGGCGAGCCACATGACGGCAGCCGCGGCGAAGAGAGCACTGTAGCCCAGCCCGGCGGACGACCGGTTGAGGGCATCAATCAGCGGCCCAAGCAGCCCGGCGGCAGCGCCAGAGCCGGCGGTGGCGAGGTTGGTCAGGCCGAGGAAGAGCGCCGCTTCGCCCGCCGGCAACAGGTCCATCGCCAGCGCCCAATTGGCGCTCATGAAGATACCGACGGCGACGCCGACGATCGCGCCGAAGACGACGAGCTGCGTGTATGAGCCGACGCCCAATAGAAGCGCCGTACCACATGCGCCGAGCAGGGCCGACAGCACGTTGAGCCGCTTGCGGCCCACACGGTCGGCAAGGTATCCAGCTGGCAGGACAACGATGAGAACAGCCACGCCAAGAACGGTCATGAGCTGCCCTGCCAGCGCGGCCGGATTGGTTGCGTGTAGCACGTCCTCGATGTAGTTTTGGGCGAAGGTGCGCACGGCTGCCAGCCCGGCCAGGACGAGGAAGCGCGAGAGGATGTACCAGCCGAACGTTGAGTGTTGGCGCAGGCTGCTCACAACGTGAGCCAGCGAAAGTGGTGGCATCGCCGGCGCCGTTGGACCCCTTGCTGTGGGCGTCTCCTCATGGACGAGCACGAGCGTCATGAGCATGGTGATGACGAGGAGCGCGCCCATGATTGCCAGCGATAGAGTGAGCTGGCCATTGCCGAGCAGCATGCCGATGATCGCCGAGCCGAGGACGAGCGCAATCAACTCGACAAGGCTCTTGATGCCCGAGGCCAGCCCCTTGTTCTTGTCTGGCACGAGATCGGGAATGAAACCTTGATAGGGGCCGTGCGCAACGTTGGACGAGGTCTGCAGCAGACAATAGGCGACAAAGAGAAACCAGTAGTTGCCGGCCAGCGCGATCATGGCCAGGAAGACCACATCGAAGAGCGTCCCCACCAGAATGAATGGACGCCGCCGTCCCCAGCGTGTACGGGCGCGATCGCTGATGCCGCCGGCCAGCGGCTGCACAACAGTAGCCACGACCAGCCCGGCAGTGGTGATCATGCCGAGGAACGTGTTCTTGAAGTGGGGCTCAAACTGGGAGATCAGGTAAGGCATGACCAGAGGGTGAAGCGTGTTCCACAAGAAGGAAATGGCGAAGGCATACACGTTGATCGCAATCAGAGTGACGGCGATGCTACTTCTTCTCACGCGCTGCCTCCTCAGTGTTCATTTTGCCGATGGTCAGTGACTGCAAGACTGAGGTGTGATCAGCTATGACTATCTGGTCTCTGCCGTGCTCTTTCGCTCGATAGAGCGCCCGATCGGCGCGGTCAACAAGTTCTTCGGCTGAACGCGCATGCTCGGGTAGATTGGCAATGCCCTGGCTGACGGTCGGGTTGCTAATAGTCTGCCCCTTGCCATCTACAAGGCGAAGGCTGGCAATCGTGACGCGGATGCGTTCAGCAATCATTTGTGCCTGCTGGGCTGTCGCGTCGGGCAGGAGAACGCCAAACTCCTCGCCACCCCAGCGGGCAACGGTGTCTGTGTGCTTGACATTGCTGGAAATCGCTTGCACGATCGCCGTCAAGATCTCATCTCCCGCCACGTGACCATACCTATCATTGTACTCCTTGAAATGGTCAACGTCGAGCATAATGAAGGAGAGCGGTTGGCCGCTGCGCTCGGCTTCCTGCACGGCGCTGGCCAGACGTTGTACGAGATACCTGTGATTATACACCTGAGTCAGGCTGTCGCGCTTGGCCTGTTCGGCCAGCGCCTGGTGCAGGCGGGCATTGTCTACGGCGATTGCCGCCTGGTCGGCCATCATGGTGAGTACCCGCAGCTCGTCCTCTGTGAATGTGTGGGGCTCAACAAAAGCTACATTGAAGGCGCCGACGACCGCATCATGGTTCATGAGCGGGAAGCTGGCAATGGCTTTGACGTTCCAGCCCTGGGCGTCGTCCCGGGTGTAGAGCGGGTGAGACGTGGCATCCTGGATGACAATGGGGCGGCGCTCGCGCACCGCGGTCATGGTGATCCCTGTTGCGCGGGGGACAAACAAATTCTGACTTTCGCCCGTTGTCCACAGTGACGTGCCGGACGTGAAGGTTTGCGTCTCTTCGTCGTATAGATACAGATGGACGTCGGTCGCTTTGACCAGATGGAGCGCGCTCTCAGCAATTCCTTGTAGCACCGTGCTGAGATCGAGCGAAGAGAGCAGGCGGTTGCTGATCTGGGGCAGCGTTGTCAGTTCCTCGACACGCCTCCGCTGATCAGCGTCTGTGCGCCGCAGCTCGTCAAAGAGGCGGGCATTGTCCAGGCTGATAGCCAACTGGCTGGCGATGGTGGTCAGGAAACTGAGATCCCCTTCATCGAAAGCATCTGCTTGCGGGCTCTCAACGTTGATGCCCCCGATGACTCTGTCCCCGATTTTCATCGGCACGCAGACCTCGGAGCGCGTGCTCGGAATGGCGGGCACATGGTCCTTCTCGCTCGACACATCCTGAAGCATGGCCGGCTCGCCCGTCTGTGCCACGCGGCCGGTGATGCCCTCACCCACGTGCAAGTTGAGATGAACAGCGTCGTCGAGCCCTTCGCCGTAGCCGGAGCGAATTACCAGCCGGCCGCTCGGCTCGTCAATCAGAAAGGCAGCGAGGTGAGGGTAGGGGAGGGTCTGGCGCATGACTTCTGTGGCATTCTGGAGCACCTGATCAACACCGATGCTGGCGCTGGCTGCCAGGGATATTCTGTGCAGGATCGAGAGTTCTTTGACGCGCTGCTGCAAACTCCGCTCGCGCCGGGCAAGGAGCCGTTCCATTTCGGCGAGAGTGTCCTGGCGCACGCGGTTGAGGGCGCTGAGATGGGCCCGGAGGTAGATGAAGGTGGCTAGGCCCAGGACCACGACGATGGCCAGCGCTTCTTCGGCCACGCTGCGGCTCGATCTCCACGTCCAGCCGATAACCACAACGTCGATGGTGCCGAGAATGCAGATCAGGGCGACTACGCGTCGGTCATTACCCACAGCCTGCCTCCAAGACCAGCGAGCGACCCGGTGAAGTTTTCAGAGACGAGTCGAAAAAACGAATCAGGCGTTGGCAGTACTCTGTTCCGAGCTTCTCAAGCCCCTGGGTATGCGCGGTTGGCGTGATCCATTGGCTCTTGGGCTCGCCGGCCGCTGCATACAGGGCATAGCCGGAAGCGACGGGCACGTGACGGTCGTGCTCACCGTGTATAACGAAGACCGGCCGCGGGCTGATACGATGGATGGCACGCACGGGATCGGCGTCCTGCACGCGAAAGCCCCGCTGCCACGCCGCGAGGCGGGCGATCGCCCAGGCCAGTGGTCGAGCAACGACGGCAGGTATGCCATAGGTAACACACATGCCACTGGCGACCATCCCCTCGAACGTGGCAAAGGCGCACTCACCTGCCGCGGCGGCAATGTCGGGAATGCGCCCGGCAGCGAGGAGGATCACGGCAGCGCCGAGGCTCGTGCCCATGGCCCCGATGCGGGCCGCCGGCGCACGCCGGCGCACGAAGGTAACGGCGGCAGCCAGGTCGAGCTGTTCGCGGTAGCCCATCGAGCTGCGTCCGTCGCTCGCCCCCATGCCTCGCCAGTCAAACATGAGCACCTGGTAGCCGCTGTTGAGAAAGAGCACGGAGTAGCGGAAGTCAAAGGGGGTCAGCCCCTCGCCGCGTCCGGGACAATAGACGATCACGGGCGCCGTCTGCGCCAGCGGGAAGAACCAGCCGCGCAGGGTGACGCCGTCGCTGCTCACGAATGAGACTGCCTCGTAGGCGACGTTTTCATCCATGCCTGCAACGCCGCAATCGTCGGGTGTGCAGCGCTTCTTCGGACGAGCAGGGTTGAGCAGCCGGTCAGCGCCACAGTAGATGAGCGTAGCCAGGCCGCCGGCCAACCCGAGCAGGCAGAGCGCCAGAGCCCCCAGCATCAGAGCACCTCGCTGCCATCTTCTTCATCTCCATCGCTGCCCTCTGGCTGACCATCGGTCACTGCTGTGCCATCGGGGCCATACGATGCATCGTCGTTGGCCTCATATTCTGCGAGCGCTTCAGCCGCCAGCGCCTGCACCTGTTTAATGAGCGCCGGTGGTAGTCTGTGAGCGATAGCGTTGATCAGTCGATCGGAGATCGGCGACGACCAGCCGATCTCGCGGCCGAGACGTGAGAGCATGACTGCTCCTGCCAGCAGGCGTAGGATCTCCTGTTTTGCCACGACGATGGTGCCCTGTCCGCCTTCGCTGTCGGGCTCCCTGACAATGCTCTCGTTGGTCTTTGGCCAGTAGCCCTGCTTCTTCATCCGCTCGACGAGTGCGCGCCGGTCTCCTTCGCCGAGTGTAACGACGAGCGGGCTGATGACGCTCTTGACCGGCAGGCCGAGCTTCTTGTTGGCCCTGATCTCCGCCATCAGTGCATCGCTGGCGGCAGTCAGCAGTGTTACTTGCTCAATCACCACTTGCCCGTGTTTGGCCGCCCACTCACGCAGCGAGTATGCCACGTTCTGCGGCAGAGGCCGCTCAGACGCCTTTTCAAGAAAGGCGAGAATGTGCTCGATCTCATCTCCTGCCTGCAAGCTGCGCCACAAGGCTTCCTGACTCAGGGTGTAGATGCTGGCGCGATCGCTCTTTGCAAGCTGCGCGATGCGTGGCAGCTCGTAGACGATGTGCGGCGCTGCTTCAGGCGGGACAACGATTTCGAAGTTGGGCTGGATGACGATGGGCGTAGAGCGCGGCTCGGCGATCTTCCCCTTCACCAGTCCAAGTAGAACAACCCCTATGTCGGTAAGTCGGAAAACCGCGCCGATTTCATGCGCTGTGGCCACACCAGTTTCGACGACGCCGAAAGCCGACATCGTTTCGCTGATGTAGGTTCGAATCAGGGGCGCCTCGTTGTCCGCCCAGGCGCCATACGAACTGAGATGGAAGGGTGATATCTGCTGGCGATCATTGCCAAGCACGCGAAAGAAAAGGGGAGCGTGGGACTTCATGGCGCTGCTGAGGCTCTGCAGGGAAAGCCACTTGCCAACCGGACACAGCTTGAGCGTATCCACAAAGCGGGCGCGGGCCGTAACAAGTCGCTGCGGGTCGGCGAAGAGGTAGCCGGCCATCTGGCCCGTGGCAGTGTCGTCTTCCGTTGCTTCAATCCAGCCAATGTCCTTCTGATAAACATGCCAGGCGTCGCGTAGCTGCCGATCACGTGATTGCTGAAGCCAGTGCGCCGCCGTTCTCGCCGGTCCAATCAAACCACTTGCCGTACTGACCAGACCGAGCGATGATGCCAGATGGTGCACAAAGGCGATGGGGCGCGCTTCCTTCTCCGTGCGGATGGTTGCCGGGTCTTGTGGACGCGACATAGCCTGGTTGAGCCGTAGCAAGTCGCGCTTGGGGAGTTGGTTGCCGCGCACTGCCTTCACGGGCTCGCGCCGCAAATAGCAGAGGAAGACGCCGATGTCGCGCATCAGGTCGCCCGGCGCGTCTGGCTTCACAGGATCATGCGCAACAGAGAGAATTTCCTTGAACGAGGCTTTTTGAACATGGGGCAGCATGGCAAGTATCTCGTCCGGAATCTCGTAGAACTCGCCGCTCCACTGCCCGATGCCGCCATACGTGAGGTAGATCAGGCCTTTTGAGGAGAGGCCCTGGGCTGGCGTCGCCGGGGCGGCGCGAGCGCGGTAGCTTTCGACATAGTAGGAACCGTGAGGGCGCACGTTGCCGAACTCATCGGTGAACTGGCGAGCAATGATCCGTCCGCCTTCGGCAAGCAGCCTGTCCAGAGCTGTGCGTTCTTCTCCACTCAACGCGCCCACAACGGTATCCAGGTTCGCCCGGGTGGTCAAGTGGCGGGCGATGATCTCAACCAACTCATACTTGGTTGAGGTAGGGGGGAGGGCGGGGGAGTACACCTCAGCCAACGCTCGCAGCTCGTAGAGCGTGACGCGGTCTAGTGCATTGCGCAGTCTCATGGATCGCTGACCCCCTGGCCATAGCCCCACGAAGCGACAACCCTCTGCCCCTGCCTGCTCTTGACATAAGCCAGAAAGGCCGTCGTGTAGGCGGAGGCGCGCGCTGGCGTCACCAGCAGAATAGATTGCCACAGGGGATAGGCCCGCACGCGTACCAGCGCCAAAGGGTGCTCTCCCTCGATCGCCAGAGTCTTGACACCTGACGGGTTGCCTGAGCCCGTGATGTAGCCGATGGCTTCGGGACGTCGCGCTACGGTGACGACTATGGCTTCGTCAGACGGCAAGAGGAGGGCGTTTGGTGTGAGCTTGACGTCGGCGCCGAGAAGCGTCGAGTCGAGGCGCTGGCGCAAAGGCGCCGCCGGCTCTCTGCTGAGCACCATGATCGGCATGGCCGGCCCGCCGGCCTGGCTCCAGTCGGTGCTGCGCCCGCTGTAGATGGCTGCCAGATCATCGTAGCTAAGGCTCTTGATGGCGTTGTCGGGATGAACGATGACCAGAATGGGCTGGCGTGCGATCTCGGTGTAGCGCAAGGCGGCGGTGTTGCTGTCCGGGTGTTGCGTGACGACGGCGATCACGGCGTTTTCCCCGCCCACGCGCGCCAGAGCCTGAGCGGCGGGGGTGATGCTGGACTCGAAATGCAGAGCGGCGCGCCCTTTGGCAAACGAATCGGCCATCTCGAGTACGATCGGGATGACATCTGACTCCCCGGCAATGGTGATGGTCTCATCCGGCAAGACCGTTGCCGTGACTTGGCCGCCGCAAGCGGCGCTGCACAGCAGGGCGATTCCCAGGCAGACGGCGAGCACGACGCAGCGTGCCCACGCCCACCATCGCCCGGGGCCAGAGTGCTTGCCCGATGCGTCGCAGCGGCGCCCTCGCGTCATCGTCCCCAACCGGCCACAGCCAGGAGAA
>CAYOEZ010000217.1:0-7862 GCA_964402955.1 uncultured Ktedonobacterales bacterium | reverse complement strand
GAAGCAGCGAATACATTGCCGGCGTCGCCCGAAGCGTACTGGTACGCGCCAGAAAGCCGTAGGTAAGGACGGCCTTTTTTACCGCCGAGACGCTGAGAACGCAGAGGAAAACAAGGCAAGAACTCAGTGCTCTCTGCGCCTCTGTGGTGAATTCACACCCTGGCGGACGAAAAGTGCGGTAGTACTAGCAGCCGCCAGGAGGTTTTCTTATTGTGCTTTCTCCATCAACAGCACAGCCTCGCCGCTGAGTACAAGCTCACCGCGCTGGTTGATGCAGTCAGTCTTGAGCGTGACGATGCGCTTGTCGTCACGGTAGGCAGTCACCTCGGCGGTTGCCGTGATCGTGTCGCCGATGCGCACCGGAGCGGTGAACTTGAGGGTCTGATTGAGGTAGATGCCTCCGGGACCGGGCAGCTTTGTGCCAAGCACAGCCGAAATGAAACCCGCCGTCAGCATGCCGTGGGCAATACGTCCGCCGAAGCGCGTTGTTCTGGCGTATTCATCGTCCAGGTGGACAGGGTTATGGTCGCCGGAGATGCGGGCGAACTCGGCCACGTCGCTTGCGCTGACCGTATGGCTCAACGAGGCTTTCTCGCCAATAGTGAAGGTGTTGCGGGGTCGTATCATTTTATGCCTTGCGGCCTTGCAGATATGCCTTTTCCAGGTATTCGGATCCTTTGCTGCTCTCACCCCAGGCAACCAGGGCCTGCCCGTAGCGGAAGTAGGCCTTGCTCAGGGTCTCGTGGGCGTTGGTGCTCTGCAGTATGGTGATGGCAGACTTGAACTGTCGTTCAGCGTCGTCACGTTTGTTCTCGGCGACGTAGACCTGGGCGAGCGAAAGCAAACCGGCGCCGGCGACCAGGTGGTCGCCCTGGGCCGTGGCCGCCTCGACGCCTCTGGCGATCAGTTTGGCGGCGGTGGCGTACTCCTTCTTCTCGCTGGCCAATTCCCCCAGCCTCACCGTGGCGGTTGCTGTGACCGACGCATCGCCGATGCGTTCACCCATCGTCTCCGCCTCGCGCAAGATGCGCTCTGCTGCGGGCTTGTTTCCCGTGTTGCTAAGGACGGCAGCATAGGTGTTGCGCATACTTGCGGCGGCGCTCAACATACGCAGCGATTCAAAGGCCGCCCGGCTCTTCTCGCCATAGTAGCGCGCGCGGATCGGATCATTGCTGCTCTGGTATGACGTGCTAAGCGACCACATGGCAGATGCCAGCGAGCGCAAGTCGGACGCGCTCTGGGCGAGCTGCATCGCTTCATCGAAATACGCCAGGGCATCTTTCTCCTGCCCCAGGGCAACGAGGTCCTCGCCAAGCCTACCATAGACCTGCAGCGAGAAGTCAAGGTCTTTGACAGTTCCATCGTGAATGGTCTGCAAGCAGCGACGATGGAAATCGAGCGCCATGCCTGTCTTCTGCTGGCGGAAATAGGCTGTGCCCTGATAGAGGCGAGCGTAGGCGGCAAGCACGGGGTTGCCGGCGCTCTCAGCCAGACGCAAAGCTTCTTGCAGCGCGCTGATGGCTTCGGAAGGCTGATGGTTGGCGATGTGAGCCTGGCCCAGACAGAGATACATGCGGCTTTGCATTTCCGGTGTGTGGCCCTCGAGATTGGCTGCCTGTAAGCGTGCGATCGCCGCTTCTGCCTTGCCCTGGAAGATATCTATGGAGGCAGCAGTGACAATCTCATCGAGCACGTCCCCTGTGCGGGGTATTCCTTCGTCCTGAAGGAAATAGGTGACCGGTTCGCCGAGTCGATCGGCTAGAATGTACAGTGCCTTGAGTGACGGACGGATTTTCCCGCGTTCAACGGCGCTGACGTACGACGGCGAGAAGTCTTCGCCGCCAAGCTGATGCTGCGACATGCGGAGGCCCTTGCGCTTTGCACGTAATCGGCTGCCCAGGATGACCGCCGGTACCTTGACAAGTTCTTCACGAGCCATTACACTACCCTCGCCTTTTCTAGGAATCGTTCCCCCGAATCGCAATACATGTTGTAGAGAGTCGGGTACGGTGACGACTTGTTTTGCCGTTACCGCTTAAGAGAATACCATACCATGCACGCTTTGTCAAGTTTCGTCTGACACGAGTCTGTGACCTGCGCTACTATAAGCACTTGTGGTAGTTGACAAGTTAAGCAATAATCTTTATTCTTCGCTCAGCCTGCGGCATGGCTACGAGGCTGAGGCACGGGCACGAA
The DNA here is from genome assembly GCA_964402955.1 of uncultured Ktedonobacterales bacterium. Lineage (GTDB taxonomy): Bacteria > Chloroflexota > DTOL01 > DTOL01 > DAOUCN01 > CAYOEZ01. The sequence continues at coordinate 5,666 of CAYOEZ010000217.1, read as the reverse complement.
CAGGTCCATTGTCTGAAGCGCCATGTCTTGACTTGGCGACGCTGGTGTGTTACGCTTGCGCTACACCCCAATTGTCCAGTGGCACACTCAATGATGAGGAGGGACCATGAATATTGGTGTACCCAGAGAAGCCACCTCGGCCACGTTCGAGAACCGCGTTGGACTGACGCCCAATGGCGTGGGCATCCTCGCTGCAGACGGTCATCGTATCTACGTGCAGAGCAAGGCCGGAGCGGTCAGCGGCTTCAGCGCTGAAGACTACCGCGCCGCCGGCGCAGAGACCGTCTACTCTGTAGAGGAGGCGTGGGGCCGCTCTGACATGGTCCTCAAGGTGAGAGCGCTGATCGCCAGTGAGTTCCCCTATCTGCGTGATGGGCATCGCATCACCGGTTTCCTGCACATGGCCGTCGCCCCGCGCGCCCTCATCGATACGCTCCTTGCCCGGCAGGTTAGCGCTGTCGCCTATGAGACCATTCAGTTAGACGATAACAGCCTGCCCGTCGTTACACCGATGAGCGAGATTGCGGGCAGGTTGACTTCGTGCGCGGAGCGGCCCGCTCGAAGGGCGGCAAGGCGATCATCGCCCTGCCTGCCACAGCGAAGAGTGGCGCTCTCTCGCGCCTTGTGCCCGTCCTTGACCGTGGCGCGGGCGTCGTGACTAGCCGTGGCGATGTGCACGACGTGGCAACCGAGCATGGCGTCGTCAACTTGCATGGCCGCAGCGTGTGTGAAAGAGCGAAGCTGCTGGTTTCCATTGCCACGCCTGAGTTTCGCGAGGAACTGGAACGCGCTGCGATGGACAGGCGCCTGAGTGTCAATTGCCCGGCGTAGGGCTGGGCTACGTTGTGGTATAGGCTGTAATGCGTAGCGGTTGTAGGTAGTTCGGCGGATGCTGGAGCTTGACATCTCGCGTACAATGTAGCGGGAGCGGGTGTGCTATAATAGACGGGGATGGTGTTGGCGTCATGATGGTCCAATTCGTTGTCAATGAGAGCGGGAATGAGATTCTGGTCAATGTAAGACCAAACTCCTTTTCCGTGACTATCAATACCGCCACCGTCTATAACTTCGATACAGCAGGACGTTTGTTGGGCGCTTACCGCTCCGGGCGCAATTACTTGCGGGGACTCGACAACCGGGTTCTGGTGAAATGGGGAGCGGGGCATGGCCTGGCCAGACGCTCGCGCTGCGATCTGAACGAAAGCGAGAAGCAGGCTTTCTTTGCTGAGATGATTGGCCTGCTCGCCGTCATCGCGCAGGCAGTCCGCTCAGGGAAGATCAGCGGCGTCACGTGTTCTGCCCCTGAGGCGCTGCCAACCGTTCTCAAGACGCTGGAACGGGTGCGCCCCTACGAAGATCTGCACGAAGACGCCGCGCGTTTCAGCGCCATCTACAAGCCGGTGAGCATTCTGCCCCCAGACCAGTATCTGGCCCTTGTGCTGCAAGCTACTGAGGGGTGTTCCTGGAACAAGTGTACGTTCTGCGACTTGTACCGGGACCGTCCTTTCCGCCTCAAGAGTGATAATGAGTTTCGTCGCCACATACGCGACGTGGTTGCGTTCTTCGGACCGGCGCTGCGGCTGCGCGGGACGCTCTTCCTGGCCGATGCCAATGCGCTCGTTATCCCGCAAGAGCGGCTGCTGAGCTTGCTCGATGTTCTGGTATCAGAGTTGACCGTGGCGCCGGCGCATTTGACTGGCGACGAGCGCCAGGCCTGGCTACAGGCTCACCCCGATGCTCTGCGCGGCATCTATTCATTCGTTGATGCCTTTAGCAGCAGGCATAAGACGGCAGCGGACTACCGCGAGCTGGCGCGACGCAACGTAAAGCGGGTCTACATCGGCATGGAGAGCGGCGACGATGAGTTGCTCAGTTTCTTGCGCAAGGGGAGTACGGCGCAAGATGCACGTGACGCTGTGACCAGCATCAAAGCAGGCGGCGTCGATGTGGGCGTTATCCTGATGATCGGCGCCGGGGGCCAGCGTTTTGCCTGCCAACATGTGGAACACTCCATTGCTGCGCTGAACAGCATGGGTCTGGGCGAGCGTGACATCGTCTACTTCTCGCCGTTCATGGATTATCCTGGCTCGGAGTACGCGCATCAGGCAGAACTGCTTGGCGCGCAGCCGTTGACCGGGGCTGAGATGGATGAGCAGATCCAGACGATTCGTGCCGGGCTAGTCTTTCCCGCTCCACAGCAGCGCCCCAAGATTGCCTTGTATGACATTCGGGAGTTCATCTACTAGAGGGTCGGGCTTTCTCATCAAGTCACACCTCAAGGAGGAGGGTGCATGGCAGGACGAATCAACATCTACGAGGCCCGCTGCAAAGGGTGCCAACTCTGCACCACTGTCTGTCCCAAGAAACTAGTCCGCATGGCTGAGCATTTCAACGTGCTGGGCTATCGTCCGTCGCAGTTTGAGGATGCGAGCCGCCAATGTTCAGGGTGTATGCTGTGTGCGCTCATCTGTCCCGAGACGGCTATCGCTGTCTACCGTGGCGACGCCCCCGGCAGCGTGTAGCAGAATCCAGGCAAGGGCGGCATGGCGTCCGCCGGCGCAGGCGGAGCGGCTTGCGTTCCTTGCTGTAGAGGAAGGATAGAGAGATGGCCAGGCAATTGATGAAGGGCAATGAAGCCATTGGCGAGGCAGCCATCAGGGCCGGCGTGCAGGCCTACTTCGGCTATCCCATCACGCCGCAGACAGAGCTTTTGGAGTACATGGCTCGCCGCATGCCTGAGGAGGGACGAGTTTTCCTCCAGGCTGAGAGTGAGCTGGCAGCGATCAACATGGTCTACGGCGCAGCGTGCACCGGCGCACGGGTTATGACCTCATCGTCCAGCCCCGGTGTCAGTCTCATGCAGGAGGGATTGTCATACATCGTCTGCTCGCGCATTCCCGCCGTCCTGGTCGACATCGTGCGGGGAGGCCCGGGCCTGGGCAACATCCAACCGGCGCAGGGTGACTATTTTCAGCTTGTCAAGGGTGGTGGTCATGGCGACTATCACCCGATTGTTTTGGCGCCTGCTTCCGTCCAGGAAGCAGTGGATTTGACAGTGCTTGCCTTTGATCTGGCATGGACCTATCGCCACGTGGCTGTTGTCATGGGCGATGGCAGCATCGGCCAGGTTATGGAGCCATGCGAGTTGCCGCCCTATCGGCCTCTGCTCAGCGAGCGGCCAGATTGGGCGGTTTTCGGCGCCGAAGGGCGCAAGCAACGCACGGTCACGTCGCTATTTCTGAACTCCGAAGATCTAGAACAGCGGAATATCGAGATTCAAGCCGTGCAGCGGCGCATTGTCGAGAACGAGGTCCGCTACGCTGAATACATGCTGGACGGAGCGGAGATCGTCGTCGTTGCCTATGGCATCATGGGCCGCATCTGCCAGACGGCGGTCAAGAAGGCGCGCGCGGCAGGCGTTCCCGTCGGGCTGCTGCGCCCCATCAGCCTTTTCCCATTCCCGTACCGGCGTGTGACTGAATTGGCCGGCACGGCCAGGGCGTTTCTGGTCGCTGAGATGAGCGCCGGGCAGATGATTGAAGATGTGCAACTGGGGGTGGGGCGGCAGACGCCCGTTGATCTGTTCAGCCGTATGGGCGGCATTGTTCCTGTTCCTGAGGAAGTGCAGGTTGACATAAATATGCTTGCGCAGAAGCTGTCACTGCCCAGTGTGACAGCGAGTACATAGATACGCTGGCCGGGAAGCGGGGCGAGCCTGCACCCGGCACACCGTTTTGGAGAAATGATCAGAATGTCCATGTCAACATCCACGAACTCAACATATACGAAGAAGCAGGGTAGCTTCTCGTTCACAACGCGCCAGCAGAACCTGGAGCAGTTGGCTGCAGAGACCTTTGACTACATCATCGTCGGCGGCGGCATCACGGGAGCTGGCATCGCTCGTGACGCGGCTATGCGTGGCCGCCGTGTCGCGCTGATCGAAAAGAGCGATTTCGCCTTCGGCACCAGCAGTCGTTCGTCCAAGTTGGTGCATGGCGGTGTCCGCTATTTGGAGACATTCCAGTTTGGGCTTGTCTTTGAGGCCAGCACCGAGCGGCGGCGCCTGCGCCACATGGCGCCCTATTTGGTCAAGCCGTTGCCGTTTCTTCTGCCGATCTACAAGGGCGCCAAGAATGGCTTCTACAAGATCATGGCCGGCATGTGGCTCTACGACATCCTTGCGCTCTTCCGCAACATCAAGCGCCACAAGATGCTGCGGCCCAGGGAAGTCCTCAGCATTTTCCCGCCCTTGCGCGCCGACGGCCTGACCGGCGCGCCGCGCTACTACGACTGTGGCGTCGATGACGCTCGCCTGACCCTGTCGACGCTGCTTTCTGCGCACGACCACGGCGCGCTGATTGCCAACTATACGCAGGCAAGCGGGCTGGTCAAGGAAGGCGGCAAGACGCGTGGCGTTATTGTCAAAGACGTTCTATCTGGACGGGCGATCACGGTGCATGGCCAGGTTGTGATCAGCGCATTGGGACCCTGGACCGATGCCATTCTCAAGATGGATGATCCCAGGGCTCAGTCGCTCATGCGCCTAACCAAGGGCGTACACATCCTTGTCAAGCGCTCGCGGCTGGGTTCGGATCATGCGCTGGGTTATTTCTCGCCGCGCGATGGCCGGCTCATGTTCCTCATTCCGTGGCACGAATTCAGCATTATCGGTACGACCGATACGGACTACCGTGGCGATCTGGACAACGTGTACGCTGATGACAAGGACATCGAGTATATCCTCAATGCCATCAACGTGCAGTTCCCCTCCGTCAATCTGACCAGGGCAGACATCATCAGCACCTACGCCGGTGTGCGCCCGCTGGTTTCTGAAGGCGCGGAGAAGGGCACGGAGTCGTCCGTCTCGCGCGAGCACAAGATATGGGAGACGCCCTCGGGCTTGTTGTGCATCGCGGGCGGCAAGCTCACGACCTACCGCTCGATGGGCCAGCAGCTTGTGGACGTGGCTGAGCGCAAGCTCACGAGGCAGACGGGAGCGCCAGCCGTTGCTGATCCCCACAGCGACAGAGAAGCCCTCATGGCAGGCGGGGTCGCCGGGATGCAGGAAGACTTGTCAGCCAGGGCACAGGCCGATCTTGGAGGGCGACTGCCGGCGGACATGATCGAACACTTGTTGCACGCCTACGGCTCAGGCTATCCGCACGTAACGGCTGTGCTGGACGCGAATCCGCGCCTGGCCGACCGCATTGTTGCGGACTTGCCCTACATCAAGGCAGAGGTGGTCCACGCTGTGCGCAATGAGATGGCGATGACGCTTATCGATGTGATGTCGCGGCGTCTGCACCTGCTCATGGAGGATCGAAACCAGGGACTCGATGCAGTTGATGAACTTGCCGCGCTGGCGGGACATGAATTGGGATGGACTGCGGACGAACAGAAACGGCAGGTTGCCGCGTATCGAGAGGAAGTTGCCCACACGCGGGCGTACATGGCATAGGGGGACAGAATCCGTTTTGTTGTGCCTCGCCAGACAATGTCGTCTTGGAGAATGAATCATGGACACTGTACTAGCAAACGAGCAGATCGTCTTCGACAAGGCCGTCACCCTGACGGACGTGGTGACGCACTACTGTCCCGGGTGTGGCCACGGGATCATCCATCGTCTGGTCGCGGAAGTGATCGATGAGCTCGGGCTACGCGGCCAG
>CAYOEZ010000216.1:0-7896 GCA_964402955.1 uncultured Ktedonobacterales bacterium | reverse complement strand
GACAGAAGCTGGACTACCTTTACCCATCATAACTGGTGTGGTCGACCACTAGGGGATGCAATGGGTGAAATGCAAAATGTGGTTGCCGGGCTGGCTTGCGATTGTTGTGCTTATGGTGGCATGTACGCCGACGCCAAGCTCGCGCCCGGCGCTACCGACCGCGATTGCGGGCTTTTCGTCGAAAGCCGCCGAGTTGGCAACGCCCAGGCCGCAAGGGGCGCCGACAGTGGAACCGCCTGGTCTGACGTCGACGCCCGCGCCTTGGGCAACTCCACTCCCACCTACACCACCGCCGACGCCGCCGGGGATTCCGCACGATTTGGTTGGGAAAGCCGATTGCTTGTACTGCCACAACACCCCAGCCTCATTCGGCATTCCCCGCGACCATATCAAGAGAACCAACGCAACGTGCCTGGGATGCCACGCGCTGAGTTCCAGTGCGCCGCAGCCTACGCCCCCCCCCGTTCCTCATTTGGTCGCTGGGCTAGAGGCATGCCTGCTATGCCACTTGAAGGCAGATAAGGGGGCGCGTCCGGTTCCGGGGGATCATGCCGGACGGTCGAACGACGCTTGTGTTTCCTGTCATCGTGTCAGGTGACCCAAGCCGCTGACCAGTCGGGCAACAAGGAGGCGCAGCGCTTCACTTGGCGGGCGAGCTGGCAGGATGCCACGGATTCCCAACTGCGCTAGGTAGGCGGCGGGTGCGTGCCCCCCGCGCAGGATTTTTCGTACGAGGAGGTGATGCCTGAGACACCATCTGCTCACGCATGCCCAGAGGGTGTTGAACAACGGCGGATTCCAGCGTAGCCCCTCGTGGGCGTCGAAAGCCCTGAATGCGGCGAATTCGACGGCCACAAGGGCCTATGCTACGTGTTTGGGTGTGCTATTCAACACCCTCCATGCCCACTAGATTGAGAAAGGAGGAAAAAAGTGACACATCGTTGGATCATCGCAGCGGCTCTGACCCTGACCGTAGTGGCGCTTTCGACTGGCATTGCCCTGGCAGATAACGGCCCCCACGGCGGCTTCACAGCGACAACTGACGCGTGCGCTGGCTGCCACCGCGTACACACCGGCGTTGGCGATAGTCTTCTGAAGATGACCTCGACCTATGCTCTGTGTACCTCATGCCACAACGGTACAGGCGCCAACACGAAAGTGACGGATGGTCTGTGGGTAGGCAGCGGCGGCGGCAGGCTGAAGGGTGGTGGCTTCACAAACGCTTCCATGAACACCAACCTCACCGGCGTTGTCACCACGACGGTCACGTCCAAGCACGGGGTTGTTGGCATTACAGGCTACACATCTGACACGGTGTGGGGTAGCGGCGCCATCAGCGCTTCAGCCTACGCCGGCTCCTCCGTTGCTCTGCAATGTAGCTCCTGCCATGACCCGCACGGCAAGGCCGGAGTATCACAAGCAGCAACGTACCGCATCCTGAGGGCGACCCCCAGTGATGTTACGGAGCTGGGAGGCGCTGCGCTCACGGTTCCGGACGTGAGCACGAAGGTCTACACCATTAGTGACGCGACGGGCAAGTATTACGGGCAGCAGTACCACTCTGCCAGTGATGCCGACCCTGACAACGGCAAGATCAGTACAATCAGCACGTGGTGCGCCCGCTGCCATACCCGCATCCACGCCACCAGTTCAGGTGCTTCGGGCGACGCGATCTACAAGTATCGGCACAAGACCAATGGGTCAAACGTCAGCAACTCTGACGCGAATGGCGCGCCTGCGTGCTTCACCTGCCACGTCGTGCATGGCACGGTTGCGTCAATGGGTACCAACTCGTCCTCAGTGCCCAAACCGGGAACGGCAGAGGGCGGAGGCGCCTACCTTGACAGCTCACTGCTCCGCATCAACAACCGCGGCGTGTGCCAGACCTGTCACAACAAGTAGTCAGCTCGTGGAGAGAGGAAGGGGAGCACTCAACTTTCCTTCCTCTCGTCGAAAGTTGGAGTGTGTTGTGAAAAAAACGGCAAGCGAGTCGGATGACGCGACGGGTGATCGAACGGACCGTCTGCTTGGGCGCATTGTCATTGTGGGTAGCTTACTCGTGATCGGAATTGGGATTCTGTTCGCGATTTTGATCGCCGGGCGCGGGCCGCTTCCGGCTGCCACGCCAGCTCCCTCTCCGACGCTCGCTCCGAGCCCGACGCTGGCTCCCAGTGCAACGCCAATTCCGACGCTGCCGGCCCAAGTGGGACCAACGGTGCCGCACACAACGGAGGGGCGCGGCGATTGCCTGGCTTGTCACAAGTCCATGTGGCCGGTACCCGCGTCGCACGAAGGTCGGGACAACAAGACGTGCCAGACCTGCCATATAGCGCAGACGGCCAGGCCGCCTGACATCGTACACCGCGTGAAGGGGCGCGACGTCTGTAGCGCCTGTCATGCTGCCGGTCAACTGGCGCCGCTTCTGGCTGACCATGCTGGCCGCTCGGATAAGGTCTGCGCCATATGCCATACTCGCGTCGTCTCGTCTGTGCCCGCCGTGGCGCACGACACCCAAAGCAAAGCCGCTTGCACCGCATGTCACGCGTTTTCTGGCGGCCTGGTTGCACTACCGGCTTCGCATCAGAATCGGACAGACAAGATGTGCACCACGTGTCATGAGGATACATTATCCGTGCCGCAGATTGCGCACAGAGTAGAGGGTCGAGAGAGTTGTTCGCAGTGCCATGGCGCCAAGGCGATGGTCACGCTGTCGGCAACGCATACCAACCGTACGGAGAGCATGTGCCAACTTTGTCACACCGCGTCAGGGGTTGCCGTGCCAGCCATCACGCATAGCACTGCTGGTGGGCGAACCCTCTGTACGAGCTGTCATAGCACTGGAGCGATGGTTCCGCTGCCTGCCAGCCACAGCAAACGAACGCAGGAAACCTGCTTCGCCTGCCATGAACCAGCGACGGCCAGTCCCCCTGCAATTGCCCACGCTGTTGCCGGCCACGAAACGTGCAGCAGTTGTCATGGCGCCAAAGGCGTGGTTATGCTTCCGGTAACGCACGCCAAACGTACGGATGTGATGTGCACGATCTGTCATGAGAACTCGCTGACTGTTCCTGAAGCACCGCATACTGTGGTGGGTCGGCCATCTTGCACAGCGTGTCACTCGGCGAAAGCATTGAAGGCTCTGCCTGCAAGCCATGCCAGGCGTACGGACGCGATGTGCACAATGTGCCACGGCGCTGCCAAAGCCATGCCGCTAGAGATCAGTCACAAGCTGGAGGGACGCGAAGACTGTACGATGTGCCATAATGTGAAGAAGTAGAGATGGAAAAAAGCGTCGGTTGGGAATGATATGGTGTCACCGGGTGAAATGCGGTCACATGAGAAAAGATGTGTCTGTTGGTACCGGCTGCCCATACGGGTGGCGTTTTTCGCCGTCTGCTTGGTCTTGTTCTCGCAGTTGCTTCTTTTTGGCCCGATTGAGATCGCACCTGTGGCCGCTGAGGAGCTGCACTCTTACACGCCCACCACGTCGCCTACCCCTCGGTTTACACTTACGCCAACCGCTGGTCCGACGCTGCTGGCGACGCCTACGCCAAGCCGCGCGCCGTCACCGGTTCCAACAACCGCGCCCACTCAGTCGGTTAGTACGCCAACAGTGACTACGACGGTTGCTCCTGCAGGAACCCCTACTGCAACCCCCACAGTCACGGCGTGGTCGACTCCAACGCCCACACTGATAGCGGCACCAACACCAACACAAACAGAAACACGCACGCCTAACACTACCACAAGCCCTACAGTCACACAGTGGCTTACTCCAACCCTGACACTGACGGCGACACCCACAGAAATAGGGACGCCGATGCATACTGCAACCGTTACTCAGTCCCCGTTCGGGACCCCGTCGTTAACCGCCACCGCGTCGGTGACACCTACCGCGACCATCTCGATGACGGTCACGCCCACCCTGACTCCGACAGGCACCATCACCACTACGCCGACCGTTACAGGAACTCCCGCACTCATAGGGGTGCTTCAACTTGCCCTCACTCCGCGAGAGTCGTCAGTCGTGCCTGGTGGCAGCGCCAACTACATTGTTTCGTTGACAAATGCCAGTACCATCACGACCATAGTCATGTTAACGGCAACAAACAGCATACCGACCACGTTCACAACCTCATTGAAGGAGAGTCGCTTCAAGTTGGCGCCCGGTGCCAGCGCGATCACAACTCTGACGGTTACGGCCAGCACCCAAGCGCGGCAGGAACTTATCAATGAAACAGTCCTGAGCGCGCTAGTCAATGGAGTCGAGCGTGCCACCTCAACGGCCATCACGCGGTTGCTCCTTGTCAAGTTTAGTCGTGCGCTGGCGGGCATGGGAGTGTCGGATCACAGTGTATCCCCTGCCACCCAAGTGGATATGCAGATCGGCATCACAGCCTTAGCGCCGCTTACGCGCACTGTACTTGTCGAGTATGTCCCGCGCTCCTGGGTCGTGCTCAACCCCGGCGGAGGGACGGTCACCGTGGTGAACATGGATACCCAGATGATCGAATGGCCTCTGGGTGATACTGCGCCGGGCGCTGTCCTTACGAAGACGTATCGGCTATACAGTCCAGGACATGGGGCTCCGCAAACCCGATCCTACTTTTACAGCGTGCTAAGCAACTCCGGGTACAACCTGCAAAGCGAGATATGGTCTGTCTTGCTTGCTCATCCCTTGAGAACTGCCCATTATCGTATCGGCTGGGACGCGCCACTTGATAAGATGACGTATGTTGCAGGACCCGACACGACAGCACGGGGGATCCCGCGTTTCAAAGCCTTTCGAGTCCGTTTCCAGGTGATCAATAGTCAGTCCTCTTCGGTTCGCTGGCAGCCACGTTTGGAGTGGAGTCCGCGTGCAGACAGTGGCTTCCAATTGGTCCCGCCTGGAGACGCGGTGACGGGGCAGCCTTTCTACATCCGCCCCTTGCGGGAAATCGCCAACAGCCAGGTCATTCGTGCATCGGACTTCGGACTTGGGCAGGATTTGGGCGCCGCACAGGATGGCTATATCTTCACAATGCAGAATCCGGCCCCTGTGTTGGCCCTCAATCCGTTCTCGTACACGGAAATCGAGTTCAGTGTGCGCGCACCTGTGGACGCTGCATACATGAAGGACTACTACTTCCGGCTGACAGACGATGATCGTCTGGTCCCGGGATTGGTGGCGCGCATCGTGATGGCTTCGTCGCCGCCCCTGCAACTGACTCGGCCTCAGTTTGCAGGGATTGATCCCAATGCGGGTGCAGGGATTGGCCCGTGGTCCTCCGTGCCTGGCTCCACGCTGACAGGTGTTTGGGAGGGAAATTTGGGATTTCCGTCAGGGCCAGCGTTCACCAGCCCCCATGGACCGTACACTGCTGTATCGGACACTTGTGCGCTTTGCCACCGTGGTCACACTGGAAAGAACCGCAATACATTGTCAGATGCCCCTGCCCAGAGCAATCTCTGTTTCAGTTGCCACGATGGCACAGGCTCCACTAAGAACATTCAGAGGCAGTACACAGATGCCAGTGTGCCGGCGAACAGTCCCGGTACGAGTTCGTTCTATTCCCATGCAGCCACAACACCCTCTAGCCACACGGCAGCGAAGAACGACGAGTTCCCCAACGTTCTCAACCGGCACAGTGAGTGTGGCGATTGCCATAACCCTCATAGCGCCGATCCAGCGCTATCTAGTGGCAGCGGCAGTGGATGGACTGCTTCCGGTGCGTTGAAGAACGTCTCGGGGGTGGGTGTCACCAACAGTGGGGCTGGCACCACCCCCACGTTCGCCTGGAAGAATCCGATCACGTATGAGTACGAGCTTTGTCTGAAGTGCCATTCGGCGTACACGACTTTGTTGAGTTATGCTAAAGAGTCGTACAAGAAGCTTGACAAGGGTGCGGAATTCAACCCTGCGAATCCGTCCTACCACCCGATTGAAGCCGCCGGCAAGAACACCACCGCGAAGATGGCGAACAATCTCGCTGGTACGTCGCCCTATAAGCTGTGGAACTTCACAACCAGTTCCGTCGTGCGCTGCGTCCACTGTCACGGGGATTATCGCTTGGCCAACCCTGCATCACCGCCAGCGGGCAACGTCCGTCTGGCGCCGCATACGAGCAGATACCGAAGCCTCTTGATGAACAACCTACGCGATCGCGTCCTGACACCCACTTCCTCTACCAACAATTACAGTGCCAGTGACTTTGCGCTTTGCTACCAATGCCATAGCGAAGCCCCTTACGTAGACCGGAGTGGTGACGCCCGCAGCGATAGCAATTTCCGCTTTCATGGGTATCATGTGACCAACATATACGACAACCCAGGTGATGGCGGGGCGTCCACGGATATTGACACGCCCGGTGCAGGACAAGGAAACGCGATCTGCAGCGAGTGCCACTATCGCATGCACGGCCAGGGTCGCAACGCGCGCGGGAATGCGAGTGGAAGCCGTCTGGTGAACTTTGCGCCGAACGTAACGGCGAGTAGCGGCGGCCAGTTGAAATGGGAGTTTGACCAGCAAACCCAGAAGGGCCAGTGTTATCTGACCTGCCACGGCAAGGACCATAATCCCGAGGAGTACTGAGCTAGACTTTATCCAAATCGGTACGATTGCTACATATGACATGGGGCTTCTGTGCACCGCTCCAGAAGCGAGTGCACCGTTTTTTCCATGTCGGTCTGGGCGCAAGATGCCGGAAAAGTCGTATGTTGCCACAAGTCCTGTCGAACGACAGCTAACGCATCGGCAAACCTGGGCAGAGACTTGGCGTACCACGCTGCCTGGCCAACCGGCAGCGTGTCTTCCTTCGTCAGACAGTTGGCTGCCAGGGTCACCAGCTAGAACAGTCCGAGCAAAGCTGGTGTCGTCCGAGCAATCGCCAAGTCCGACCATTGGCGCTGCGTCTCCACGCCGAGGTTGTGCCCGGACTTCGTGAAACGTGACTTCGATCTGCCAACGCATGACGAACCAGGTCACAATCTGAACCGGATCGGCGGTCAGATCCGTGCACAACAGGGCCTGCGGCTTAAATGTGCCTTCGGGGTCGCGGATCAACACCCAGCGAATAGGCAATGGCGGCATGCCCGCGTGATACCAGACCGCCATGGCGGAGACGAACTCCACCACACGCCGCACGCCGTCGTACCAATGGCGTAGGGTGACGCCTGTTCCCTGTGGTCGCGGGATCATGCGCCATCTGATCCAGCGTCGGCGTCGCCACTGCCCTGACGGTCAGCGTGATCGGGTACTGATATTGGGCAAAACGGTGAATGGAGGGGCCTCGCCGAAGTCCACCGTTAGATACGGTGTGATAGCGCCCGTCACCTTGAGGCTTGCATTCTCAATGGTCATCGCACTCGTCATCGTCACGACCGGGGTTGCGACCTGCCCCGGAGCGATACGCATATTGGTCACCGGCGGCCGCCAGTTGATCGCGGGCGGCGTCACCTGCGGGCATATAACATCCGTCACGGACAGGTTGCGCGGGAAGACGCGCTGCCCATCTGTCACCTCGACCTGCCCATTCACGACCCATCGCGCCCGATCAGGAGCAGTGGTGTTCCCTTCGGCCAACACAGCGTCTATTGTGGCATCTGTCGTGGGCGGAAGATGCGCAGTGAGAATAGCAGTATAGGTGACGCCCGGCGTGAGGGTCATCGGCTCGGTCGGCGACACGTCGAGATCACTCGCCTACGTATTTCCATGCCTTGTGCGCAGCCTCGACGGTTTCCGCAATATTGTCGTTGGTATGAGCAAGGGAGAGAAACACTGCTTCAAACTGCGACGGGGGCCAGTAGATACCCCGGTCTAGCATAGCGTGGAAGAAGCGTCCAAATCTGCTGGTGTCCGACGACTTGGCGGTTGCGTAGTCGCTGACGGGCGGCGAGCCGTACGCGCTTCTCTTG
>CAYOEZ010000215.1:0-7974 GCA_964402955.1 uncultured Ktedonobacterales bacterium | reverse complement strand
GGCGCTACCACCATCATCTTCGGCAAGCACGTCGACAAATACCAGGATGACACGGCGAAAGGCATTCACACGCTTCCGGTCATCATCGGCGAGCGCAATGGCCGCATTGCGGTGGTGGCCATGATGGCGCTGCAATACATCGTGACCATCTACCTGATCATCACTGGCTACTTCTCGCCCATCCTGCTTGTTGTGCTTGTGGCGCTGACCACCATCCCCATGATCCTGCCCATCTACCGGCAGCCTAAGCCTAAGGAAATGCCCGAGGGATACATGCTCGACATCTGGCCGCTCTACTACGTTGCGGCTGCGTTCTATCACAACCGCCGCTTCGGCCTGTGGTATCTGCTGGGCATGCTCGTCGACGCTATCCTGCGCGTGACAAATGTGATCCACTAGATAAATGCACCGCCAGGGCATTCCCGCCCGCGCACGCTGCGGTTTCGGCATGTACTTCTTGCCCGAACATCAGGAGAAGGCTTCATGCTCGTCTCAGCCTACATGCTGCCACATGGCGCCGACATGATACCTGGCGTCAAAGAGCCATATCCAGAGGGATTCCGGCCCGTGCACCTGGCGATAGAACAGGCGGGCAGAACCCTGGCTGCGGAAAATCCCGACCTCGTCATTATACTTGTGCCGCACGGCTACACACTGCCCGAGCAACATGTGGTGTATCTGCATGAGCGCTACCTTGGCCTGCTCTACGATGCCGCCAATCCTGATACATTTGGCGCACTGCACATGGCAGACATCTGGCCGGGCGATCGGGCGGCAGCCGAGCAAGTGCTGGCAGCCATGCAGGCGAAGCGCATCCCTGCAACCGGCCTGATTCAGGGTGGGCCGGCCTTTGCGCTGACGCTCGCATGGTCCGAGACTGTTCCCTTGCACTATCTGATGAAGGAATGCAAACCGCGCCTCGTCATCATATCGCTGCCGCGTACGCGTTATGACCAGTTAATGGCCATTCAGCCAGATCTGGCAGCGCTGGGCGACGTTCTGTATGAGTTCGCGGCGGCGCATGAACAACGCGTCAGTATTGTCATAAGCGCCGACATGGCCCATACACACGATGCCAGCGGCCCTTACGGATTCCATGAGTCGGCGGCCAAGCTTGACTACCATGTCGACTATTGGATCCGCTCGCCCAGGCGCGAGCGACTCAACCAGATGCTGGCACTGCAGCCGACCGGACTCGCCTGTGGCATGGCCGGCATGTGCGTGCTGCAAGTAATTCTCGAGCGTGCGCGGCTTCAGTCCAGAGAACGCACCTATGCCGCTCCCACCTATTTTGGTTTGATGGTCGCACACTGGGCATAGCAGGCAGCGGGCGCGCCGGACGCTCGTGCAGGCACAGATAAGTGAGAGGAGAAAGGACCATGTCCGAATCGATTCGTGTCTCCACAGTCCTGCCAGCAAGCGCTGAGCGCATCTACCACGCCTGGCTCGATAGCGACGAGCACGGTCACTTTACCGACAGCCCGGCCGATATCGATCCCACACTCAACGGCGCCTTCAGCGCCTGGGACGGCTACATCACGGGCAAGACGCTGGAACTGGAGCCATTCCACCGTATCGTCCAGGCGTGGCGCACCACAGAGTTTCCACCAGATGGCCCCGACTCACGTCTGGAAGTTCTGTTGAAAGAGGTCAAAGACGGAACTGAAGTCATCCTCATTCACACCGACATCCCCGACGGCCAGGGTAAGGGCTACGAGGACGGCTGGATAGACTACTACTTCACGCCCATGCAGGAGTACTTCGCTACAGAGGACGTTTCGTAACCAGGCGCGGGGCGCAATGCCCGGCCTATTGAAGGAGAAATGCACATGTTGCCCGCTTTCGCCGATTACCTGAAGGAACTGGAATCGCTCTATGCCGATGCAGCCAAGGCCATCGATGGCTTGCCGCAAGAGGCGTTGGATTGGCTACCGGCGCCAGGCACGAACTCCATCGCCGTCTTGATTACGCACATGACGGGCGCACAACGATTTCTGGTGGGAGACATGATCGGTGACATCCCATCGAAGCGCAACCGCCAGGCCGAGTTTGACGCCAGGGGACTGGACCAGGCGCGGCTGACGGCCATGCTGTCGCACGCCATGTCCGTCTCACGCGACACGCTGGAAAAGCTGACCCTGGCCGATCTGGAATCGACGCAGCCCCACGTGAAGGACGGGCGCTCGTTCACCACCACCTTCGCGCTCAATCACGCGCTGGCGCATTGCGGCGTCCACGTCGGGCACATCCAGATGACGCGCCAGATGTGGGACATGAAGAAGGCATAGCAGATACGACAAGACGTCCGGCGTTGTGGAAACGGCGGACGTCTCTGATGAAAGCGGGGGGCTCGTGTGGCAGAACTGACACATTTCGATGAGAGCGGACGCGCTCGCATGATCGACGTAAGCGCCAAGGCCGATACTGAGCGCGAAGCCATCGCCAGGGGCGAGGTTGTGATGCAGCCTGAGACGCTGGTCATGATCCGCGAGGGGAGGATGGCCAAAGGCGACGTGCTTGCTGTGGCGCAGGTGGCCGGCATCATGGGTGCGAAGAAGACGAGCGACATCATCCCCATGTGCCATCCCCAGCCGCTGACAGGCGTAACGCTGGCCTTTGATCTTGACGCCGATCACAACCGCGTTCTGATTACAGCCACGGCCCGCACTGTGGGCAAGACCGGCGTCGAGATGGAAGCGCTCACTGCGGTGTCCATCGCCGCGCTCACGATCTACGACATGTGCAAGGCCGTTGACCGCGCCATGAAGCTGGGTAACATTCGCCTTGTGCGCAAGAGCGGCGGCAAGAGTGGTACAATCGAACTGGAGTAGCGAGGTGTTTCGATGACCCATATGCACGATGAGATCGTGGAACAGCCCCAGGCCATACAGCGCCTGCTGGATGGAGAAAGCGCCAACATAGCGCGCGTGGCCGCGGCGCTGCGCAAGAAGCAGCCGGCGGTGATTCTGATTGCCGCCCGCGGCACATCGGACAATGCTGCCACCTACGCCAAGTACTTGTTTGCTATCGTCAACAGCACCATCGTTGCCCTGGCCGCGCCGTCGCTGACCACGCTCTACGGCGCGAGCGTCAACCTCGGCCACGCCGCCGTCATCGGCATATCGCAGTCGGGCAAATCGCCGGACGTTGTCGAGGTCATGCAGCAGGCGCGCCAAGCGGGAGCGCTGACCATTGGCATCACCAATGGCGCAGAATCGCCGCTGGCGAGCGCCGTCGAGTACCCGATCATTCTGCACGCTGGCGAGGAGAAAGCGCTGCCGGCCACCAAGACCTACACGTCCGAGCTGACCGCTTTGGCGCTGCTCTCCGCGCACATCGCCAAGAGCACGCCGCTGCTCGAGCAGATCGCTGCCCTACCCGCAGGCCTGGCGGACGTCTTGCAGGCTGAGCCGGCTATGGCTGAGGCGGCCCGCCGCTTTCACGCCGCCGCGAGTTGCGTCTGCCTGGCGCGCGGCATCAACTATCCCACCGCGCTCGAAGCGGCGCTGAAGCTCAAGGAGACGTGCTATCTGCTGGCAGAGCCGTACTCCACCGCTGATTTTCTACACGGCCCCATTGCCATCGTCGATCAAGACTTCCCTGCTCTGCTCTTCGCCCCACCCGGCCGCACCCAGGCAGCGATGCAGGAGATGGCTCAGGAGATGGTAAAGCGTGGGGCAGCGTCTGTCATCGTGGCGCACGACGACGCACTGCTGCGACTGGCGACTGTGCCCGTGCCGGTCTCTGTGGACGTTGACGAGAAGCTATCGCCCGTCCTCTACATCGTCCCTGCGCAGTTATTCGCCCTGCACCTGTCGCAGGAGCGCGGCGTCAACCCCGACGCCCCACGCGGCCTGCACAAGGTCACGTTGACCCGCTAGCTGGTGACGGATGAGGACGCGGATTACACGGATTCTGGACGCTCCAAATCCGTGTTTCCGTGTAATCTGTGTCACAAATCCGTTGCCAGCATCCGCGTAATCTGTGTCACAAATCCGTTGCGAGCTTCGGCGCCCTCACCAGCATCACACCCGCCACAATCAGCCCACCCAGCGAGATCAGCTTGCTCAGCAGGCGCAGCAGCGTGTCCTCAAAGCGCAAACGCACCGTGTGTGTCCCCTGCGGGACAGCTACCGCCATCAGACCCTGCGGCGGGCGGATCGTCGTCAGCGCCGGCTTGCCATCCACATAGGCCGACCAGCCCGGGAAATAGCGAGTCTGGAAGATGATGGCTGTGGGCGCAGGCGCAGTCACCCTCACCTCGTAAGAGGCGCCCCCGCTGTGCAGGACGTCGATTTGCGTTGCGGGATCATCAGGGATGGCCCGCGTCGGCGGCAGGCCTGCCAGGTACTCGGCCACCATCGGCGACCCGGTTGGCTTCTCCGTCACCCACATCGTGTCACCCAGAAGTTCCTTCGTATCAAGTTGGAACTGGGTCATCTTCGCCAGCGACAGATCGCTGTCTGTATACTGTGGCACGGTATAGGCATAGCTCGCCAACAACACCAATAGTAGTAGGGGCGCTGCTTGCTGCGCCCTCTGCCCCGCTGCTTGCAGCTCCCCCTGCCGCGCTTCTTCCTCCGTCCCTTCGCCCCCCGTCGCCGCCAGCGATCCGCCCACCAGCGCCAGCGTCAGCGCGGCCAGCGAGAGCAGTCGCCAGGGAAACTGCACAAAGGCCACCAGCGGGCGAAACATGTCCCACAAAGGCTGCGAGGCCGATAGCGTGGCAAAGATGACCAGCCCCGTCATCACCAGAAAGAACAGGACATGACGCCGGACGTCCGTGCGCATGCGGGGCAAAGCCCACACAGCGCATACCGCCAGCACGACCGCAACCGCGCCAAGCTGGAAGGGCATCTGATCACCAGGACCGATGGCGGCATAGCCGTAGCCCCAGAAAGGCGACAGCAACTGGAACGGATAAACGTAGTGGTTGGCGTAACCGAAATAGCCGCCCACCAGGTCTTGAACACGCAGATAGCGCTGCTCCAGAAGACCGGGGAACAGATAGGCTGCGCCGATCGCTGCGCCCAGGGCAAAGATAGTGATCTGAGCAGCGAAGACACGGAGGCGGGGGGAGAGGGTGACGGGGTGATGGGGGGACAGGGGGACAGGGTGACGCTCCAGGGCGACGGTCTCAGTCGGCCTTTCGTTTCCACCTTCTCTCTGCTCCCTACTGCCTACTCCCTGCTCCCTGCTCCCTGCTGACACGACTGCGTACAACAGCGCCACGGGGGTAAAGATCAACGCCATCGTAATGTGGGTCAGGATCAGCCCGCCATAAAACAGCGCACCCAGTGCCACGTAGCGCAGCGCCGCGCCGCGCGCGTGCGCGCGGCTCACGCGCACAATCGCCCACAGAATAGCCGGGAAGAAGGCAAACGCAGCAAACTCAGCCAGGTCGGCGCGCACGTAGATATCAACCAGATGGTACGGGGCATAAACGTAGATGGCCGCCGCCAGTAAGCCGCCGGCGCGGCCAAACATCTCGCGCCCGAGCAGATACATGCTCAGCCCGGACAGGACAAACGACAGCGCATAGGCGATCTTCAGCGCATCGACCAGGCCCGCGCCAAGGAGATGTGCGGCCTCAGCGACATAAAACGCCAGCGGCGCAATCACGACAAAGAGCGGATGGCCATAGCCAAAGGTCCAGTCCATGGCCCAGCGCGGGTAAAGCGCGCCATCGGCTATGCCCTGGTCAAATTGCCAGAGAAAGTATGAGCCAATCGTCGCATCGTGCCCCTTCAGGAAGAAGCCCGGGGCGCTCAGCGGCGCAACAGCAAACACGCACAGCAGCAGCACCGCCAGCCAGCCCATATCCCATCGCCGAGCCTTGCTCATCTTCGTCTCACCATGACCACACCGGCAGCAGCAGCCAGCAGCGAGAGAATCGTCCCCACCGTGCGTGGCAGCGTGTCGCCAAACCACAGCGCCACCGTATGCTCGCCGGCGGGAACAGGCACAGTCATATGTCCCAAATCCCCGGCAGGCGTGATCGGGACCGGCTTACCGTCCACCGTCGCCTGCCATCCAGGATAATACGGCGTGTAGAAGGAGAGCGTGAACGCTTGCGCTGCGCTGACCTGCACTTCTTCGCGCACCGTCGTATGCCGGGTGGTGATTGCCTGCACCCCGGCCGGCAGGTCGCTGTGCACAACCTTGTCGGTCACCATACCGCCGGCGACATAGACGTCAGCCAGCGGCGACCAGGATGGCGGGCGCTCGCGTGTGGCCCAGGCGGTCATGCCAGTCAGCTCTCCGCTCGCCTGCTCAAAGCGCATCAGCCCCGCCTGCGAGACGGGACCTTGCGGCGGGTCAATCAACTGTGGCTGCAAGTATGGGTAGCTGCCCAGGACAATCACGGCCAGCAGCGCAGCCAGCAGAGGCAGCGGCGCGCTGCCCTGGCGCTGCTCATCAATCATCAGCGCCGCGCCGCTCAATACGGATGTGGTCAGCGTCGTCAGCGCCAGCAACCGCCAGGGGAACTGAGCAAACGCAGCCAGGTGCAGCACATCCCACACGGGAGCGGCGATCTGCAGCATCAGCAGCATCAGCCCCAGCGTCGCCAACAGGTAGAACGAAAGCAGCGGCGTTGCGCTGTGCGCTCTCCTCTCGCGTCGCAGCAGCGCCAGCCCTACAATAGCCAGCAGGCTGAGCACTAGCGCCACGACGCCAAGCTGGAAGGGCAAGGTATCATACGCCCCGGAGACACTGCCGGGGCCATAGCTCCAGGTGGGAGCAAAGAACTGGAAGAAGTAGACAAAGTGATCCGTGTAGCTGTAATAACCGCCTGACCACTGGTCGGTGCGCACGAAGCGATATTCCAGGGCCACCGGCAGCACCAGGATCGCTGAGAGGATAACGCCGTAGATGCCCGCGCCTGCCGCCCACAGCAGCGAGCGCAGCGTACGCTGCCTGAGCGCCCACAGCAGAAGAATGTACAAGCACAGGAAGGGCACGAACAGCAGCGCCAGCGCGTAGTGCGAGAAAATGAGCCCGGCCAGCCACGCTCCCGCCAGCGCCAACGCACGTGGTCGCGGGCGCTCAATCAGGTCGTGAAAACCCAGCAGCACAAGCGGGAAAAAGACGAAGCAGAATGAATCGGCGAGCGCCGCACGGAGGAACACATCGGCCAGATGGTACGGTACGTAGACATACACGGCAGAGGACACCAGCGCCGCCGCCCGGCTGCCCAGCACACGCCGTGCGTAGGCATACATCGCCAGCGCCGAAAGGATGAAGCTCAGCGCGAACACACTCTTGACAGAGTCGACGAAATCTAGTCCGAGCAGGTGAAAAGCCTCGCCCACATAGAAAACGCCAGGCGAGTAGATATTGAAGAAGGGATAGCCGTCGCCGAAGTTGAAGTCTGGCGCCCAGCGCGGGTAGAGAATGCCGTCCTGAATGGAACGATCGAATTGCATCAGGAAGTAAACTGAGTGCCGTGCATCGTGGGCGCCCCAGAAGTAGCCGGGCGCGAGCAACGGGGCCACAGCAAACAGGGCGATCAGGACAGAAAGGACAAGGAAGGTATCGAATCGTCGCGTCAGACTCATGCCTGCATTATACAACAGTCGGTGACATGCCCGCAAGCAAAACATGCAGTGTGGCTGTTCACCTTTGTCGAGCGACGGCAGCGCCGGCGACCGACGGACGCGGATTTGCGCGGAAACTGCTGCGGATGTCCGCCCGACAGCCAGGCGTCCGTGTTGATGCGCGTTTTCAGCAAGCATCAACGTCCCATTCATCCGCAGGTGGCCGTGAACAGTCACCCACCCTGCGCCACTGCTCACAGTTGTCCCGCCAGAGCCCTACGCTGTGTAGCCAGGCGCTCCCACGCGCCGTGGTAGCCCGCTCGCGCAAGAGGGCGCTCACCACACTAAGTTCTCTCACCCGAATCGTGAACAGTTACAACCGCGCAAGCACTTGCCTTCCTCTGTACAATCTTCTAACATGGACGAAATCGCGGCC
>CAYOEZ010000214.1:2742-8225 GCA_964402955.1 uncultured Ktedonobacterales bacterium | reverse complement strand
GGCAGGGGTAACATCAGCAGATTTGGCTTGACGTTCTAATACAATCAGGCCATGATGGACACGTAATGTTCAGACACGAGGTGGTACGATGACAGTTGCGGACACGCTCAGAAGATGCAAGGGTATGATTGTCCCCAAAACTAGACCACGTGCGAGATGGAAGTTGTGGTATCATGCGCAGCATGTGGAGGTCAGGCTCGTGCTCAAGGTACAGCGTCACAGCGCCGAGTTGAACTTCGAGGTCGGCCTTGAGGCAACCAGAGGCGCCAGGACACTGGCCAAGTTGTCCAGGGAGATCGGCCTGCACCCCGGCCAGATCAGCGAATGGAAGAGGCAACCACACCCCCCTGTCCCCCTTCGTTCCCCCCAAAGTTGGGGGGATAGGGGGGCCAGACTGCTCCAGAAAACAGGAGAACCGCGCAAACACCAATGACCATGACCAAAGGCGTCATCTTCAACATCCAGCGCTTCTCGATTCACGACGGGCCGGGCATCCGCACCACGGTCTTTTTCAAGGGCTGCTCGCTGTTCTGCTTCTGGTGCCACAACCCGGAGGGCAGGCGGGCCAAGCCGGAAATCCAGTTCTTTCCCGAATGTTGTATTGGCTGCAACGAGTGCGTGAAGGTCTGCAAGCATGACGGGCACGCAATTGTGAACGGGGTGCACGTCTATCGGCGCGAGCGCTGCACGGCCTGCGGCCGCTGCGCCGATGGCTGCTTTGCCGGCGCGCTGCAATCGACGGGCAAAGAGGTCACGGTTGACGACGTGATGGCCGAGGTGCGCAGCGACCGCTCGTTCTACCAGACGTCGGGCGGGGGTGTCACGCTGTCGGGCGGCGAGCCGCTGCTGCAACCGGAGTTTGCGCGCGAGATACTGGCGCGCAGCAAGGCCGAGGGCATACATACGGCGATCGAGACGGCCGCCAACTGCCGCTGGCGCGATCTGGAAACGCTGTTGCCCTTCACCAACCTGGTGATGATGGACATCAAGCACATGGACGCCGCCAAACACCGCGCCGTCACCGGCGTCTCCAATGAGCGCATCCTCAAGAACGCGCGCCGCCTGGCCGAATGCGGCGCACACATGCAGTTCCGCGTGCCGGTCATCCCCACGGTCAACGACACCGCGCCAGAGATACAGGCGATTGCCGCATTTGTGTGCGACCTACCCTCCTCCGGCGCACAGCCATCGCTCGAGCTTTTGCCCTTCCACCGCCTGGCCGGCGACAAGTTCCGCAGCTTGGGTCTCGATGATCGTTCGGCGCCGCTAACGCCGCTGAGCAAAGAGCAGATGGCGGCGCTGGCCAAGGCTGCACAGGAGTGCGGGATCAGCGCGTCGCGTCCGGCGTTACAGTGATCGGTTCCGCCGTCACTTCGCTTTTGCGCTAACGATAGAGATTGACCTCAGCGATTGTGCGCAGAGCCCGGAGGATTTCCTCTGGGCTCATTGTGTCCCTACTGTAACATCAGGCAATGCCCTTCGTCCTTATGTGTATGTGAATGCCAATGTCGGTGACTTGTTATCGCCACGGCGCGCCAGAAAAATGTGAGAAGAGGAGTGTTAATGAGTGCTCGTCAGGGCCTCCAGCCGGGAGCGCCTATGGGAGACAACGGCGAGATCTACTTCAGCGATGACATGGCGGCCAGAATTGCTGCATCCGGCACAGCCTGGGTGCGTCTCAACTTTCGTCTTGGCCCCAACTTCAGGGATTGGACCGAAACGACATCGTTTGGCTTCTCTGCCCTCTCCTGTTATGATGCCATCGTCAGTTCTGCTCTCGATCACAATCTCAAGGTTCTTGGCCTGCTGTGCAACGAAGCCTGGTCGTCCACTACTGCGCCAGGATCGTGGCGTGCCAGCAGCGCCGAGGCCGGGCGCGGCGTCGGCAACAATCCTTATATTGCAGAGTTCGTTACTTTTGCGGCCAGCAAGCTCTTTGCGCACTTCGCCGGCCGCATCAGTCACTGGCAGATTTGGAATGAGCCCAATGCGTCCACTACGTACCTTTATCCATCTAGCTTTGCCTGGCTGCTGCGCCGATGTTACGTTGCGGCCCGGGATATTGGCTCCCCCACGCTGACGATCGTCTCTGGCGGTGTAATCAGCACACACGGGCCGACCTCTCGTACGCTGACCTCGTCGAACACGGGCGCCGACTATCTGCGCAAAACCTACCGGCAGGGCAAAGCGTTTGCCGGCTGGCACGATGTCAGGAACGTGTATGGCTCCTATCCCATCGATGTGATTGGCCAGCATTTGTACATTGACCAGTGGAGTAGCACGACCGCTGCACGTGTCGAGCAGGCGGCGAGTTTTGTGCGAAAGGCCTACGTTGCGGAAGAGGGCGGCGTCAGCAACAAGCCAATCCACATCACCGAGCTTGGCTGGTCAAACGACAATGTGGACGAGAACACTCAGGCCGCCAATCTCAAGGTCGCCTATCTCAAGCTAAAACAACTGCCCCATACGCCAATGACCTATTGGTTCTTCCTTCAAGACATCCCCCAGGCGCGTCTCTGGCACGGCCTCCTGCGCAGCGACGGCAGCGAGAAGCCAGCCTGGGCCACATTCCGTGAGATCAACGAGATCCACGTATTCCCGGAGCCTCGCACAACCGTGCCCCGGCTGCTGTCCGCGTTTTTCAAGCGTGGCCAACTGGCCTGGCAGGCGCTCGGTCTGCGTTTAGGCTGAGCAGCCCTGTTGCAGCATTCACCAAAACTGCTATAATCAAGAAAACGGGCAAGAAAGGACACGCCATATGCCACACTTTCCTTGTGTTTTCCTGAGCGAGACGCGCCTGGCGACGCTCAAGGAGCGCATTGCCCATCGCCACAGCCCACCTACACTGCGTTTCTCGCTCTGGAGAAGGACGCTCAGGGGCACCTCAACCGCCAGCTCCATGTCCCGCAAACCTGGTATGTGCCGGGCTGATACCGTGACGCCGAGAGACATCGCATCGGCAAATGGCGGCGCTGGCTGTTGCTGCACAGGAGTGCGGGGGAACAGTCACCTGTCGCTAAACGCATGATGCACAGAAAAAGATCGGGGCAGACCGTTGGTCTACCCCGATCACAGCTAATGCTACAGAAGCCGAGGCTTACAGGCGAGACTTCGCAGCAACGAGCGCTCCGCCGAGGGCAACCAGAACCAGCCCGGCGACCACGAGGCCCAGAACCTGTAGATACGGCTCGCCGGCCTTGGGCAGGGCCGTTGCGCTGGCTGTGGCTGCAGCAAACTTGAACTCGCTTGCGCCAGTTTGATAGGCATGGCGCACCTGGGCATTGTCAAACGCAGCCACACCAAAGTAGTACGACTTGCTCAGGTCAGTGAATTGGACGTCAGTCTTGCTGCCGGTGGTGAGCTTGCGGCTCCACTCCAGCGTCCACATGCCATCCTTGTACACCTGGCCAGAGCTCAGGTCAGCGCGATCGCCTGTCATCGCAGAGATGATGATGCCAGGTACTTCGTCGTTGGCCTTGTACTTCGTGTCGTCGAAGGCAACCTTCTCAGAGTCAACAATCCAGTAAGGGGGCGTCGGTTTGTTGTCTTTGAGGGCGAACTTGGGCTTGCCGTTCTCGAGCACATTGTCGGCGTAACCGCCGCTAACCTTGGCGTCGCTCTTGCGGCCCGCCTCAGGGGACTTGTCCTTATCGTAGCGTGTATCGTCCAGATACTGGTCGTCAATCTGACCAACCGGACCGGTGCGCACGCCTTTCCAGTGCCAGATGTCGCCGATCTCACCGGCGCTGGTTGTGTACTTGTTGCCATATGGCTTGCCGGTTTCGCCGGCATGGCAGGTCACGAAACATCCTGCCTGGTTGAAACCCTTGATGGAATCGTTGACGTTCCAGATGAAGGCCAGCTTGTCTTCGTAGTAGACGTTGTTGTCGCTGCCCTTGTCGTTGGGGTCAACGAGCTTGACCCATGTGCCATCAGCCTTTTTCTGGAAGGGAGCGCGGCGGTTCGATTCCGTTGGGTCCTTCCACTGCGCCAGGAAGTACACGTTGCTGCTGTCATACAGCGCCTTTAGCACCACATCGGTCGAGCCGCTGCCGCCGAAATTGACGCCACCGGACGTCTTGATGCTGAGGGCAGTCGCCGAGCCCCAGGCCGCGTCTACTTGCCCGTCAATCTTGGGAGCGGTTGTTGTCTTGGCCGCTGTCAGTGAGCCATCGGCATAACCGACGAAGGGCACCAGCAACGACGCGACAACGAGCGCGGCAACCACGAGCGCCGCCATCTTGCGAGAACGCCACATTTGTCTCTCCTCCTGTTTTGTTTGTGCCCTGTCTTGGGGGGCAGGGCTATCCACGAGGCAGATGCACGAGTCCGCCAGCATTGTGCAAGTATAGCAGATGGACGGACAATAGTCAACCTTTTGTGCTTATTAATACTAATAGTGCGGGAAAGCTGGCTGTCTCCGCATGAGCGATGCATCTTGCACCATTCGCCAAAACTGCTATAATGATGGCACATATGACAAGCCAGCCGAAACACACATCGCGGCGCGCTTTCCTGACCTGTTGTGCGCTGGCAGCAGACGCCGCAATGGCCGCCTGTCACTCTGGCCAAAGGACAATCGTAATGAATCCATTTGCATCTGTTTTCTTGAACGAGAATCGTCTGGCAACGCTGAAGGAGCGCGTCTCCCGTCGCACACAGCCCACCTACGCCGCGTTTCTGGCGTTGGAGAAAGAAGCGCAGGCGCAGCTCGATCGTCAGCCCCATGTGCCCGAGACATGGTACGTCCCGGGCTACTACCGCGACGCCCAGGGCCATCGCACAGGCAAAGGCGGGCTTGAAGGGGACGCCAACAGCGCCTACACGTTGGCCCTTTACCACCGCATAAGCGGAGATGACCGCCACGCGCTGGCTGCGGCGCGCCTCATCAACGGCTGGGCGGCTCTCACAAAGCTGCGCACTGAAGACGACTCGACGCTCAGCTTCAGCTATCACTTCCCGGCGCTGATTTTCGCTGCCGACCTGATCAAAGGCTACACGGGCTGGCCGGCGGCGCAACAGCAGGCCTTCAAGCAGTTTGTGCAGGATAAGGCCGTGCCCATGAACTGCATGGCGCGCGCCAACAACTGGGGCAACTGGGGGCTGGCGCTGGTCATGGCGGCGGCCAGCTACCTGCAGTCTACCATGTTGTTTGATCTGGGCGGCGCTCGCTGGAAGGAGTTCATCGAGACGCAGATCGCCGAGGATGGCCACTTTCCCCATGAGGTCGGGCGCAACAACGGCGTCGGCGAGCGCGGCATCTGGTATTCACACTTCACGCTCATGCCACAGACCATCGCCGCCGAGATCGCCCGCGTCAACGGCATCGACCTCTACGACTACCGCTCACCGGGTGGGCGCACACTGCGCATGGCCTTCGAGCGGCTTGCTCCCTGGGCGCTCAACCCGTCCACGTTCCCCTACTACAAGGGCGACCCGGCAAAACTGCCGCTGAGCACAGAGTACGTCAGCTACTACGAGAT
>CAYOEZ010000214.1:955-2642 GCA_964402955.1 uncultured Ktedonobacterales bacterium | reverse complement strand
ACCGGCAACAAGGCCACCCTCTGGGATAGCGAGGGGCAGGCGCGCGCCAGCGCCTTCTACGGCTATGCAACCGAGATGCCGCGTGTCACCTGGGCCGAGCAGAATCCCGACGACTGGTGGCAGGCTGTCTGCGTGTCCACCAACCGCTTGCTCGCGTCGGCCCGCGTCCAGCCCGCCGAGGTCGCCTGCATCTCCTTCAGCGGGCAGATGATGGGCTGCGTGGCCGTCGATCGCCAGGCGCGGCCGCTGCGCAACGCCATCATCTGGGCCGATCATCGCGCTGTGGATGGGGCGCAGGCCATCGCCGCTGTTGGCCCCGAGGCAGTCTATCGCCGCACCGGCCACCGTGTCGGCCCGTCATATTCCGGCAGCAAGATGCTCTGGATACGCATGCACGAGCCGGAGATATTCGCCCGCGTGCACAAGTTCCTGCAGGCAAAGGACTTCATTGTGGCGCGCCTCAGTGGCCGCTTCGTCACCGACTACTCCGATGCCTGCGGCACGCTGCTCTATGATCTGCTGAGCAAAGATTGGTCAGCGCAGATTCTTGATGCCATCAAGCTCGACCGCGCTTTCTTGCCTGAGCTGCACGCCTCGACCGATGTCGTTGGCGAGGTAACGGTGCAAGCGGCGGCTGAGGTGGGGCTGGCAGCGGGAACGCCGGTTGTCATTGGCGGCGGCGATGGCGTGTGTGCGGCGACGGGCGCCGGCGTGGTGCGCGAGGGCAGCGCATACACCTACATCGGCTCGTCGGCGTGGATCGGTATCGCCACGCGAAAGCCCATCTTCGACCCGGCCATGCGCACGTTCACCTTTGCACATCTGGTCCCTGACATGTTCACCCCCACGGGCGCGATGCAGGCGGCGGGCGCGGCCTATCAGTGGCTGCGCGATACCCTGTGTACGACTGAGAAGGATGCCGCAGTTCAACTCAAGGTCAGCCCCTATGAGTTGATGGACGCACAGGCTGAGCAGTCGCCGCCGGGGGCCAATGGCCTGCTCTGCCTGCCCTATTTGATGGGTGAGCGCAGCCCGCGCTGGAACCCGGCGGCGCGCGGGGCATACATCGGCCTGACGATCAAACACACGCGGGCCGACATGATCCGCGCCGTGCTGGAAGGCGTCACCTTCAATCTGCGTGGCGTGCTCGATGCCTTCGAGCAACAGGGCGCAGCCATCCCTTCCATGCGCGCCATCGGCGGCGGGGCACGCGGGCGCGTCTGGCGGCAGATTATGGCCGGCGTCTTCAACCGGCCGGTCGAACGTCCGGCGTTGCTCGAAGAGGCGACAAGTATGGGCGCGGCCATTGCCGGCGGCGTCGGCGTTGGCCTGTTCAAAGATTTCAGTATCGCCGAGACGCTGACGCCGATCACCGACACGACTATGCCCGACGCGCAGGCTGCCGTTGTCTACGATCGCCTGTACGCGACGTTCAACCGCGCTTACGATGCGCTGCTGCCCGTGTATGATGACCTGGCAGGTTTGTGATCACAAGACCAGCGAGGTTTTTCGAAACCTCGGTGGTCTGGCATGCCACATACAGGAGGATTCACCACTGATGACGACCGCTCCCGTTCAGCCCCTCAAACCGCCAAAGCTGCACATGATCTGGCCGCGCACGCGGCGCGTCGCCCCCGCTGTCCCGGCCATTCCCGCCGGCTATAGCATGCGTTCCTACCGCGAGGGG
>CAYOEZ010000214.1:0-945 GCA_964402955.1 uncultured Ktedonobacterales bacterium | reverse complement strand
CGACAAGGACGCCTATGTTCAGCTCATGCGCCGCGCCGGCTTCGACGCGTGGGACGAGGCCAAGGCGCTGCGCGTGTTCGAGACTATGTTTCCGTCTGGCCTTTTCTTCATCGTCTACAATCAAACGGGTAGTCTGATTGCCACGACGTCGGCGCAGGCCAACCCGCGCGAGCATCACCCCGCTGGCGCCGAGTTGGGCTGGGTGGGAACCGATCCTGACCATCGCGGCAAGGGGCTGGGCTACATCACCTGTGCCGCGGTCACGCGTATGCTGCACGAGTCGCGCTACTCGACCCTCTACCTGCTGACCGACACGTTCCGCCTGCCGGCCGTCCACATCTATCTCAAGCTAGGCTGGATACCCTTCCTCGATCTTCCCGACTCGGAGGCGGCCTGGCGGAGTGTCTGCGCCGATCTGGGCATTGCTTACGCGAGTGTTGAGACGACGCTGACCCCGGAGGGCATTTAGCCCCCCTACCCCCCAACTTTGGGGGGAACGCCGGGAGACGCAGCGTGCATCCCCCAACCTTGGGGGCCGGGGGGGCCTACCAAAATATCGACACAACGCTGACGCCGGACGCCATTTTGCCCCCCTCCCCCCCAAGGTTGGGGGCCGGGGGGCTACCAAAATATCGACACAACGCTGACACCGGACGGCATTTTACCCCCTTCCCCCCCAACTTTGGGGGGAGCGCCGGGAGACGCAGCAGGTCTCTCCCAACCTTGGGGGAAGGGGGGTGTGCAGGCGGATGCGGTTTGCCTCCCCCAAACTTGGGGGCCGGGGGGCCTTGCGAGACTATCGAAACAACGCTGACAGCTACGGGCATCTAGCCCCCCTCCCCCCCAACTTTGGGGGGAATGCTGCGAGACGCGGCTTGCCTCCCCCAAACTTGGGGGAAGGGGGGTGTGCAGGCGGATGCGGTTTGCCTCCCCCCCCAACTTTGG
>CAYOEZ010000213.1:0-8272 GCA_964402955.1 uncultured Ktedonobacterales bacterium | reverse complement strand
CCCGGCAGGTGTGGATAGGGCGGTCCGGGCATCGGTGCGTTGGTGATCTCATAGCTGAGCAAGTGTATCACTTCAAGATCCTCACCAGCCGAGCGCAGCGCCATCTTTGCTGTCATCCTCTGGCGGGGTGTTTTCTTTGTCTTCCTCTTCGCCATCTAGCACCTCATCTCTCCAGAATATGAGCCGTGCTCCTTACCCTGATCCGCGTCATCCGTGCTCAGAATCCGTGCGTCCGTGCCATCCGCGCCTTCATCCGTGGACGGCTTCCGTGTCCCCATACCCCCTACCCTATCCCCTGTACCCTATCCCCTGACCCCTGAACCCTCCCCCGCAGCGCCGCCCGCAGCGCAACGTGGTCGTCCCACGGGTATTCCGTCACGCCGAAGCACATGCTCTGCTCGTGGCCTTTGCCGGTGACGATGACAAGGTCGCCCGGCTGCGCCATGTTCACGGCGAAGATGATTGCCACGGCGCGGTCGGCGATGGGCACGTAGCCCTCGCCCTCGCGGCGGCCGGCGCTGTGCAGCCCGGCGGCGATCTCGCTCATGATCGCTGAGACGTTTTCGGTGCGCGGGTCTTCGGTCGTCAACACCGTAAAGTCAGCCAGCCGCCCGGCCACTTTGCCCATCAGCGGGCGCTTGCTGCGGTCGCGCAAGCCGGCCGTGCCAAAGACGACGATAACGCGCCCTTTGGTCATGGTGCGGGCAAAGGTGAGCGCCTGCTCCAGGGCGTTGGGCGTGTGGGCAAAGTCGACGATAGCCGTGAAGTCCTGCCCTTCGTCGATGCGCTCCATGCGACCGGGGATGAAGGTCACCGCGGCCAGCCCGCGCTGGATAGCGGCGACGGGCAGCCCCAGGCCCACGGCCACGCTGATGGCGGCCAGCGCGTTGGCGACGTTGTAACGGCCGGGCAGCACAATCTCGACCGGGAAGCGGCCGGCGGGGGTCACGGCGGTGAAGCGCTGGCCGTGGGCGTCTTCGACGATGTTCTCGGCGGTCACGTCGGCCACGGCGTCGAGGGCGTAGCTCAGATAGCGGTCGGCGGGGATGGCGCGCAAAAAGGCGTAGGCCGGGTCGTCGGCGTTGAGCACGGATATCTTGAGCTGGCCGGGCTTGCGGAAAGAGGCGCTCATCATGCGGAAGAGGGTCGCCTTGGCCGCGCGGTAGTTCTCGTAGGTGCCGTGGTAGTCGAGGTGCTCGTGGGTGATGTTGGTGATGACGGCGACATCGAACTCGCAGGCGTCGACGCGCTTCTGATGCAGGCCGTGTGAGGTGGTTTCGAGCACGGCATAGGTGCAGCCCTTGGCGGCCATCTCGGCCAGGTAGGCCTGCATGGCGGGGGCGTCAGGAGTGGTGGTGTGCAGGCCGGTGTCGATCTGCCGCCCGCCGATGGTGGCGGCGACGGTCGAGACCATGCCGGCGTGTTCGCCGGCCGCGCCCAGGATGGCGTGAATGAGTGTGGTGGTCGTCGTCTTGCCGTCGGTGCCGGTGATGCCGATGACGCGCATCTTACGCGCCGGAAAGTCATGCCAGGCGGCGCAGAGTAGCGCCAGGGCAGCGCGCGCGTCGGCCACGCCTATGTAGGGAACGGGCGGCGGCGCGGCGAGCTCTTTCTCGCCCACAACCGCCGCCGCGCCGCGTTTGATCGCATCGGGGATGAAGCGGTGCGCATCCACGCTGCCGCCGGTGATGGCCACGAAGAGCGACCCTGCCTGCGCCTGCCGCGAGTCGGACACGATGGCGCTGATGCCGGGATCTGCCTCATCGCTGACGGATTTCTCAGGTAGAGCAGCCAGAAGTGTGTGTAGTTTCATAGCCGATCTCGCTCCTCAGGCTCAACATCAGGAACCTTTGCCAGGGCGTCGAGGAACTTCGAGCGGTCGCCACGCTGGGCTCGTTCAACCAGATAGTCCTCGGTCATCAAGGCGGACAGCTTCTCCGCGAGCGCCAGCGCGATGAATTGATTGATAGACACGTTCTCTTTGTGCGCCATATCGCGCACCTTGTCGTGCAATGAATCAGGTAGCCGGACACTAATTGAGCTCATTCTATTGCTCCTTTGGCCTGCAGGAATTCCTTGGGTGTGACCACGCGTATGCCAAATCGTTCAATGCCACGAAAATCGTTCTTGTTGTAACCTACCAGATAATCAGCGTTCGCCGCCACAGCTAGCTCTAACACCATGTCATCATTTGCGTCTTTCAAGAAAGGCCGCCATAGATAATACACCTTGCGGTGCGTGGCAACAGCGCAGATGTAGTCGAGCACCTGAGCCAAATCGGTCTCTTCTAGTGGTATCTCACCGAGCAATCGTCTTGTTGCGGCCTCGTACTCGAGCAGCAGTGGAACCGAAACACTGACGCCGAACGTCTCGCTGCCCAGGAGCGTGAGCAGTTTGTAAGAAGCTCCGCGCTGTGAGCGCAGCGCTGAGACAAGCACATTCGTATCAACGACGATTTGTGGGGTTCCCATAATGGTATTATATATGATACCATTATGGGTGTCAAGCGTTGGCGCGCAAACGCGGAGGCAAGCTGCTCTGACTGCTGTTGCCTCCGCGTTGATTATTCCTGTGCAACAGAGTGCGAAAGATCTACTCCGTCTTTCCCGCGTCCCCTGCCGCGCCCGGCGGCGAGCCTGCGCTCAGAATCCAGGCATCGAGGCCCAGGCTCTGCGCCAGCTCGTTGGCTTGCGCCTTCTCCACTAACTCGGCCAGCTTCTTTTCACGCTCTTCAGCCGGCAGACCCGCACGCAGCACGGCGGCAGTTTCCTGCATCAGCGCCAGCGTATCAGCGATAGCCGTGCGGTCACTGGCGGCGAGACGCGTGTCACTGCGCACGGTCTCTGCCAGTGTGCGCGTCATCGTTGCCAGGTCAGAGGTCGCGCCCATCTGCGCCATCACCCGGCCAACTTGTAGCGTCTGCACCAGCGTCTCACTCAGCACTTGAATGCCCAGAGCGATGCTGGCCTGCACGGCCACCTTGAGATGGCTGAGGACGTCGGGGTACATGTGCAGCGGCAGTGAGACGTAGGCCAGGCTGGACGAAACTGACACAAGCCCGACAGCATTCCCCGTTTCGGCCAGGTGAGCCTGCACGTCGAGCAACAACTCACGCGACGCCGCCCATTTCTGCTGTCGCTCGTTGACGATAGCCAGCAGGTAGGCCGCTGACAACTCTGCCGACGTTTCGCCGCTCTGCTTGTGCGCATCACGCGCCGATTGTAGCAATTCGACGGCCCGCTCATAGTTCTCTGTGGCGACTTCCAGCACGGCCGCGCGCTCCCAGATGGCCACCTGCAGCTCTTTCTTGTGCTGCTCGAGCAGGCCCACCTTGTCGAGCAAATCAAGGTCCTGCAAGACACGATCGATCATCTCCTGCGCCGGGCGCTCGCGGCGGCGGCTGGTCTGCCGCGTTTGGAAGTCGGCATCCAGGAGAAGGAGTTCGCCGCGCAGATTGGGATTGCCCAGCGCAATCTCGCCGGTCAGAGCGCGCAGCCGGTCATAGACCAGCGTGGCGAGCTCTGTGCGTCCGGTCACAGCCAGGCGCGCTGCCGCATCGTAGAGCGCAGGCGCGCCATCGACAACATCGTGTTGCGGCGCCAACCAGGGCGACGCCGTGCCCAGGTAGACGAAGGCTCGGCTTGAGCGCGGGTCGAAGCCAGGCAGCTTGAGCAGCGCCTCAGCCGGATTTTGTCCCTTGATCAGCGCGGCCGGCAACAACATGCGCACGGCATCATCGCCCGCTCCGTTGGGCAGCGGCCATAGTGCGCCAACGAAGCCGCCCGCGCCCTCTTCGAGCAGCATAACGCCCACGCCCAGCCAGGCCAGAGGCGCGGTGTAGATCACAAGCGGTGCAGACGGCAGCCGCATCTGCGCGCCGACTTCTGCTGCATGCACTTCAACCAGCCGGTTGCGGGGATCGCCGAGAATAAGGCTATCGACCCCGCCCCGCGTTTGCAGCAAGATGGCGTCGAGCGGTAGAACAGCCGTCAGAGCAGCGATGTTCGTCAGTGATGCGGCCTGGGCGCGCAGCGTCACCGTGCGGTCTTCAGTTTCCGCCACATCTGGCGCGGGGCGCTGCGTCAGGCCAGGATCGACTGTCAGTGCCAGCGTCAGCGACGGACGGCCCACGTGCTCGCGGGCCACGGCGCGCAGGATGTACGGCGCGGCCAGGTCACGCAACACCAGGCCCACGATCTTCCCATCGAAGCCCGCAGCCAGGCTATAGGGCAAGCCGGCCGTGAAAGCAGTCACGCGCGCTGCTTTTGCTACGCCCAGACGCACGTGTTCGGAGACGCTGCTCGAGACCTGAGCCTCGAGCGCAGCCATATCCTTGGTCCACTGTGCATCATCGTAGCGATACCCTTGCTGTGCGCCGGCCTGTTGTGCCGTGAGATATGTGCTCAGCGACTGCACGAACTGTTGGTCAGAATAGGGCGTCGGGACAGCCGAGGACAGCTCTAGAATCGACAGTCCGGCCGCCACCTCTTTGAGTTGTGGATCGGCGCTGGGGCTTTGCATGAACCTCTTGCGGTGCTCGCCGATGTAGCGATAGGCGCTGGCAGCCATGACGGCAAGCTGCTCTTTCTGGGCGCCGTCGGTCATCACACGCATGCGGTCAAATGCCTGATCGGCGCGCGGCAGCGGGTTGATCAAGAGGCGAGCGCCCGTGTGGTAGGCATAGAGCGCGCCAACGAGCGACGACACCGTGCTGTCGGATTCAACGATGACAACATGGTCGCTCGTGACGTCAGCATTGAGCTTGTCCACGACATCGTCCAGCTTCACCTGCGCGCCGGCGCGCCCGCGCGGCAAGAGAGCGCGCCCGCGGCGCAAGGCGTCGAGCAGGCCGGCGGGGTAGAAGGCCGGCTCGTCGGGGATGGTGAAGAAGGTCGGCTCCTGCGGCCCACGCACGCGCTGCCACACCTGCGTCGCCAGGTCAGTTGTGTCTTTCCAGAAGACAATCTCGATGCGCTCCGCCGGAATCACGGACTCAGTAGCCTGCTGCCATTCCGCCATCTGGCTGGTCGCCACGTCCGGGAACATCACGGTCATCTCGGCGGTTGTCGCCCAGTCGGCCAGCACCGCAGTGGGATAGGGAGAGAAGACGAACAGACGTGGGCTTTCTGTCGATCCAGCGGTCAGCGAGCCGATCAGGCGTGTGATCACCGTGCTGCGATGCGACCATGTGGCATAGGCCAGCATGCGCTGTTGCAGCGGCTCCATTTCCTGGTATAGCTTTTCGCGCTGCTGCTCGAACTGCGCGATGGATTGCTCGACGGAGCGGGCGCCGGGCAAAATGATGCCGCTGGCCGCCTGTGCGCCCTGCTGCGCGGTTGTGGTGATCTTCTGCTCGAGCTCGCCAAGCTCCTGGCTGACGGCTGACAGGCGCTGGTTGGCAGCCTGGAAGTCCTCGGCGCTGATCGGCGGCAAGTCAAGATCGAGCATCGGGATGTAGGCGCGATCGGCGCTGCCAATTGCAGACGCCGCTACGGCAGCCTCGCGCATTTGCAGCGGGGTGCAAATCACGACAGCCGGAGCGAACGGCAATGGCGGCTAGACCTCAACCCACATTTCGATGGTAGCCGCGCCAACAGGCAACTCGATGCACAGGCAATGGCCGCTGTCTTCGATGGCCAGCGCCACGGTGGCTGAGACGCGTACCGTGCAGCCTTTGGCCAGGTACACCTCAGCCCCATGCTCATCTGTCTCCCACACGGCGTCGCCTGTTGTACACAGGCGATAGCCGAGCGGGACCGTCAGACTCACATCCATACGCGTGCGCGCCACAAGCGGCTCCGGCAAGCCCGAGCCGACCGGCGGCTGTCCTTGCACAACGGAGATGGTGCGCTGCCCGACCGAGAAGGTCTGGTGAATCTGGCGGCCGCTGTAGGCGTCGAGGCCGCGATAGCGTGCATCAGACATATCCAGGCTGGATTCGAGGGGAAGATAGGGGAGCGGCTCGCCGAGCTGCCCCGGCGCAACGCCGAATTCCTCGCGCAGGTCGAACGTGCGGCCAAAACGGCCGGCATCGAGCGCAGACAGCGCGCCATTGTCGAAACGCAGGCTGACGCCATCGCGCAAACCAAGCAAAGTCATGTTGTAACCTCGTTTAGGCCAGCAGATCTGCCTGCCGGCCAGAATGGCTGTATTGTATCACAATGCATGGCCTCTTGACAACTGGAGAGACGCCGGGTATAATGGATAATGTACAAGAACGTACATAATTGTACATGGAGGCCAACCATGACCATCGAGAGGACTATCAACGTTGCCGATGTACGTGCAAAACTATCAGAACTGACCAGTGACGCTTACTTCAAGGGTGATCGTTTCATCGTGGAGCGGCGAGGCGTCCCCATGGCTGTCCTGCTTGGCATCGAAGACTATCGTGATCTTGTCCGTGTCCGTAAAGAAGAGCAACCAAGCGTGCAAGACACACGTCGTCGCCTGGCCTTGGAAATGGACGCGCTGAGAAAGCGAATTGGGCCTCTACCACTTAGGGTGGCCGACCTGGTCAATGAGGCTAGAAAGGATAGTGAGGATCGCTATGACGAAACGCGCCGTCATTGATGCCAGCGTTGTCCTGAAATGGTACCTGGACGACGAAGAACACTGTGTTCAGGCGCAACAGTTACGCGACAGCATCATTGTAGGGAGCATGGAGGTAGTTGTCCCCTCGCTCGTGATCTACGAGGTCAACAACGCACTCAATGTCGCGGCCAATCGCGGTAGGCTCTCGCCGTCGGATGCGCGTGCCATTCTGCGCAATGTGATCGCATTCGCGTTACCTGCCGTGGATGGTACAGACGTGGTCGCGGAGGCATTTGACCTCGCACAGTTGCACAAACGATCGGGATACGACGCTGCATACCTGGCGCTCGCCCGTCTGCTGTCGGCGCCCCTATACACAGGAGACCGGCGCTTGTACCAGGCTGTACACGCTGCACTGCCCTGGGTTCTGTGGATTGGCGATTATGGGCAAGAGCCAGACTAGCGAACCATCGCTTTATTCGTCCACGTCCAACGCAACCGCATACTTTTCCGCCAGCAGCGCGGAGCAACGCAAGCTCGCTGACGCGCCGTCGAACGTCCACGCCGTCACCGCCAAGGGGGTTGAGAAAGCCCCGTGCAGAATGCGCTTGACAGAGGGACAACGAAACGCTATCATAGAGACCAGATACAGGATAGCATGAGACCAATCTGAGGCTATCTATGAAAAAGCGCAAGTTACTGCAGCGGCTCATGTCTGGTTCCAAGAATGTGCGGTTTTCGGACGCTGTGGCATGTATTGAAGCATTCGGTTTTACATTGGAGCGCATCAACGGGAGCCATCACATCTTCAGCCACAAAGACACTCCTGACATGATCAATATTCAGAATGTCGACGGCCAGGCAAAACCTTACCAGATCAGGCAGTTCCTGCAGATTGTTGAACAGTACAACCTGCAACTGGAGGACGACGCATGACAGACTACCACATCAACGTCTTCTACAGCAACGAAGACGGTGGCTATATCGCAGATATCCCCGACTTGAAACACTGCTCAGCGTTTGGTGCAACGCCGGAGGAGGCTTTGCGCGAAGTCCTGAAGGCCAGGGAGGCCTGGTTGGGCGCGGCTCTCGCTCGTGGCAAGCCCATTCCTCTGCCACGCTATCGGCCACTGATCTATCAGGTCGTGTGATACCAAGCGACAATCAGTCTGCATCCGCGGCTCGTTCAGGGAGTATCCACGTCCCATACCACCACGTACGTCTCTGCCAACGGCGCGAGTAGCGCTGGGCGTCGCCGTAGATGCAGGACTGCCAGCCAGCGCGCCGGTCGCCATCGCCCGCGCCGCCTGGTGCAGAGGCGACAGTGCGATCTGCAATGTGGTCAGGAGACCGAACAACTGGATGCCGCGCAGAATGCGGCCATCGGCGCTCATGAGAGCGCAAACCCGATCGCGCGCAGGAAGGCAAGCGCCATGATGGCGTGGCCGGACGCCGTCGGATGAATCTGGTCGTCCGACCAGTCGCCGGGTTGGGTGTGGACGAGCGCAGCATCCCAGGCGGCTTGCGTAGAGACAAGCACGGCCCCGTACTCCGCCGCCAGCATGCTCACAAGCGCGCCGTAGCGATCCATCTCATGGCGCATGGGCTGGGCCGGGTCGGGCTCAATCATGTATGGCTGCATCAGGATCAGTCGTGCTCTGGTCGCGGCGCGTGTTGGGACGAGCAAGCGGCGCAGCGGCGTCTCATGCCCCGGCATCAGCTCAGCCTCCTTTACCCC
>CAYOEZ010000212.1:0-8347 GCA_964402955.1 uncultured Ktedonobacterales bacterium | reverse complement strand
TTGCAATGGAAGAAGGCCTGCACTTTGCCATTCGTGAAGGCGGCCACACCGTCGGTGCCGGTGTTGTGATAAAGATCAAGGAGTAATATGGCTACCAATCAACGGATTCGCATCCGTCTCAAGGCCTACGACCACCGTGTTCTGGATCAGTCGGCGGCTCAGATCGTCGAGGCAGCAGAACGGACCGGGGCCGAGGTATCAGGTCCCGTGCCGTTGCCGACGCGCATCGAGAAGTTTTGCGTCATGCGCAGCACGTTCATCGACAAGGACTCGCGCGAACACTTCGAGATGCGGACGCACAAGCGTCTGATTGATGTGCTCAACCCGAGTCCCAAGACGATTGACGCTCTGATGCGGCTGACCTTGCCTGCCGGCGTCGATATCGAGATCAAGCTGTAGGTGTGACCCGTCGTGCCTCGACGGACGACAGCGGTGTTCTGGGCGCGTTGTGATGCGTGCCATCTGTTGGCGGGAGAACCGCTAACATACACGGAGTTAGGAGGACTGAAACCCGCCAGCCGCGCTAATCCGGCTGATGGTTTCGCCCAACCATGATTAATGGTATTTTAGGCAAGAAACTGGGCATGACGCAGGTCTTCACCGCGACGGGTGAGGTTGTTCCAGTCACCGTTGTCGAAGCAGGGCCGTGTATTGTTACCCAGGTCAAGTGTAAGGAGACCGACGGTTACGAAGCAGTACAACTCGGTTTCGAGGAAACGAAGGCTCTGAGCAAGCCTGAGAAAGGCCACCTTGATCGCCAGGGCCGTGAAGAGCAAGCCAAGATGCCGATGCTGCGCCATTTGCGCGAAGTGCATGTCGAGAAGGCCACCGAACACAAAGTGGGCGAGAAAGTGGACGCCACTGTGTTCAAGGCCGGCGATGTTGTTGACGTCGTTGGTGTTTCCAAGGGCAAGGGCTTTGCCGGCGTCGTCAAGCGCCATCATTTCGCTGGCGGACCCAAGACGCATGGCCAGTCAGATCGCCATCGGGCGCCGGGCGCTATCGGCTCAGGCACGACTCCGGGCCGCGTTCACAAGGGTATGCGCATGGCCGGGCGCATGGGTAGCGATCAGGTCACAGTGCAGAATCTCAAGATCGTGGAGACAGACGCCAACCGCAACCTGATCCTGGTGCGCGGTTCTTTGCCGGGCGGCGTCAATGGTATCGTGCTCATCAAGAAGGCGATCAAGTTGAAGAAGGGATAGATACGGTGTGTTCATCGCTGAGCTGTTCAGGGCGCAGGCAGTGGCCACGGATAGTGTGGGGATGAACCGTTGTAGGTATCACGCACACGGGAGATCAGTGTGACACAGACAGTAATGAACATACGCGGCGAGCAGGTTGGCGACACGGAGCTTGATCCGGCCATCTTTGGTGTGGCTGTCAATGTGCCTGTCCTGCATCAGGCCCTCAAGATGCAACTGGCCAATGCCCGCCAGGGGAATGCTTCCACAAAGACCCGCGGTGATGTGGCAGGTGGCGCCGCCAAGCCATGGCGGCAGAAGGGCACCGGCCGGGCGCGTCAGGGCACCATACGCTCGCCCCTGTGGATCAAGGGTGGCATCGCCTTTGGCCCGCATCCGCGCTCATACGCACAATCGATGCCGAAGAAAATGCGGCGGCTGGCGCTGAAGTCGGCGCTGGCAAGCAAACTGCAAGAGAATCGTGTCATCGTCGTCGACGACTTCAGCATGACTGAAGCGCGGACGAAGGACATGATCGCCACGCTGCAGAGCATTGGCGCCGGGCCATCAACCTTGATTCTGCTGGCGGAGAGAAACGCGAACGTCGAGTTGTCGGCTCGCAATCTTCCCGGCGTCAAGACGCTCCAGGCGACTAATCTCAACGTGGCCGATCTTCTGACGCACGATTATCTCGTGTTTACGCGGTCGGCGTTGGATGCCATCAGTGCGACCTATGGTGAGGTGACTGACAGCGACACCGAGAAGGGGGAGAGCGATGCATCCGTATGACGTGTTGCGCCGTCCCGTCGTTACCGAGAAGGTGACGCGGCAAATTGCCCAGGACCAGTACACGTTTGAAGTTGCGCTTGATGCAACCAAGATTCAGATCAAGGAAGCGGTGGAGCTTGCCTTCAACGTGAAAGTGGTCAGGGTAAACACGAGCCGCCTGATGGGCAAGATGCGCCGGGTGGGCAAGCATTCAGGCATGACGTCCACCTGGAAGAAGGCTATGGTCACCATCCAGGCCGGCCAGAAGATCGAGTTCTTTGAAGGTGTATAGAGCGTCTCCCGTGTGCAGATCGAATGTCCGTGCATAGGGCTGGGGTGGTGAGCGCACCACTCCTGCATATTGGGGAGCTGGATAGGGATAGAGGAGCAGGTATGCCACTGAAGCAATTTAAGCCAACATCGCCAGGACAGCGTTGGTTGAAAGGGCCGTCGTTCGAGGAAATCACTCGCAGCACGCCCGAACGCAGCCTGGTGACCGACCTGCGCAAGCGCGGTGGGCGTAACAATCAGGGACGACTGACTGTTCGCCACCAGGGTGATGGCCACAAGCAAGCATATCGGATCATCGATTTCAAGCGCAACAAGCTTGGTGTGCCGGGCCGGGTGGATTCAATCGAGTATGATCCGAACCGGTCGACGCGTATTGCGCTGATTGTGTACGCCGACGGCGAGAAGCGCTATATCCTGGCCCCGGCAGGTCTGAAGGTGGGCGACAAGGTGATGGCGGGTGCCGCTGCAGAGCCGAAGCCCGGCAATTCGTTGCCGATCAAGAGCATCCCTGTCGGCACGATGATCCACAACGTCGAGTTGCAGGTTGGACGGGGTGGACAGCTTGTGCGCTCTGCTGGCACGGCTGCACAGCTCATGGCCAAAGAGGGCGACTACGCTCAGGTGCGTTTGCCGAGCGGCGAGGTGCGCCGGGTCAACCAGTTGTGCTGCGCGACGGTGGGCCAACTGGGCAATGTGGACCATGAGAACCGCACGTTGGGCAAGGCTGGACGCGCGCGCTGGATGGGCCTACGTCCTGAGGTTCGTGGTTCGGCCATGAGTCCGCGCGACCATCCACATGGCGGCGGCGAAGGCAAGTCTCCGATTGGCCATCCAGGGCCGATGACACCATGGGGCAAGCCGGCGCTGGGCTATCGCACGCGCACCAACAAGACGACCACTCAGTTTATCGTGAAGAGGAGAGACTAACGTGGCACGATCGCTGAAGAAGGGGCCGTATATCGACCCCAAACTCATGAAGAAGGTGCAGGCCATGCAGAAGGTCGCCAACAAGCAGGTGATCAAGACGTGGTCGCGTGACTCCACGATCTTTCCTGAGATGGTTGGACTGACGATCGGTGTGCATGATGGCCGTCGGCATGTGCCAATCTATGTGACCGAGAACATGGTGGGGCACAAGTTGGGTGAATTCGCCCTGACGCGTACATTCCGAGGGCACTCGTCTCACATCGAAAAGATGACAGCACCGACGGCTGCGCCGGCGGCTGCACCTGCAGGGGCAGCGCGTCCTGCGCCGTCGAAGGGATAGGGTAGACTGAAATGGATGTCTCAGCGACACATAAGTACATTCGCATGACAACCCGCAAGATGCGGCTCGTGGTCGATAGCGTGCGGGGCAAGCCGGTGAAGCAAGCGCTGGATATACTGCGGTTCATGAACCGGGCGGCGGCGAGTGAAGTTGCTGCAGTGGTCAAATCGGCCGCGGCAAATGCTGAACAAAACAATCATATGGATCCCGACGATCTGTTCATTGCCGAGATCTATGCCAACAAGGCGCCGACAGCCAAGCGATGGCAGCCAGGGCCGCGTGGTCGGGCCAACCCGATTTTGAAGCGTTCATCGCACATCACCGTCGTTGTCCGTGAAAGGTCGTAGAGGAGGGGGAGTTGGGTCGTAAGGTTCATCCGATCGGCTTTCGCTTGAAGATCCTGCGTGATTGGCAGGGACGTTGGTACGCTGAGAAGACGTACACGGATTTGCTGCATGAAGATCTGAAACTGCGGCGCATGGTCTTTGAGCAGCTTGGCAGCGCTGATCGTCTGGGCGATGCCGGCGTTGCCGCCGTGGACATTGAACGCTCGGCGAATCAGGTGACGGTCACCATCCACACCGCCAAGCCGGGTATCGTGATCGGTAAAGGCGGGCAGAAGGTGGAAGATCTGCGCCAGTTGCTTGAGCGCGAGGTTGCCAAGAAGGTTCGTCTCAACATCACTGAGATCCGCCAGCCCGAGCTCAATGCGTATCTGGTTGCCAGAAGTGTTGCAGAGCAGTTGGAGAAGCGCGTGGCCTATAAGCGGGCCATGAAGCAGGCCGTCGCCAAGAGCATGCGCTCCGGAGCGAAGGGCTGCAAAATCGAGTGCTCTGGCCGTTTGGCCGGCGCCGAGATGAAGCGCCGCGAGTGGGAGCGTGAGGGACGTGTTCCTCTGCAAACACTGCGCGCCGACATCGACTATGGTCTGGTTGAGGCTCATACCACCTTTGGGCGCATTGGCGTGAAGGTGTGGATCTACAAGGGTGATGTGTTGCCAGCGGTCAAGGTAGTTGTGCCGCCTGCTCCAGCACCTGTGGCTCTGTCGGCCGAGCAGATTGCGGCCATGGCGGAAACAGCGCCAACGACCACAGCCAGGTAGTGCGCTGTGGAGCGCCCCTGATTCATCGGGGCATCAGGCAGCCCACGGTCTCCCCGACATGTCGGGGTACTCCAGAAGGATAGGGAGGACCGGGAGGTGTGGCAGGTGTGCCCACCGTTCCGGGACAAGGAATGTTACAGCCCAATCGTCTCAAGTATCGTAAAGCACATCGAGGCCACCGGCGCGGTGAAGCCCATCGTGGCGCGACCGTTGCCTTCGGTGAGTTTGGTATGCAGGCCATGGAAGCCGGATGGGTCACCAGCCGGCAACTGGAAGCTGCCCGCCGGGCCATTACGCACTACATCAAGCGTGGCGGAAAAGTGTGGATTCGTGTATTCCCAGATAAGCCGGTAACAGGAAAGCCTGCTGAAGTCCGCATGGGCTCGGGCAAGGGCGCCGTTGATCATTACGTCGTGGTTGCCAAGCCGGGCAGAATCCTGTTTGAAATTGGCGGCTTGAAAGAAGACCTGGCTCGCGAGGCTATTCGCCTGGCCGGCCACAAGCTGGCGATTGCCACGCGCTTTGTGGTGCGTGAGGAAGTCGGCTCTGCCGCGGGGAAGGAGGAAGCGAGTGAATCGGAAGACGAGTGAGCTGCGTGATCTCTCGGATGTCGAGTTGACGAACAAGCTCAACGAGACGCACCGGGAGTTGTTCAACCTGCGCTTCCAGCACTTCACCCGGCAACTGGCCAACTACAAGCGACTGGAGCAGGTACGGCACGATATCGCGCGCATCAAGACCATCTTGCGCGAACGAGAATTGCAGAATCAGT
The DNA here is from genome assembly GCA_964402955.1 of uncultured Ktedonobacterales bacterium. Lineage (GTDB taxonomy): Bacteria > Chloroflexota > DTOL01 > DTOL01 > DAOUCN01 > CAYOEZ01. The sequence goes on along the minus strand of CAYOEZ010000212.1, from coordinate 2,963 downwards.
AGGACACGTAGCAGGTGCGGCTTGCGCAGCTCTGTACCGGGATGACAACCCGCCGGGCGAGGTGCGAGAAGCTCGATCTGCAGGACGAAGGATGAGGTAGAGGATGGAACCAGAGATGGCCCAGCAGGTCTCAGTGCCGGCCAAAGTGATGAAGACGAAGGTTGGTCGCGTTGTTGGCGACAAGATGGCAAAGACACTCGTTGTTGCTGTGGAATCGCAGCGCCGCCACCCCGTCTATAATAAGCGCGTCCGCCGCACCCGCAATTTCAAGGTTCACGACGAAGCCAACTCGGCCCACGCCGGGGACCTGGTGCGGATTGTGGAAAGCCGACCATTTAGCAAACAGAAGCGCTGGCGGTTGGACGAAGTCCTTGAACGGCATGAGGCGATCAAGGTCGAGGCGTAAGCCAACCGTGGGGGAGAACTGCAATGATTCAGGCAATGACCAGACTGAAGGTCGCCGATAATAGCGGTGCTCGCGTGATTATGTGCGTGCGTGTCATGGGTTCCGGCTCCAAGAGGTATGGCACGGTTGGTGATGTCATTATTGCCGCCGTCAAGCAAGCTATTCCCGGCGGCCAGGTGAAGAAGGGTGAGGTTGTGCGCGCGGTCATTGTGCGCATTTCCAAAGAATATGGACGGCCGGATGGCAGTTACATTCGCTTCGATGAGAATGCAGCTGTCCTGATCAACGAAAAGAATGAGCCACGGGGCACGCGTATCTTTGGCCCGGTGGCCCGAGAGCTGCGGGAGAAGAAATTCATGAAGATTGTCTCCCTGGCCCCGGAAGTGCTATAAGGTAGGTGCGGGTGTGGCGTCTTGTGACGTTGCACGTCTGCATCTCGCTACGGCGGGCGCGTAGACCGCGCTGCGTGATCGTCGCACTCCACATGGAGACAACAGATGAAGATTCGCAAGGACGACGAAGTTAAGGTTCTGAGCGGCAAAGACCGCGGCAAGCAGGGCAAAGTGCAATCAGTTGACCCTGTGAAAGGTCGCCTGGTCGTTGCTGGCGTTCATATGATCAAGCGTCACACCAAGCCAGGGCGCGTGCGGACTCGGGCGGGCATCATCGAGCGTGAGGCTCCCATTGCCCTGTCGAGCGTGATGCTGATCTGCAACAAGTGCAGCAAGCCGACGCGGGTCTCTTTCCGATACATCGAAGCTGGCAAGAAGGTGCGGGCTTGCAGCAAATGTGGCGAGATTATCGACGCGACGAAGTAGGCTAATCGTCAGGCGATGTACCCGCGTGGCTGCGCAGTATGGCAGCCGACGACTCATCGCTGAGGCAAAGAGGAAAAGATGTCTAGATTGCGCGACAAGTACGTGCAGGAGATCGTCCCTGCGCTGAAGAAAGAGTTTCAGTATGCCAATCCGATGGAGGTGCCGGCGCTGCATAAGGTCGTCATCAACATGGGTGTTGGCGAGGCGACGCAGAACGCCAAGGTCCTGGACGGGGCCGTGAAGGATCTGACGGCGATTGCCGGCCAGAAGCCTGTTGTGACGAAGGCCAAGAAGTCTATTGCCCAGTTCAAGCTGCGCGCTGGCATGTCCATTGGCTGCTCGGTGACGTTGCGTGGCGAGCGCATGTACGAGTTCGTGGACAAGCTGTTTAACCTGGCGCTGCCGCATTTGCGTGACTTCCGTGGCGTCTCGGCCACATCGTTTGACGGCCGCGGCAACTATACGCTGGGGCTGAAAGAGCAGACAGTCTTCCCCGAGATCGAGTATGACAAGGTGGACAAGGTGCGGGGACTGGAAGTCTGCATCGTGACAACGGCTCGTAATGACGAACAGGGGCGCCGGCTCTTGCAGCTTATGGGCGTTCCATTCGGCGAGAAGTAGCACACTCTATGTGCGCATCCGTACACGCCGGTTTTCATCTTGTGTGCGGAGATGGCAGATAGCTGAGGGAGGGTAGCTTGGCGAAGAAGTCGAAGATCGAGCAATGGAAAAGAAAGCCAAAGTTCAAGGTGCAATTCCACAATCGTTGTCGTTTGTGCGGTCGGCCCCGCGGCTACATTCGCAAGTTTGGTATGTGCCGCATCTGCTTCCGTCAGCTGGCCCTGAAGGGTGAGGTGCCTGGCGTGACGAAGTCGAGTTGGTAGGTGCAATTATGAACATGACGGATCCGATCGCGGATATGCTTACCCGCACACGAAATGCGACAGCGGCGCGCCATGCCTTTATGCTGGTGCCCGCGTCGAAGATGAAATTGGCGATTGCCCGCATCTTGAAGGAAGAGGGCTACGTCAATGATGTTGAGATGGTCAAGAGCGAGCCGGTCAAGGGTAAGGACGCGGCGCCGCAACAGAACATCCGAGTCTGGCTCAAGTACGTCGGCGGTAAAGAGTCGGTGATCAGTGGACTGGAACGGGTTTCTAAGCCGGGACTGCGTGTCTATGCCGGCAAGGATACTTTGCCGCGAGTGATGGGCGGGCTAGGTATCGCTATCATTTCAACGTCTAAGGGCATCATGACCGAGCAGAAAGCGCGGCGCATGGGCCTTGGGGGCGAGGTTCTCTGCCGTATCTGGTAGAACCCAGGGAGGTTGGTGTGTCTCGTATTGGTCGTCGGCCCATTACAGTTGATCCGAAGGTGATTCTAGTCACCATTGACGGGCCCATGGTGACAATCAAAGGCCCGAAAGGGTCACTCACGCGCACCTTCCACCCGGATATGGCCATTAGCCACAAGGATGGTTATCTGCTGGTTGAACGACCGTCAGATGCCGGCAAGCATCGCGCGTTGCACGGACTGACGCGCAGCCTTCTGGCGAACATGGTCGAGGGTGTGACCCAGGGATATCGCAAGCAACTGAAGGTGAACGGTGTTGGCTATCGCGCACAGATGAATGGCAGCAAGCTGGTCTTCAATGTTGGTTTCTCGCATCCTGTGCCCGTACCGGCGCCGTCGGGTATCGCGTTTGGAGTGGACGAAGCTCGTGATTCATCGGGTGTGAT
>CAYOEZ010000211.1:0-8371 GCA_964402955.1 uncultured Ktedonobacterales bacterium | reverse complement strand
CAGACATTTCAAGATAACGATTATGGTAAGTCAATAGGCGTGTAGGAGTGCTTTCCACAGCGAATTGGGCTCTCGGAGGCCATTGCGACACGCTGACACGGTCGCTAGAGTCTGTAAAATGGCGTCAATAGTCACCAGAGGGGCACTGACGGGCATCAAGGACGCGCAGGAGCGCTTCATCCCGGTACCTCACGTGGGAGGCTAGCTCTTATCTTGAAATGTCTGCGACTAGCAGAGGTCTGCCAACAAGAAACCCGCAAGCCACAAAGCTTGCGGGTCAGGTTGACCTATGGCTCCTCGACTAGGATTCGAACCTAGAACCTTGCGGTTGGCGGCAGCGCAGGGGCAACTGCTACGACACTGCTGCGCGAGTTGGCTTATCTATGACAGCTTCTTCTCTAGATTCCTGTAAATGTCTTTGCGGTTCCCTATCGCATATACAGTTATGATCCGATTCTTGTCGTCGACCCGGTAAACGATGCGATAGTCTCCAGCACGCTTCTTGAAGTAACCAGCCAGAGATCTGTGCAGCGGCACACGCTGCACGGAGTCAGCCTCGTTCTGCATGTCGTTCAGCTTCTGCGACACGAGACGAGCTGCATCCGGGTTTTCCTTCGCGAGCTCGCGCAAATCCCTTTCTGCTTCTTTAAGGAGACGCGCTTGATACATGGCGTTATGTCAGAGACAACTCTCTGAGAACCTCCTCAAGCGGCGTTCCCAGGTCACCTGCTTCGGCACGCTTGGCCTGCCTGCGCAGGCGTGCAACGAAAGATGGTCTAAGACTCAGGCCAATGTCGGGGTCGGAGGAGGGCACAACCTGCTCTGCATCGTCAGTGCTGTCTGTCTCCACGCAGCAGTAAGACGTGTCGCCTTCACCAGGCGATGGGCGGTAGAACCTTGGCAAAGTCGTTGTGAACTGGCCGCGAACGTACGTATGAATATCGGCGTAGAGGCTGCTCATCATGGCTGCTTCTCCTTGAACTTCTCAAGGTTTTCGGAGAGTGCTCTTACTAGAATCTCCATAAACTGAGGCGTCACCGCCAACTTGGCTACGGTGACGGAATCAACGCTCTCCAGGCGGCCGACGTCATCGACTGATAGCACTAGAGGCGGTTCAATCTGGCCAAACGTAATGTAGAACTCTGCCCCACTGTGGCTGACGGTGCAATCGTTGGCAAAGGCAGGGCGAAGGTCAAGCGGGTTGGTCCGACGGATGGGAATCGGTCTGGCGTCCTCTGGTTCCTTATGCGGTGTTGCCATGTCCTTGCACTGCCCCCTTCCTCGCTTATCTATCACTGTTTTTATCATATCACAAGATGAGAGAAAGTGCAAATTGGGTTCGTCTTTCTCTCCCGCGAATTGACCCGCCACATCTCTGCGGCGTGAACCACCTCGTCGCCGGTCAGCTCCCCAGCCATTCCCTGCGCGGCTATTGCATCGCCATCAGCGCCTGCACATACAGCCTTGCGTCGTCCTCCGGCAATTGACCGTTAATTTGCAGGATGATGTTGTCGCGCACGAAAACCCAGGAGAAGAGGTCAGCGTTGTTCTTGCCCATCTCCACATAGTAGCTGTATGTCTTGTCCAGGTCTTCCTTTTTGGCAAACGCCAACACGCGTCCGCCGCTGTCCGGCCCCAGCGATGGGATGAAGAAACGCATCCCCTCGCTGGCGAGCATTGGCCCCAAACCATAGTCCAGCGGCGTCATGGTGCGCGTGTTGTCCATCTGAAGGCCCGCAGCCTTGAAGGCGCTAATCACTTGGTCGCTACGCCAGCGCGAGAATTGTGACACGGAGACGGCTGAGGCTACAGACGGGGCAGCAGCCGGCTTCTGCGTCGTGGCCGGCACGGGCGGCGACGTGGGCACGGATGCTGGATTTGGCGTTGGCGAAGGAATCGCGGCCGGTGTTGCTGTCGGAATGCGTGTGGCCGTTGGCGTCGCCACGCATCCCGCTACAACCAATACCAAGACCAAGGAAGCTACAACTCGTTTCATGCTGCGCTCCTTTCCGCTTCGGTGGCGTGAGTGTCGTTGCCTGATACCAACCGATGGCGACGCCACGACTACCTGATACCCCTTGTCACCGTTGAAAATGCCTTCAGGACTTGCGCCAGCCCGCAGGGCTTCTGTTTTCTCAGCCGGGAACTTCGAGTTCCCGGCGTTCTCCCGTCCTTGCCCCGCGCCTACGACCATGGCTCAATCCGATACATGATGACTGGCAGCCAGATGCGCACCGGTGTCGGTGTCGGCGTGAAGGTCGCCGTTGGCGTTGCCGTCGCGGTCGCCGTCGCGGTCGCCGTGGCTGTCGGCGTTGCCGTCGCGGTCGCCGTGGCTGTGCGTGTCGGCGTCTGCGTTGGCGGGGACGCTGGTTGGGTGGGGGTAAGCGTCAAGGGTGATGCGGGCTGGGTAGGTGACGTTGGCTGGGTCGGCGAGGTCGGTTGCGTGGGGGTGCCAATCGGCGACGCTGGCTGCGCCGGGGCTGCTTGTGTGCTATCATAGACAGGAGATAACAAGCCAAAGGCGATCAAGGCCGCAAGTGCCGCCATCAGTGCAATCTGCTTCACACGAAGATTCCTCGGGGATAAGTGTTGCCCCGTGATGTGGGAGCGGGAACAAAAGCGGGTGGTTCGAGCGCAACTGCGCAACGATCATAGCACAAACGGTCAACGGGCGCAATAACTGCGCGACTGACGTCCGGTCGCCGCCACCAAGAAACCCGCAAGCCACATGGCTTGCGGGTCAGGTTTGCTTATGGCTCCTCGACTAGGATTCGAACCTAGAACCTTGCGGTTAACAGCCGCCCGCTCTACCGTTGAGCTATCGAGGAATGTGGAACACAAGTATTATAGCGCAGACATCTGGACATGTCAAGCCGTGATCAGGGCAATTTGCCTATTCTTCGTCGTCTCCGTCCGATCCCTGGCCTGAATTGACGCCGGCCGCTTTTCTCCGTCTCTCTGCGCTGTAGGCACGTTCTTCCTCCCTGAGCTTGCCGCGCAGGAAGGCGAGGACGAGCTTCACAACGGCGGCGATCGGCACGGCGATTAGCACGCCCAGCAGCCCGGCCAGGTGGCCGCCGGCGGTGAGCGCAAAGAGCACCAGCAGCGGATGCATCTCCATAACTTTGCCCACGACGTTGGGGATGACAAAAATGTTTTCCAACTGGCGTAGGATGAAATAGGTCGCGGCGATGGCTGCGGCCAGGACGGCGCTGTTGCCGCCAAAGAGCGTTGTCGGCTGCGTCAGCGACACACTGACCACAATCGCGCCGGCCGCCCACGGCCCGACGACGGGAAATATCTCCACCACCCCCGTCACAATCGCCAGCAGCAGCGAGTAGCGCACCTGCAGCGCGCTCAGCGCAATCAGGCTGGCCACGGACATGATGCCGATCAGCAGGACCTGGCCGCGCATGTAGTTGCCGAGCACGCGCTCCATGTCGCGCAACAGTGGGATCACCTGCACGCGCCAGCGGCGGGGCAGGAAGTTGACAATACCAGGCCCCACCTTGTCGAGATCCATCATCAAGTAGAAGGTGGCAATCAGGAACAGGACGACGTGGAAGATCGAGCTGAGGGCGCGCACCATGAAGGGAATCGCCTGCCTGCCCAGGCCGGACAGGCTGCTCTGGGCCGCTTTGGTCAGTTCGTTTCTGAGGTCGGTGGGATCAATCACCGTGCCCATAATGTCAATCGGCGTTGTGCCCAGGATGTACGCTTCCATGTCCGACAAAATGCGCGGGATGGCGATCGTCAGGTCGTGGATCTCGCGTAACAGGATGGGACGCAGTGCGAAGAACCCCCAGGTCAGAGAGGCGACGAGGATGGCAAAAAGAAGAGCAACGATCACGCCGCGCCGCACGTGCAGCTTCTGCGATATCCATCTGATCGCAGGGTCGAAGATGTAGGCAACAATCAGCGCCCAGATCAGCGGAGGCAGAACGGGCCGCACGCTCCACAGGAAAACGAAGCCCATCCCCAGCACGACGAGCAAAACAGCGCCGCGGGTGGTCAGCGTGACTCGAAACCTGGTCATAGCCGCCTCACCTTGTTTACTTCCTGCTCTTCTTAGGGTATAATGGCAGCATATAGAGACTGGAATGTCGCCGCTGCGGGGCCAATGCCGCGCATCACCGAGCACGTGATCTCGACCACACGCGTGTTCAGGCGAATTCCAGCCAAGTCCGCCACCTCAGGAGGGTAGCCGTCTGGAGTCATCACAACTCGCCCGTCAGATCGTTGATATTGCGTCAGACAAGCTGGCGACTGATATCGTCTTGCTCGACATTCACGCCCTGACGTCGATCGCTGACTACTTCGTGATCTGCACCGCCGGCAGCAGCCGCCAGACTGGCGCCATCGCCGACGCGATCTTTGATACCCTGGCGGACGCCGGCGTCAAGCCCCTGCACAGTGAAGGCATCGGCGAGTCGGGATGGGTGTTGCTCGATTTCGGTGACGTCATCATCCACATTTTCACAGAAGCCGAGCGAGATTACTATTCACTCGAGCAATTGTGGAATGCCGCACCCATCGTGCTACGCATGCAATAGGTGAACTGCCACCCGCCTCATTAGTGTGACGCGGGTAGCCTGAATCTTTCTACTGTTCGTACACCCACTTGTCCACGTCGCGCGTGTAGTCGAGCACCTCAGCAGGCTTGAACCAGAGGTTGATTTCGCTGCTGGCTGTCTCCGGCGCATCGGAGGCGTGGATAAGGTTGCGCAGACCCATCATGGCCAGGTCGCCGCGAATCGTGCCGGGCGCTGCCTCATAGGGACGGGTCGAGCCGACCATCAAGCGCACAGTCTTAATCGCTTCGTGGCCTTCGATCACCATGGCAACGACCGGGCTGGACGCAATGTATGTGACCAAGCTATCATAGAAGAACTTGCCCTTGTGTACGGCGTAGTGCTGCTCGGCCAGGTCGCGGCTGACCTGCACCATCTTCATCCCCACCATGCGAAAGCCGCGCTTCTCGAAACGCTGCACAATTTCCCCAACCAGCCCGCGCTGGACACCATCGGGCTTGACAATGACGAGCGTACGCTCCATATCTTGCTTTCTCCTTGTAAGTCTGGGCTGCGAACGGATCGTTCGCCCTTCGCGTCTGTTGCAACATAACGATAATAGCATAAACCGGGTACAGGCGCAACGGGGCATTGACACGCAGCGCCGCACACTTTACAATAGTCGCAGTGTACCCACAGTTTGCCTGTCGGCGTCCCCTTCCCACTATCCACATCCATTAAAGGAGGCACGTGACCATGAACGGGTATGCAGGGAAAATTCTGCACGTTGATCTGACCACGAGCACATTCACGGTCGAGGAGCCACTCGAGCTCTTCTATCGCCGCTATCTCGGCGGCAGCGGTTTCGTCGGTTACTATCTGCTCAAGGAAGTGCCCAAAGGGGCTGATCCGCTGGGGCCGGACAATGTGCTGATTATGGCTGGCGGCGCCGTTACCGGCGTTCCCATCGGCGGCGCAGGTCGCAGCGCGGTCGGCTGCAAGTCGCCGCTCACCGGCGGCTATGGGGAAGCTGACGCCGGCGGCTTCTTTGGCGCAGAGATGCGGCGGGCTGGCTTCGACGCTGTCGTTGTCCACGGCAAGGCCGCCAGGCCGGTCTATCTCTGGCTGCATGATGGTCAGTACGAGCTTCGTCCGGCCGCGCACCTGTGGGGCATGACGACGATCGACACTCAGGCTGCCGTGCGCGCCGAGCTGGGCGAGAAGCAGGCGCGGTTGGCCATGATCGGCCCGGGCGGTGAGAAGATGTCGCGCATCGCCTGTGTCATCAATGACCTCAAACATGCCGCCGGGCGCACCGGTGTCGGCGCGGTGATGGGGTCGAAGAACCTCAAGTGCATTGCCGCCCGCGGGCACACCAGCATTCCCGTCGCCAACCCTGATGGCGTCAAAGAGCTGGCCAGGTGGATGAGCGAGCACTGGGCCGAGAAGTCGGCCGATTTGCACGACAAGGGCACTGACTCCGGGCTGCTCAGCCTGAACGAGGAGGGACGGCTGCCGACGCGCAACTTCCAGGACGGGCAGTTTGAAGGCGCCGACAAGGTCAGCGGCGAGGCGATGCGCGATACCATCCTCATTGACCGGGGAAGCTGCTTTGCCTGCCCGATCGCCTGCAAGCGCATCGTGAGAGTCGACGACGCTGATTACAAGGTTGATCCGCAGTACGGCGGGCCGGAGTACGAGACCGTGGGCGCATTCGGCACTAACTGCGGTGTGGATGACCTGCGTGCGATCTCGAAGGCCAACGAGTATTGCAATGCCTATGGTCTGGACACGATCTCCTGCGGCATGGCCGTCTCCTTCGCCATGGAATGCTATGAAAACGGCATCTTGACCAAGAAAGACACCGGCGGGCTTGATCTGCGCTTCGGCAACGGCAAAGCCATGGTCGAGCTGACGCGCATGATCTGTGAGCGCGAAGGGCTGGGCGATCTGCTGGCCGAAGGGACCGAGATCGCGGCTGCCAAGATCGGCAAGGGGGCCAAAGACTTCGCCATCAACGTCAAGAGCCAGCCGTTCCCCATGCACGAGGGCCGCACCCGCCATGGCCAGGCCCTGGGCTATGCTGTGTCGCCGACAGGCGCCGACCACCTGCACAACATGTGGGATGGTGGGCTGGACAAGGAGGGACTGGAGGAGGGCGTTTTGGGCTGGGGATCTTATGACACCGTGGCCGAAACCGACATGAACGGCGCCAAGGTGTGGGCCTTGATGTGCGCCGCCAATTGGCATTGGCTGCTCAACAACATCGGCTGCTGCTGTTTCCTGCCCTGGGACCGCGACCAGGTGTCTGACATCGTCAGGTCTATCACCGGCTGGAAAACCAACCCATTGGAGCTGCTGATGTCTGGTGAGCGGACGGTCACCATGGCGCGTGTCTTCAACATGCGCGAAGGCATGACCCGAGCCGACGACACACTGCCTAAGCGCATGCAGAAGCCCCACGTCACCAAGACGATCAACGAGAAGCCGGTGCTGCCGGACGAGCTGGAGACGGCCATTAGCCAGTACTATACCTTGATGGGATGGGATGCGCAGACCGGCATGCCCACCTCAGCCAAGTTGTGGCAGTTGGGTATTCCCTGGGTCGAGCAGCACCTGCCCAAGTAGGTTCGACAAGTGACGCAGAGCATTGTGATGGTTATGTACCTGTGACCGCCACAATGCTTTGCCTTTATTGCGAGGACGAAGTGTGGCACAAGCCAAGCGAGTTCTGATAACCGGCGCCTATGGACTGATCGGCAACACCGTCTACCGCACGTTGAGCGAGTTGCCGGCCGCCTACGATGTGTACGGTCTGGCGCGGCGGCAACACCCCTCCGATCGCCTCCCCGCACGCGATCTGTGCGTAATCCCCGATGACCGGCTGTTCGTGGCCGACCTCAGCGATGTCTCTGCCCTGCAGAAGGCTGTGCAGGGGATGGACGTGGTTGTGCACATGGCTGCCAACCCCAACGTCGAGGCGGAGTGGGTGAGTGTGCTCAACGACAACATCATCGGCGCGTACAATGTCTTTGAGGCGTGCCGCCAGGCAGGGGTCAAGCGCATCGTCAGCGCCAGCAGCATGCAGGTGATCCACGGCTACCACCTGGATGAGCCGTACACGTCGCTGCTGAAGGGGGACTTCACCCGTTTTGCGCCTGACGGCTTTGCGCGACTGACCACGACACAGCCCACGCGCCCCATGAGCCTCTACGGCGCGAGTAAGGCGTGGGGCGAGGCGCTGGCGCACGTTTATGCCTACGCGTATGGCCTGTCGTGCATCTGCTTGCGCATTGCCTGGGTGCTCGCCGAAGAGCCGCCGCCAGACGCCGATGCCCGCATGCACTGGTGCAGCCGGCGCGACGTGGCGCAGCTTGTGCGGCGCAGCATCGACGCGCCGGAAAGCCTGCGCTTCGACGTCTTCTTCGGTCTCTCCGATTCCGACTACAACATCGGTGACATCCAGCACGCACGCGACGTCCTCGGCTACCAGCCGCAGGACGGCGTGCGCGGAAATCCGTAGGGCAGGTTTCTTACCTGCCGCCGGCCACCGCGACACTATCTCGGCAGGTAAGAAACCTGCCCTACAGGAAAGACTTCCCTTCATTTGGTACATGGTAGGAGAATGAACATGCCAACGAACAAGCAGGAGCAAGAACGCATTGGCAGGTTTCTTACCTGCCGCCGGCCACCGCGACACTATCTCGGCAGGTAAGAAACCTGCCCTACAGGAAAGACTTCCCTTCATTTGGTACATGGTAGGAGAATGAACATGCCAACGAACAAGCAGGAGCAAGAACGCATTGGCAGGTTTCTTACCTGCCGCCGGCCACCGCGACACTATCTCGGCAGGTAAGAAA
>CAYOEZ010000210.1:5052-8507 GCA_964402955.1 uncultured Ktedonobacterales bacterium | reverse complement strand
GAGGGTACTACACAGCCACCATCAGCCTGACAAGCCCGGCGCTACCCGGCCAGAGCACGACTGTGCGCGTCGCGGCCAACATCAGTGGCCAGCGTCTCTACCTGCCGCTGCTCGTGCAAGGCAACCCATAGGTAGGGCACGTGCGAAAAGTCGCTTGACATGCGCATAACCGATGGTCAACGCTCCACCAGCCTGTCGGAGAGAAGACCGAAGTTGTCGTCCAGGCTGGTCCTGATGCCAAAAATTGAGATGGGTCTGAGGGAAAACTGAGCAAAACCTGAGAAAAGCGATCTTCTATCCCCAGTACATGTCCAGTAATTGCGCCCACGCGCAATCGCGGCTCATGTCCAGAGCAGCATAGAACGGGGAGACGCCGATCTTGGGGAAGTAGATGGAGAGGCCGTGGGCGTTGCGCTCGGCCATGCCGGCGTGGGCATCGGCCAGCACCAGACTGCCCGCCTTGCCCGGGTCAATCGCTGCCAGCACATGATCGCAAGCCTCGCGTAGCGGCTGCGTGCCCCCTTTTCTGAAGAGCAGCGAGACGAAGTCGTACAGGTCAACATAGTCAGGATCCATGAACGCTTGCGTCTGCGCACGCGCCTCGATCATGGCGTTGCGCAGCCCCTTCAGCCGCCAGTTGCCGATCAACTCGCGCGCCAGATCATCCACCGCAGCGACGACGCCCGACACATGCTCCAGATTGAGTACAGACTGTGTCACCGGATCGCTTGTCAGATAGCTGCGATCGTACGAACTGGCATAGTGCGAGGCAATCGCCTTGCCCAGGTCGGGGGGCGACAGGGTTGGATTGGCCGCCAGCGTGGTCAGAATCGAGCGATAGGGCCAGCCACTGCCTGGTTCCGAATCCTCGGATGACACCATGATGCTCGCCCCGTTGCGCACCTGGTAGGCCACCTCGATCATGCTCATCAGGCAGGCGTCGAAGCCCAGCACATCCAGCTTGCGGTTGAGCAATGCCGTGGTCGCTTTCAGCACGGCGGTCAGCTCGCAGCTATCGATGAAGTCCTTCGAGCTGTCATCGAAGCAGATGCCCCGCGCGTGCGCGGGACGGGGAGAGCGTGACGCGGTCACAACCGTGCGCGTCACGGGCTGCTCAGCGCGCAGCACTGCACGCTGCTCTGTCGACGACCGCAGCCAGCCGGGCGGCAGCCCACCGTCTCCGGATAAGAGTGTCTCTGCGCCGCCACGTACAGGATTGGCACGCGCCAGCACAACCTGGTTGGCCTCTTCCTCCACAAGCGCGTTCAGACTGTTGCGGAAAAGGGCGCGGCTGGCGCGCCGGCCGGCAATCTGCGGCGGAGTGGCAGGCAAGGCGCTGCGCCGTTGCAGCGTGCGATAGGGGGCGAAGATGTCGTCGTCTTTCCAGCCGCTGCCGTGGTTCCACAGCACGAGCAGGTAGCGCTCGGCGGGGTAGGAGCGCACGCCCCAGGTGATGAAATCGAGCAAGACCTGAGCGTCACCGCTATTGGTGTCGCCCATGTCCTGCACAAGATCATCAGCCAGTTTACCGCCCTTGCAGATATGGTAACGCCGGCTGGCATGGTCGGTCATGGCATCGAATTGGGCGACAATATCCAGCGTGTCGCCCGATCCGACGTCTTTCATCTCCAGGAGGTCAGAGACGCCTTCTCCCTCCAGACTCGAGAGGAAGCGGCCATTATCGCCAGCCAGGTAAACGAGCGTCGTCCAGGGCTTCATTTATTCCCTAAACCGTCCAATAATCACGGTCGCGTTCTGCCCGCCCAGACCGAACGAGTTCGAGAGGGCAATGTCAACCGTTGCCTTGCGCGCCACATTGGGTGTGTAGTCCAGATCACAGTCGGGATCGGGGGTTTCGTAGTTGATCGTGGGGTGGATCACGCCGTCGCGAATGGTGCAGATGCAGGCGATCGCTTCGACCGCGCCGGCGCCGCCCATCATATGCCCCAGCATCGACTTGGTGGCGCTGATAGGAATCTTGTAGGCATACTCGCCAAAGACGGACTTGATCGCCTTCGTCTCAGCCAGATCGCCCGCCGGCGTGCTGGTGGCGTGGGCATTGATGTACTGGATGTCGGTGGGCTTGAGTCCTGCATTCTTGAGCGCCCACTTCATGGAACGCGCCGCGCCGGCCCCTTCGGGATCGGGGGCAATCAGATGATAGGCGTCGTTCGAGTTGCCGTAGCCGAGAACTTCGGCGTAGATGTGTGCGTCACGCGCCCTGGCGTGTTCGAGTGTCTCCAGAATGGTGAAACCGCAGCCCTCGGCGCCAACGAAGCCATCGCGGCCCTTGTCGAAGGGACGGCTGGACTTGTTGGGGGGATCGTTGCGCTGAGTATAGGCCTTGTTGGTGCAGAACGAGGAGAGCGCCAGATCGCACAGCCCGGCCTCGACGCCGCCGGACAGCATGACATCGGCTGCGCCGCGGCGAATCACCTCGGTTGCCTCGCCCAGGCTTTGCGAGCCCGAGGCGCAGGCGCCGACGATCGTCGATGTGTAGCCCTTGGTCTGGTTGGTATATGCCACCCAGAAGGCGGCCAGGTTGGCCGGCGCCGTCACGACATAGAAGGGCGAAACCTTCATGGGGCCGCGGGCGACGATCGTGCGCACCGCCTCTTCCGTATCCTGCAACCCGCCTATGGCGTTGCCAATCAGCACCCCCACGCGCTCAGCGTCTTCCTGAGCCATGGTCAGGCCGCTATCCTTCACGGCCATGCCGGCGGCAGTCACGGCAAACTGCGAGAAACGGCCCATGCGCTTGGCGTCACGGAACTCCATGTAGTTCTTGGGGTCAAAGCCTTTTACTTCGCCAGCGATGCGCGTTGGAAACCTGGCAAGAGCTTCGGGTGTCAGTTGCGTGATGTAGTCGATGCCACATCGTCCAGCAACCAGTCCTTGCCACGTCTCCTCAGCCGATAGAGCCAGGGGGGTCACAGCTCCCATGCCCGTAATGACAACGCGAGTTCTCTGCGTAGACATTCGATCCTTCCTCTCGATACATATTTCAATGGGACAACCATTGCCCCATCATAAACATTAACACCAGATGGGCATTGGGGTTGCGCGCTGCGGTGGGAAAACGAGAGAAGACGACCGGCCCTGTGCGCGCGTTGCAATCCCGCCATAACTATGCTATGATGAAAGCCCAACAGCGCCCAGCCTTGCCCGTCATTATAGCGCCTTGCTGATCTTTTGACAAGACCGGCTCCTGACGCAACTGCTCACCGCCGACGTCATCCACATGCCGCGGATGGACACAGATATCCACGGATAGGACACAGGAAATCTGTGTTTCATCTGTGTCAATCGTAGGTCGGCTTTCCATAGCCGACACGGTCGTTACAACGCGATATGCCGGTTATGGAAAGCCGGCCTACAACTGTCGACAGCCAACGGTGTTCAAAGGCCGCGCATGACCACAGATGTACACAGATAGGACACAGGAAATCTGTGTT
>CAYOEZ010000210.1:0-4952 GCA_964402955.1 uncultured Ktedonobacterales bacterium | reverse complement strand
CAAAGGCCGCGCATGACCACAGATGTACACAGATAGGACACAGGAAATCTGTGTTTCATCTGTGTCAATCGTAGGTCGGCTTTCCATAGCCGACACGGTCGTTACAACGCGATATGCCGGTTATGGAAAGCCGGCCTACAACTGTCGACAGCCAACGGTGTTCAAAGGCCGCGCATGACCACAGATGTACACAGATAGGACACAGGAAATCTGTGTTCATCTGTGCCAATCAGCGGCAAGGCTCATGCCTTTGTCCCAGCGCTATGTAGCGTTCATCCAGACAAGGTGACAGACGATGCCCGATTTGATCATTGCGCACGCCCGTGAACTGCTGACACTGGCCGGCGCGGGGCCCCGCCGCGGCCAGCAGATGGCCGACCTTGGCCTGATCGGCGACGGCGCGCTTGCCGTGGAAAGTGGCTGCATCAGCGCCGTTGGCCGCAGCAGCGAGATCATGCCGCTGGCCAGAGCAGCGACGCGTATCATCGACGCCAGCGACAGCGTCGTCATGCCCGGCTTCGTCGACGCCCACACCCATCTCGTCTTTGCCGGCGATCGCGCCGCAGAGTTCGAGCAGCGCCTGCAGGGCGCAACCTATCTGGAGATACTGGCCGCGGGCGGCGGCATTCTCAGCACTGTACGCGCCACACGCCAGGCCAGCCAGGCCCAGCTCGTGGCGCAGGCGCAGCAGCGCCTGGCCAGCATGCTCGCCCACGGCACGACCACGGTCGAGGCCAAGTCGGGCTACGGGCTTGATCTGGCGACAGAAATGCGCATGTTGGCCGCCGCGGCAACGCTAAACACAATGCAGCCGGTCAGCATCGTGTCCACCTTCCTGGCCGCCCACGCTGTGCCGCCTGAGTTTGCTGGCCGCGCCGGCGCTTACATTGACCTGATCGTGAACGAGATGCTGCCTGCGCTGGCAGCGGCGCAGGCAGCGGCCTTTTGCGATGTCTTCTGTGACCAGGGCGCCTTCACGGTGCAGCAGTCGCGCCGGGTCTTGCAAGCGGCGCAGCAGGCGGGGCTAGGCCTCAAGATTCACGCCGACGAGTTTGTGACGCTGGGCGGGGCGCGCCTGGCAGCCGAGCTGCACGCAGTGTCGGCCGAGCACCTGGCCGTGACGCCCGCCGCCGACATCGCACGGATGGCGCAGGCCAACGTCATCGCCGTCCTGCTGCCGGGAACGACCTTTGGCCTGGCCAGCAGCCACTACGCCGCTGCGCGCGCCATGATCGCCGCCGGCCTGGCTATCGCCCTGGGCAGCGATCTGAACCCCGGCACCTGCTACTGCACATCGATGCCGTTCATGATCGCCCTGGCCTGCCGCTACCTGAAGCTCACGCCGGCTGAAGCCATCTGCGCCGCTACCATCAACGCGGCCTGGGCGACAGGCGTCGGCGACCGTGTGGGTAGCCTCGAGACGGGCAAGCAGGCCGACATCATTATGCTGGACATACCCGATCACCGCCACCTGGCCTATCGCTTCGGCGCCAATCCGGTGCGCAGGGTGATCAAATCTGGACAGGAGATCAACAATGGGCATTCTTGACACACTGGCATCCCTGTTTTCGGGCAAGGGCGGCGGTAGCACGAGCAAGGCAGAGAGCGACGGCCGGGCGCTGTACTTCTACGTGCGCTGCAACGCCTGTGGTGAGAAGCTGCGCATCCGCGTCGATACATTCAATGAGTTGGCACAGGAGTACGACGATAACGAGCGCACGTCAGGCTACACACTCGACAAAGATATCATGGGCAGCACGTGCTTCCGCATGATGCACCTGCACGTCGATTTCGACAAGAACAAGCACATCATCGAGCAGACACTCGATAAGGGAACGCTGATCACAAAAGCTGAGTATCTCGCGATTTCTTGACATCCTGCCGCTTTTGTGCTATCATATCATTGCACTAAGATTTGCTCTTTCTACTGAGCGCTACGAGCAAACCCATCGTAAGGTGGGGACGCAAAGCCACGGGTCCTGGCGCACGTGGGCCAGGATAGCCGGGTTGCCGACGCAACGTCATTCTTCCACGGCGGCAACCCGACTCCACAAGAGTCGGGTTCTTTTTTCGATTGCCACCGCCGTCACTCCCCCACCGGCAACCCCTCACCGCGATGGCTACGCCCGTGCCTGCCGACAGCATACGCGGCCACCCTGCCGTCGCTGTTGCCCGCATGGGGACGCTCACAGGCGCACTGGCATGTCTATTCTTCTACAAATGTGCAAGAATTTGATTGTCAGGTAAACAGGGAGGGCATACTCCACTGGGGAACTGCTCGAGGCGCAATGGGCGATCAGGATTCCATCGGGACTGCCCTGTGACGTGATGACCACGGGAGAAGATGAGAGATGAAACAAAGGACCACTGTTTTTGCAGTTCTGGCCATGCTTGTGCTGACCGCGGCGCTGCTGGTTGGCGCGTCCACGGTCACCGGCGACAGTGCGGCAAGCGACACAGCCGCCGGCCCCAGCCTGGGCGCCGCAGCCGACTACTGGCGCTACGGCATCACCGAATACGACCCACGGCTTTCGCCCTCCACGTACGCTGGCGACCTCTATAACAACGGCGTCAGGTGGTACCATAACTGGCACTTCAACCCAACCCCTGGCTTTGGCAGCTTCACCTACGTGCCTCAGGCGCTCAGAGAGGGATATAACGACGGCTGCTATATGACCGGCGCCGTCACCGATGGCGTTCTCTACACCAATAACATCATCGGCGGCATGTACCCCCCCGGCACTACCTGGCTCATCGGCAACGAGGTTGGCGCCACGTACAACCCCGGTGCCCTGCAGGCCTACACCCCCGATCAGTATGCGCAGATTTATCATCGCTGCTACGAGCTGCTCAAGGGCATCAACCCCGCCAGCGCCAGCATTGCGGCGCGCAACTTCCAAATTGCGCCCGGCGGCATTTTGCCGCTTTCGCCCGGCTACAACTACACGCCGCCCTCCGGCCAGCCGAACAACGGCCTTGGCTGGTTGCGCGCCGCACAGACCGCCTACTGGACCCGCTACGGCACGTGGATGCCGATCGATGTCTACAACATTCACCTCTATGAAGATCCCAATGCGCAGGGTTATGCGCGGATTGTGCAAGACGTGCGCGATTTCCGCACCGCCATGGCAACCGAATGGGGCCCTAACGAGCGACAGAAGCCGCTCATCGTTAGCGAGGCCGGCGTCAAACCCGATGTGAGCTGGCAGGCATCAACCGATCACGTGAACCGCGTGCTTGACTTCCTCAATAGCGAAACAAGTGACACAACCGGCCTTACCAGCGACGGCAACAAGCTGGTGCAGCGTTGGGCATGGTTTAGCCTCGTCAACCCCAGCTTTGGCGGCTATTACAACTATACCGCCCTCTACACCGGCTCCGGCGTCAACCACACGCAACTGGGCAACGCCTACTTTGCCAAAGCCCAGGCCGCGCCGACAAGCACGCCCGGGCCGAGCAACACAGCGACAGTCAGCCCCACGCGCACCAACACGCCCACGCCCACCAATACACGCGTCATCGTGCCCTACGAGGCATTCATCAACGCCGGCGGGCCGCAATACACCGACAGCGGCGGCTTCGTCTGGGTCGCCGACCGTGCCTATTCTTTGACCAACATGTACGGATACACATCCCTTGGCAACCCGTACTCCACCATCCACCCAATTGCCGGCACAACCGACGACACGCTTTACCAGACTGACCGCTATTGGTTAGGTTCGGGTAACGGCTACCGCTTTGACGTACCCAACGGACAGTATCAGGTTGATCTCAAGTTCGCTGAGATCTACCAGACGGCAGCGGGCAAGCGTACCTTTGACGTCGTGATCGAGGGTGTGACCGTCGCGAGTAACCTGGATATCTTTTCCCAGGTAGGCCATGACACGGCACTCGATAAGACCTATACCACCACGGTCAACGATGGTCACATCGACATCATGTTTACGGCGCGCACGGACACAGCTAAGGTCAACGCCATCCACATCATGCCGCTCGGACCGCAGAACACAGCGACGGTGACGCAGACGCCAAGCAACACCGGCACGCCTACGCGTACCAGCACCATCACAAACACGCCCACGCGCACCAGTACCGGCACGCGCACCAACACACCCACCATCACCCGCACACCAACCATCACGCAGACACCGAGCAACACACCCACGCCGACTGAGACGCCAGCCACACCACCCTTCGAAGCCTGGCTCAACGCCGGCGGCGCACAATACACCGACAGCAACGGCCAGACATGGCTCGCCGATCGCGCCTATAGCACCGCCAACGCCTATGGCTACACCCTGGCCGCCAACGCCTTCACCTACAGCACCGTTTCGGCGATTGCCAATACGGTTGACGACACGCTCTACCAGTCCGAGCGCTACTGGAACGCCAGCGGCGGCGGCTATCGCTTCGACGTCGCCAACGGCGACTATCAGGTCGATCTCAAGTTCGCCGAGATCTACCAGACATTGACAGGCAAGCGCATCTTCGACATCATGATCAACGCAACGATGGTGCGTAGCAACCTCGACATCGTCGCCGCCGCCGGCGGAGCTAAGATGGCCCTTAGCCTGTCCTACACTGTCACGGTCAGCACTGGCCGGTTGGATGTGACGTTCAGCAGGGAGGTCGATAACCCCAAGCTGAGCGCCATCCACGTCAAATCGCTGCGCGTCGGGTCTGCTGCGACAGCAACGGCGACAAGCACAGCCGTTTCGACTGCGACGCCAACGCGCACGGCCACACCCACGACGATCGGCGCAACGACCGCCACGCCGACAGGCACGGCCACGCCGTTTATAGCGCGGGTGAATTGCGGCGGCGGCGACTACACCGATACTCAGGGCAACCTGTGGAGCGCCGACTACGGCTATGTGGGCGGCTTCGCCCCCGCAGTGATCACAAACGACATTACCAACACACTGGACGATCCCCTGTTCCAGACCGATCAT
>CAYOEZ010000209.1:0-8533 GCA_964402955.1 uncultured Ktedonobacterales bacterium | reverse complement strand
CCGAAGCATCTCGGATGGCGCATGCTGAGATTCTTCGTCGCACACATCGCTCCTCCCTGGCCTGCCAAAGCGCCAGGGCAGGCAGAATGACAGTAATCCACCTAATGTGACATTGTCAAACTACTTGCTCTTTACTTCGACCTTGGCGAGATCTTCAAGGATGGTGATGATTCCGGAATGGTCGTAGTCGCCGCGCCCTGCGGCGCGCATGGCCTTGAACAGCTCCTGAACCATCGCTGTTCCGGGCAGCGGCACGCCGTACTCAGCGCCCGTGGCCAGCGCGATGTTCAAGTCCTTGTAGTGGAAATTGGTCTTGAAGCCGGGCTTAAAGTTGCGCTTGAGGATCTCCGGGCCGCGTACTTCCATGACCCGGCACTTCGCATAGCCGCCGGTGAGGACTTCGATGATCTTGGCGGGATCGACGCCGGCTTTGGTGCCCAGGACGAGCGCTTCGGCCATTGCTTCCATTTGCATGCCAACCATGATCTGATTGCAGGCCTTGACGACCTGGCCGGCGCCGTTATCGCCGACGTGAACGATGGTCTTGCCCATAATCTGAAAGAGGGGGAGCGCCCGTTGGAAGAGCGCCTCGTCGCCGCCGACCATGATCGACAGCGTGGCGTCAATGGCGCCCTTTTCGCCGCCGCTGACAGGAGCGTCGATGATCTTCAGCCCCAGCTTCTGGGCCTCCGCAGCCAATTGGCGAGTGACAACCGGCGAAATCGAGCTCATATCGATGATGAACGTGCCTGGTTTGGCGGCAGAGAACACCCCGCCGGGGCCTGCGAGCACATTGTGCACATCGGGCGAATCTGGCAGCATGAGAATGACGGTGTCGCACTGAGCGGCAACGTCGGCAATGCTGGCGCCAGCCCTGGCGCCGGCAGCGGCGACGTCGGACACTGACGCCAAAACCAGGTCGAAGACCACCAGGCTCTGGCCTGCATGTAGGAGATGCTTGGACATGGGCCTGCCCATGATACCCAACCCAATGAAGCCGATCGGTGACATCTAGATCCTCCTCAGAAGAAAAGGGGAAGGTTTTGCCACCATCCCTGTGACAACTATAGCATACTGTGCGAGCAGCGTCAACAAAAACAATGGTCGTAACTGTTCAGCGTTATGGTGTGGACGTAGTGGCGCTGCTTGCTGCGCCAGACCCGCGCGTGAGACAACACGGACAGGCGCAGCAAGCAGCGCCACTACGTTATTGGCGTCTATCACGAGACAACGGTGAACAGTTACAAAACAAGCTGCGATTGACAGGCACTATCCCCTTTGCTATAATCGGTTGTGGAATGAGGCTGTCAGCCAGGATGGCAGGCGACCCCCATCTGTGCTTCGACGTGGATGTGTGGGCATGGCAGAGATGCAGCGAGTGGAAGCAGTTGTACGGGGCTACGTGCAGGGCGTCGGCTTTCGAGCCTTTGCCCAAAGACAGGCACGCGCTATTGGCGTGGTTGGATGGGTGCGCAACACCGCCGGCGGCGACGTGCAGGTTGTTGCCGAAGGCGCTCGTTCTGACCTGATCGCGTTTCTCGGCCGGCTCAGAGATGGGCCATCGGAGGCCGAGGTGCAAGATGTGGAGCTTAACTGGCAGCTCTACAGCGGCGCCTTTGCCAACTTCGAGGTGAGATTCTGAACAACGTGGCTCAGTCCCCAGAGCTTGCTGCCAAGCGCAAGGAACGCCAGGCCTGGTTTGTGCTCCTGGCTGCTTTCAGCGCCTTTGTGTTGCTGTGTATCCTCATCCCCTATGGTTTGCGGCGCTACTATGTGACCGCCACCGTCGCCAAGGAAGGCACGCTTGAGGTCGTGACGGGTACCGTGCGTATTGGCCACCAGGGGGCGTCGGCGGATGTCGCAGCCAATAATGGCGACCCGATCCTGGAGGGCTTCACAGTCAAGACCGACAGCACCTCGCGCGCCATGCTCACCCTGTTTGAGGGCAGCACCATCCTTGTTTTTGAGAATTCGGAGCTCTTTGTCAAGATCCTGCGCACGTCGCGTTTCACGAAAAACACGACGCGCATTGTCCTTCTCCAACGACAAGGCCGCGTGCGTGTGGGCGTTGCTCCTTCGACGACGCGCGACAGTCATTATGTTTTCGAGACGCCGCAATCGGTCATTGTGTTAAGCGATGGCAGCTACGCGATCGAGGTTGGCCCGCAAGGCACGGCACTGAGCGTGCGCGCCGGCGTTGGCGACGTGACAGCAAATAAGCAGACGGCCACGGTCCGCCGCGGCCAGCGCAGCACAGTGACGCCCGGGCAGGCGCCCTCAGCGCCGGGTTCGGCCGCGCTCGACCTGGTCTTGAACGGGGATTTTCGCCAGCTTGACGTCGGTTGGACAAAGAAGATCGACGTTGAAGCGGGACGGCGCGATGACATCTATGGGCAGACCTTCTTCCTGCCCGAGCCTGAAGGGCCTGCGGTGCGCTTCGTGCGCCGCGGCAGCAAGAACTCACACGGTGAGAATATCCTGTACCAGGCGATCAACCGCGATGTGTCTGACTTCGTTTCGCTCAAGCTGTCTGTCGACTTCCGCGTGATCTATCAGTCTCTCTCGGGCGGCGGCTACCTCGGCTCCGAATACCCGTTGCTCGTGCAGGTGACCTATCGCGACGAGTCAGGCAACCAGCACACCTGGGCGCGCGGCTTCTATTACCAGAACGAATCCCGCTATCCGACCACCTACGGCGAACAGATGCCGGTTGATGTCTGGATTCCATACGAAAAGGACCTGCTTGCGCTGGACGGCTATCCGAAACCACGGCGCATCCTGTCGGTAGAAGTAGTGGCGTCGGGCTGGGATTATGAGAGCATGATCAAGTCGGTCAGCATTCTTGCTGAATAGACGGATGGCGCGACAAGAGTTGAGCAACGGCTCGTGATCAGAGACTGAGGAGCACACACTATGGCGCGCTACGTTCTTTCCCTCGATCAGGGCACGACCAGCTCCCGCGCTATTGTCTTCGACAAGGACGGGAGCATCGTGTCTCTGGCGCAGGCTGAGTTCCCGCAAATCTATCCCCAGCCGGGCTGGGTTGAGCATGATCCCGAGACGATCTGGCAGTCGCAGATCGCTGTAGCGAAAGAAGCCCTGGCCAGGGCGCACGTGATGGCTGGCGATGTGGCTGCCGTCGGCATCACCAACCAGCGCGAAACGACCGTCGTCTGGGACAAGATGACGGGAAAGCCGGTGTACAATGCCATTGTCTGGCAGTGCCGCCGTACAGCAGCCATGTGCGACGATCTCAAGCGGCGCGGGCTGGCCGATGAGATCAGGGCGCGCACCGGGTTGGTTCTGGACGCATACTTCTCCGGCACAAAAGTGGCGTGGATTCTTGACAATGTGCCCGGCGCGCGCCAACGGGCAGAGCGCGGCGACCTTCTCTTTGGCAATATCGACTCATTCCTGATCTGGCGTTTGACGGGCGGAAAGGTGCATGTCACCGACTACTCCAACGCCTCACGCACTCTCCTTTTCAACATCCACACGCTGGCCTGGGACGACACCATCCTCAGCGAGCTGCGCATCCCGCGCGCCATGTTGCCTGAGGCAAAACCATCCAGCGCCGTGTATGGCCAGACTGTTCCCGACCTTCTGGGCGCGGCGCTGCCGATCTCGGGCGCAGCCGGTGACCAGCAGGCTGCTACCTTCGGGCAGCTCTGCCTGAATGCTGGCCAGGCCAAGAATACCTATGGCACGGGCTGCTTCATGCTGATGAACACCGGCGCGCAGCCGGTGCCGTCGCGCAGCGGCCTGCTGACCACGATTGCCTGGGGGCTTGGCGGCTCTGTGACGTACGCTCTGGAAGGGAGTGTCTTCTTCGCCGGCGCTGCTGTGCAGTGGCTGCGCGATGGCCTGAAGATCATCGCCACAGCAGCGGAGAGCGAGACGCTTGCCAGCGCCGTCCCTGATAGTGGCGGGGTCTATGTTGTGCCGGCGTTTGTGGGTTTGGGCGCTCCCTATTGGGATCAGTATGCGCGGGGAACGATTGTGGGCCTGACGCGTGGCACGACGCGCGAACACATTGCGCGGGCCACGCTTGAAGCGATTTGCTTCCAAACGCGCGACGTCTTGGAGGCGATGCACGCCGACGCCGGCATCGCCCTGGCCAGTCTGCGCGTCGATGGCGGGGCCGTACGTAACAGCTTATTGATGCAGATGCAGGCCGACATCCTTGGCGTGCCGGTCGAGCGCCCGGTGGTGACGGAGACAACGGCGCTCGGCGCGGCCTATCTGGCCGGGCTGGCGGTTGGCTTCTGGGCTGGCACGGACGACCTGGCCGCCCAGAGCCGTATCGAGCGCCGCTTTACACCCACGTTGAGCGCCTACCAGCGCGATGCGATGTACCACGGGTGGCAACGGGCAGTCGAGCGGTCGAAGGGGTGGGCTGAGTAGGTGCGACTCGCATACTTTAGTCCTCTCAACCCGGTGCAGTCGGGCATTTCCGACTACAGCGAAGACCTTCTGCCCTACCTGGGGCAGTTTGCCGACATCGACCTCTTTGTCGATGGGTATCAGCCGGTCAGCCCGGCCATGGCAGGCTTCGCCGTGCACAGCGCATGGAGCCGGGCCGCGCTGGCGCGCTATGATGCTGTCATCTATCAGATGGGCAATAGTCCCGCGCATGCCTACATCTATCGTGCGCTTCTGCGCCATCCCGGGATTGTGACCCTGCATGAGGCGGTGCTGCATCACCTCTTGTCGTGGATGTCGTGGGATCGCGGCGACGCACGCACCTACATCAACGAGTTTCGCTATTGCTATGGCGCTGAAGGTGAAGCCCTGGCCCGGCGCATCATCCTGGGCCAGGCCAGGGTGGATTTCTTCGATTACCCGCTCTCCGACCGCGTGATCCGCTCAGCGCGCGGTTTGATTGTTCACAGCAAGATGGCGCGCCGGGCCGTCTTGCGCGTGCGGCCGGATGCGCCAGTGCGTTTGGTCCCGATGGGCATTCCGCTGCCTGCGCCTCAGAGCGACACGAGAGACGAAGCGCGGCGACGCCTGGGGCTGGAAGCGGGCGCGCTGGTCATCGGCTCGTTTGGCCACATCAACCCTTTCAAGCGACTGGATGTGGCGCTGCGCGCTTTCCGCATCCTGCGCCAAACACACCCCAATGCCATCTATGTGCTAGTGGGCAGCGTATCGCCCAACTATGACATCGTGCAGTCGGTGCGCATGTTGGGCCTCGATGACAGCGTGCGCCACGTGGGGTATGCCGACGCGGCCACGTTCCAGGACTATGTGGCCGCCACCGATATCTGCATCAACCTGCGCTATCCGTCAGCGGGGGAGACGTCGGCCAGCGTGTTGCGGCTTATGGGCGCCGGACTGCCTGTGCTGGTGTCGAGAACCGGCGCCTTCGAAGAACTTCCTGACGGTAGTTGCGTCAAGATAGATGTGGATGAATGCGAAGGCGACCTTGTGCTCGAATACCTGCGGCTATTGGCGGAAGATCAGGCGTTGAGGCAGCGCGTGGGCGCAAACGCGCGGCGCTATGTGGCGGAAGAGCATACGATGGAACGAGAAGCGCAGGGATATATCGCTGGTCTGCGCGAGTGGCATCCAGACATCGCTGTTGTCAGAAAGCCTACCCCTCCGGTGGTGAATGTATTGTCAGGCAAATCAGCCCCCGCACAGACGGCGACTGCGACGGGTGCGCTTCTCGGCGCTGCTGAACACCGACAACGGGAGACGCCGCATGCCGAGTCTGACATGCTGGACATGCTGGCGCAGGCAGCAGCAGAGCTGGGGCTGGGAGAAAGCGATGCCGGCCTGCACGATGCGGCGCAAGCCTGGGTTGAGCTTGGTCGAAGGCCATGAATGAACGCGCAACGTGCTCTACAGTGAGAGTGTCGCTCGACCTCGTTCTTGCCGCGTTGGCCCTGCTGGTCTTCAATGCCTATGCAACAGACCTCCTGCGCCAACCACTCACGCCGCTCCTGCCCTGTCTGCTGACCGCCGCTGAGTTGGCCGTCGTGGTGGTCAGACTGCGACCGCATATGCTACGATCAATCGATTGGGGCGAGGCGAGTGGGCTGGCCTTGACCGTCGCAGGCGTCTTCCTTGTCTTCTCTCTGCCCTCTCTGCCCAGCTTTTATCCGCCGAGTAGCGGCGTTGATGCGGTTCACCACTTCCTCCTGGCCGATTTCATCTATCAGAACCATGCCTTGCCGCACGATATCGTGGCACTGTCACCCTATTTGGGGGAGATGGCGGTCTATCCCTTCGCTCCAGCTCTTCTCGTGGCGCTTGCCTCGCAGGTCATGCAGCTATCCCCGCTTCTGCTGTTGCATCCCTTCATGTCGCTCGTGCGAGCGCTGAGCGCGGGCTACGTCTTCGTGATGGCGTATCAGTTGCTGCCGCAAATGCGCGGTCGCGTGCTGGCCGCGCTGGCGGCGCCGCTCCTGCTCTTCACGCCTGCGACGTATTTCGTGGGGTCGCTGTTGGGCGAGCAGTACTACTTCGCGCAGGTCTTTGCCGAATTGCTGGTTGTCGCTCTCGGCGCCCACCTCCTGAGCGGTCGTCTCGACCTGCGCTGGGCCGCGCTGCTCACGGGCGCCCTGCTGCTGACCTATCCGGCATGGCTGCCCGTGATGCTGCTTGGTTGTGCGGCGATTGTCTTACTCGGGCGGGGAAGCGCTCGCACGAAGGCGCGTGACGGCATTCTGTTGGCGAGTGCGCTTGTGTTGCTTCTGATTGTCTATTTGCCGGGGCGGATGCAGGCCGGCGTCAGCGTCCTGCGCTGGGAGGGTATAGCGCAGTCGCCGAGTCTCGGCGCGTTCGGGTGGCCGCTGCTGGCGCTGGCGGCGGCGGGGCTGGCTGTGACCGTGCGCGACTGGAAGCGCCTGTGGCCGGCTATTCTCTTTGCCGGCATCTGTCTGGTGCAAAGCGCAGCCATGTTCGTCCTGTCGGATATTCTGCACCTGGCGGCGCGCTATCATCTGTATAAGAGCCTGTATCTTCTCATCTATCCGCTGGTCGTGCTGGCGGTGCTGGCTGTCGGGGCAGGCGTGCGCCTGGCGCGCGCACGATTCTCATCGCTGCTTGCAGCGGGTCTGGGCCTGGCCCTCGTGGCGGTGACCTCCTGGAGCGCGCTGGCTGGAGGGCAGGGCATTCGTCCGATCCATGTTCTTCGTCCGGAACAGGTGGCGGCGGGGCGCTGGGCGAAAGAGAATCTGGATGTGACGCAGGTCGGCTACCGCACGCGCTACGGTATCACGTCATACTGGCTGCACGTGGCAATCCTGGGCAACAAGCGCGAGAGCTCTATCACTGACAGTTTTGTTGAATTGCTACCGATGACCGAGGTGGAATGGCTGCAAGGGGGCGTGTGGCCGCAGTACCTGTTGGCGAGCGACGACAGTGAGCCGCCGGACGGGAATGTTACGGTTGTCTATCGTCACGATGGAGTCGCTGTGTGGGCGCGCCAGCCGGTTACCCCGCCACGTGTGGCGAGCGCGCATCGCCGCGACGCTGAAATCGGCGGGCTGCTGCACGTTGCCGGCTTTGGCACGGGCAGCGCGCAGGTCAGCCCCGGGCAGACATTTGACATAAGCGTCTACTGGTATGTCTTGCACTGGCCGCGCCGCCCCGCCCCGCTCTACATGTACGCGCATCTCCTGGACAATGCGAGTCAGGCGGTCGGCAAGGTCGACCGCCAGCCGCAGGATGCACGTTTTGGCAGCCTGCGCTGGCCTATGGGGGTGGTGAACACCGATACCTTCAGCATCGCTTTGCCGGCAAATGCTCCCCCAGGACGCTACGTCGTCCAGGTCGGCATGTATGCGGGCGACACGCTGAAGGACCTGCCCGTGGCGCTGCCGGACAAGACCGTTATCGATCGCTTCTTGCTGGGGCCCTTCAAGATTGCACTGCCTGTGGTGTTGGAGCGGCCCGCGCATGCCGTTGCAGCCGTGTTCGGAGAGCGCATGGAGTTGCTCGGCTATGATCTGGGCAAGCAGGCGACGCAGCCCGGGACAACCGTGGCGTTGCGTCTGTACTGGCAGGCGAGCGCGGCGATGAGCGACGACCACACGACGTTTGTGCACATGGTCAACAAAGAGGGGCAACTGGTTGCGCAGTGTGATGTGCAGGCGGCAGACGGCGCCTATCCCACGTCGATCTGGGACGTGGGCGAGATCGTGACGACGGATTGTGTGCTCACGCTGCCCTCGTCGTTGCCTGCGGGAAGCTACGATCTGCGTGCAGGCGTCTACCTCTGGCAGTCGCTGGCGCGTCTGCCTGTCGCGGGCGGCGCAGACATGGTCGATCTGGCGAGCATGTCCGTCACGTTGCCGTGATAGGAGAGAGATCTGCGACGTTGGGATGAACGTTTCATCCTGAAGAATGCGCCGCCTTCCTCATCCGTGTAGAAGGCGCTCCCTTGCGCCGTCCAGGCGACAAGACGGCCCCCATTCTGGAGCGGAAGAGACCGCTCCCTACACAATCAAGGGGAGAGACGCTCACTCGGAGGGTGTTGAACAATGGTGGTTTCCTGTGTAGCATAGCCCCTCGTGGGCGTCGA